>JBIIAV010000063.1:0-9249 GCA_044239745.1 Rickettsiales bacterium
ACCCAAAGGGGCATGAAATCGCGCGCCACCATAGCAGCGCAAATGGCCTTGGCTAGTGATTTCCGAGGGTGAGTGTGCAGTGCAATATGTGGATAACTATTGCCATGCTATCACGCGTGATGCCGAAAGATTTCCCTCAATAAACCACCCCATTCATCGAATCTTGAGGGGATGTTAATTGAAAATTAACGGGGGGGGGGGTAAACTGCAGACTGTCAAACCACGTGAGGCAATTATGACTGAGACAAAAACGCAGAGCAATTTTGATAAGCTTAAACCAGAAGAACAGTCTGCTGTGAACTGGAAAGCTAACAAAAACCTCGAAGTACAAGAACGTGAAACTGGCATTATGTTGTCGCCTAAAAATGCAGAAACATACCTTGCGAATGCGCGTGAAAGCATCGCTGCACCAGAAAATGCTGACGGTGTGCGTCAGACTGTAGAGCAGTATAAGCGCGAGGTTTTAGGTAAAGCACTTCGTGGTTTTAATCTCCCCAAAGGTATTGCTTACGTTTGTGAGGCCGATATGGACAAGCCGACTCGCGATGGATTCGAATGTAAAGCTCCAGCAAAAAGCGCAGAGAAGTTTGAAGAAAAGAAAGCGGCTCAAGAAGTGCGACAATAAATTGAGCGGTTCAGAAGAAAAGGCGGGGAGCAATCCCCGCCTTTTTTGTTTGTTCTTGTAGCGAACCGGGTGAGCGAGCCATCAGCCCGCGACTCGCTAGAGAGGCGGAGTCAACCGGCGCGCAGGGTTGATCAGGAGATCAACCCGTAGCATTCAATGTTACCCGAACATCTTGGCGAATTGGCGTTTGGCGCGGGTCTTCCAGTGGCCGCGGTGGTAGGCGTCCGAGCACATCAGCGGCATCACGGAACCGGCCTCGGCGAACACCATTTGCTCCAGCGCGGTATCGACCTTGCCCCATGAGCAGGCTTCTTTCAGTGTCGAGGATGAACACGCGCCGTCGCGCACGTCGGCAATCGTCACCTGAATGGCGTATTTATGCATCGCCACATCCTCGTGGCCGAGGATCTCGGCGCAGACAACGGTGTCTTGCGTGAAGTTCTTCGGTACGCCGCCGCCCACCATCAGCAGGCCGGTGGTGCCGGCCTTGATTTTAATGTCGGTCAGTTCACGGAAATCGGCGATGGCATCGAGCACCATGTGCTTCTTCGGGTTATCGACTTGGTGCTTCACAAGGCCGAACCCTGCCGAAGAATCAACGAACGCAGGGCAGAAGATCGGCACATCGTGCTCGTAGGCCAGTTGCACGAGGCTGTCTTTTTTCTTGGCATTGCCGTTGGCCAGCCATTTGCCCATTTCCTTGATGAACTCGCGCGACGAATAGGCGCGCGGCTCCAGCGAGTTAGCGATTTCGAGGATGGTGTGGTCGCAGGCTTGCAGCTCCTCCTCATCGATATAGGTATCGTAGATGCGGTCGATATAAAGGTCGCGCAGGTATTTGTCGTCCTGACCGCTGGCCGAGCCATGGTAATGCTTGAAGCCCAGCGCCTCGAAGAAGTCCATGTCCACGATGCTGGCGCCGGTCGCCACGATCGCGTCCACCATGTTGTAGCGGATGAGGTCGGCATAGAGTTTCATGCAACCGCCCGCACTGGTGCTGCCAGCAAGGGTGAGGATGATGGAGCATTCCTTATCGGCCAGCATTTGGTTGTAGATGCTGGTGGCGCGGCCAAGGTCGCGGCTGGTGAAGCTCATGTTGCTCATGCCATCGATGATCGGGCGCGCATCGAAGCTGGTGATATCGATATGCTCGACGGTCTTGCCGAGCAGTTCGGCTTTGGCGTTCGATTTGTTCTTCTTGGCTGCGGTCATCGGGATCTCCATGTTTTGTAGGCGGCGTATTAGCGAAATAAAGCGCCCCTGTCACACGAAAATGTGACAAAATGCGGCTTTTTTATGGGTGAGGGTGACTACCCCCGCGCAGCGATGGCCACGCGGCGCTCGACTTGGCTGTCGTTGTAAAGGCTCATCAGCGGCTCGTCCTTGACGACGACCGGCTGCTGGGCAATGGCGAACCCGTTGAAACGCGTCGCCATGGTGCGCCCGTAAGCGCCCAATTGGCCGATCTCAAGGTAGTCGCCTTCCTTCACGTCCGCCGGCAGCATGAAGGGGCCCTTCATGAAATCGAGGGTGTCGCAGGTCGGGCCATAGAAGCTGAAGCCTTTTTCCTCCTCGCTACCACTGCGGTTGAGCAGGCGGGCAGGGAAGATGAATTTCGGCACGCCAGCGTCGAACAGGCCGCCGTAAGTGCCGTCGTTGATGTAGAGGAAATCGCCTTTGCGGGCTTCCACACGGACGATGATGGCGCCGGATTCGGCGACCAGCGCGCGGCCGGGTTCGCACATCAGGGTGCAGCCGTGGGATTTGACAATATCCCGCGTTGCTTCATGAATGGCGTGGAAGTACTGGCTCAGGTCCGGCGGGGTCATGCCGGGATAGATGGAGGGGAACCCGCCGCCGACATCGAACGAATCGATGCGCACGCCGGCTTGCTTCACCACCTGCTTGCCCAGCTTGATGGCCTGTTTATAGGCATCGGGGTGCATGCATTGGCTGCCGACATGGAAGCACACGCCCGCATGTGCCGCCACGGTACGCACCCGCGCCAGCAGCTTGGGTGCCGCATCCAGCGTCGCGCCGAACTTATCGGTCAGCGCCAATTCGGCGTAGGTGTTGGGGATCGCAATGCGTACATGCAGGCCCAGATCGTCGGCGTATTTGGTCTCGACGAGGATCTTGGCCAGTTCCTCCTCGCTATCGAGCGAGAAATGGCGCACGCCATAGGTGCTGTAGGCCTCGCGGATGGCGTGGCGCGACTTCACCGTATGCATGAAGTATAGCTCTGCCTCAGGGAACAGCCCGCGCACCATCGCCACTTCGTGCAACGACGCAACGTCGAACTTGCGGACGCCATTGGCCCACAGATCCTTCAGTACATGCTCATCCGGATTCGTTTTAACGGCATAAAGCACGTGCCCGCGGAATTTGGACAAAAACAAATCCACGGCGCGTTTCAGCGCATGCGGACGATAAGTAACAACAGCTTGTTCGGGCTGTAAGTGTTTTACAGCGGAATCGGACGATGTATAGCTTCGCATCTCATAAACCCTCATTGATACGTTAACCAAAACGCACCAGCAAACCTTGCGACGGATTTATGACAGCAGTGCCAAGGTCACCTTGCTGGATCGGTTTTTTTAAACCTACCCCTCTAGGGATCTCTACACGCCATGGGATTTGCGGCCGAATCCAATTATATAGGAGTTTCCCGTTTGTAAAGTAAAAATATTACTACGGTTTATTACATGGCCACGATTGGCCGCCCACTGCGCTAAACCCGATACAAAGAGGGCAGGGAACTAGCCAAAAACTGGGTGCTAGACCGTATCGGCCGTCATGCGGTCCGTCCGGCCGACGCCCAGCACGAAGGTCTCGTCGTCAAGCTCGATGCCCGACGGCGTGATCGATTTGGGCAGCTGCACCGAGTTATTGTTGGTGACGAAGGCATGGTAGGGCAGCTTACGCACATGCGACATCAGCACCGAAGCGGCGAGGAAGAAGGTCAGCGCCGAGGCAAGGAAGAAGCCGTAGCCGTAATAGGCGTAACCTTGCTGCATGAAGATGAGCGTCAGGATGGTGTTGCTGGCCAGATAGAAGATGAAGATCCACATGCTGATGCGCCGGCAGTCGAAATACGACAGGATGATGGTCGTGAACAGGACCAGCACTTGGAAGAACGCCCCGAGCACGCCCAGCCGGAAGATGCCCAGTTGGATGAAGAACATGCGCAGATGCTCGAAAATTTGTGGGGCAAGAAGGATGAACAGGAAGGCGAGCACGCCCTGCACCACCACAATGCTGCGCGCACCGGCAACGATGGCCTCGATGATGCGCATATGGAACTGGCGGATGCGCCGTAGCGAGGCATGTGACAGGATGTTGCCGTAGAAACGGCGGTAATGGTGGAAGAAGTTGGTCTCGATCGAGAACACGAACAGCGCGATCGAAGGCATGATGGTCATGGTCGAAAGGAACATCGCCGAGTCGTAGTCGGGGAAGAAGCGCAGCTTCGAATCCAGCTGCACCGATTCGGGCGCGAACCACATGATCCATTTATCGATCCAAAGCGCGGCGTTATAGCAAAAACCGCCGACCGCCAGCTCCCAGTATTTTCTCCAAAACGGGCGCAGCGCCAGCTTTGTCGTCAGGCGGTAGGGGTATTCCGAGAAGATGCGCCCCGCCAGCAGGAAGACAATGATGGCCAGACCGATATTGTAGCCCGCCGTCATCCCCGCCGCGCCGCGATCACTGAAGTAATGGGCGGCGCCGACCGCCACCGCCATGCCGATGAAGAAGGTCCATGTCACGGCCGAGAAGTTCTTCAGCGCCGTGAGGTAGACCGAAAGCAGCCACACCGCCGAGATCAGGAAGATGTTGGCGAACCCCGCCAAGCGCAGCTCGATGGGCATGTTGAGATAGAACGCGTAGAAGAAGACGCCCACGCCGAGGTTGAATAGGAACACCAGTATCATGCTTTCGAGCATGGCGGTCGGCGCGCCGGTCACGTTCTGGACGTGGATCTGGTCGGCCAGATAGCGCGTCATGATGAAGTAGACCGGCGCCGAGAGCGCCAGCGAGAACGAGAAGTTATAGACGATGACGCCGCGGAAATTCATCAGCTCGACATTGTCGGAGCCGCCATACAGATAGGTCGTCAGCGCCAGCGCCAATACCGTGAACAACCACGGCCCCGCGATCGCGAATGCCGAGTGCAGATACGCACCCGCCACGCCGAGAAGGTCGTCGCGCTTGGCCAGTTTATTCAGTTCGAACCCAATGCCTGCCATAGTTTACTCCGTTAGGGCAACGCCGATGGCGTTACGCCGATCTCCTCAAATAATGGGCGTATAAGTTGCGATACGCCTGCTGCTGGATGTTCTCGTTATAATAGTGTGCCACGCGCTTGCTGATGGCGGCGCTTGCCGCTTCGTAGCGTTCGCTGTTGGATAGCAGCGTGAACAACGCATCGGCGACTGCGGTCGGGCTTGCCAAGGGGGTCACGATACCGCCGTCACCCAGATGCGGCGCTTCTTCCGGCAGGCCTTCGATGATCTCGCGGCAGGCGCCCACATCCGTCGCCACGATGGGAATGCCCGCGGCGCCCGCTTCCAGCATCACCAGCGGCTGCGCTTCCGAAATACTGGTCAGCGCCAGCACATCAAGCAGCGGCAGGTAATCGTCCACCTTCGCTTGGCCGGTGAAGACCACGGATTGTTCCAGCCCCAGCAGTTGCACCAAGCTCATGCACTCGGCGTAGTATTCCGCATCCTCATCGGTCGGGCCGATGATATAGGCCTTCAGTTCCGGCACCGACTGGCGCAGAATGCCGCAGGCGCGGATGAAGGTCTTGATGTCCTTGATGGGCACCACTCGACCGATCAGGCCGATGGTCGGTGTCGCCTGACGGCGATGGGCGAGGGCGGCGAAACGTTTGATGTCGACCCCATTGGGGATGACCTGCATCTTGGCGATATCGGCGCCGTCCTCGATCTGCGGCTTCTGGTTGCCGGCGAACAGCGTGATGATGCTGTCGCACGCCTCGTAACAGACGCGGCTGAAATTGTTGATGGAGTCGATCCACATGTCGCGCAGGTCGCGACGTGGTTTATCGATGGTCAGCGCCTTGCTCGAGGTCGCCTCCAGCCAGTCGGCGCTCGTCACCTCGATGCGGCGCTCGTTGGTGTAGATGCCATGCTCGGTCACGAACACGGGCTTGCCCGTTTCCACCTTGGCGCGCGCACCCATCAACCCTGCATAGCCGGTCGACATCGCGTGGTAGATATCCGCCTGCGGCAGCGGCGCCAGCAGCACCGAATAGATGCCGCCCGCGATCGCGCGGTACGACCAGAAATAATCTAGGAACGAGTGATCGGGGAATGCCGCCTCATAGATATCGACCAGTTGCTTCCACGCTTCCTCGCGGTCGAGCAATGCGTGCGTGCCCAGCGGTGCACGCGCCTCGCGCAGCACCTCCATGATGCGTTTAAGGTCGGCAAGCTGCAAGGCCGTGTCGCTGGTCAGGGTTGCCAGCGGCGCGCGCAGTGCGCGGTGCAGCCGTGTCGCCATATGGCCAGTGATCGAAGCGCCGGTCGGCAGGTCGTTCAGGCGCACGGTGGTCAGGCCGATGACATTGCTTGGCAGTTCGTATTTCAGCACTAAATCACCGTCGCGCGGCATGATGGCGCACAGGTGGAAGCTCAGGTGGCTTTGCTCCTTGATGAGCCCATGCGCCCAGCCGGAAACCCCGCCCGTGACATACGGGTAGGTGCCCTCAAGGATGAGGCAGACATCGGCTTTTTGGTTCATTCCACGCATGCGGTCACTCGTTTGTTGTATCGTCTTGGGTTATCATCATGCCACCTGCATCCACAGTGAAACGGCGCTGCGTACATCGGCCGGCAATTCTTCCTGCCCGACGATGCTGCGGCCATATTCCAAAATGGCGCGGCGCAGGTCGCGGTGCTGCCCAAGGCGGAACAGGCATTCGAAATACCACAGCAACATGGTGTTGGCCTTCAGCCCGCGATCAAGCGCGTGGCGGAACCATTCGGCGGCCTCGGTCCATTGTTTGTTGCGGTAAAGCAGGCGGCCGATCGCGACCCACGCGTCGGCGGAGTTGGGGTCTTGCTGTAAGTAGGCCTTATAGGTTTGGATGGCGCGTTCGCGGTTGAGCTTCTCAAGCTCGGTATCGAGCACGCCGATGAAGGCGTAATCGTCGTAGAACTTGGCCAGTGCCAAGGTCAGTGTCGGGTTGTTCGGCTCGCGCAGGCGCGCTAGTTCAATGCGTTCGAGCTTATACGCGAATTCCTTCTCGACCTTGGCGATCGCCGTTGCCGCCTGCACGCGAATGGTGTTGTTGGCATCCGCCAACGCTACCTTGAAGGCCGTCGCAAAGCGCGGGCTGAAGCGCGAGGTCATCTTCGCAAGGGCGCGGCGTTTTTGGTTCTCCGAGCCCAAGCGCATGACATCGAGGAACGGCATCACGCTGTAGTGGCTGGGATTCTCGTCGAGGCCTTCCATGATGCTATCGTAGATGATCTGCGATTCCGAGATGCGGTCATGCGGGAAGATGGTGGCATACCATTCGCGGAAATGGTGGGCGCGGCCGGTGAACAAGGTGGCGCTGATATAGCCCACCAACGACCCCGCCGCCCCGAAGATACCCGTGACGGAAGCCACGATCGCCAGCAGCGAGAGATGCTGCACGTCCATGCCTTTGCGGTAGCCGGCATAGGCCAGCACCCCAAGGAACACCGAGATGCCCAGATGAATCAGCAGCGGCACCATGACCCACACGCCGGTGCCAAGGAACAGATAGAGATTGAAGCCATGCGCCAGCACCGCCAGCAGCGCGACCACGATATACAGGCCGTTGGCCGCGGTCGCCGGCGTCACCATGCTCGCATCGTGGATGTCCTGCGGCGCGAGGATGTCCTCGACATATTGGTAGTAGTCGACAGCCTGTGGGTTAGCGGACTTCATGCAGCGCCTGTACGATGTAGTTGAAGCTCACGCCGCTTTTGCCGCGCAGTTGGCGGTCGATATCCTTGGCGATCTTGTCGCGCACGATGGCCGCACCCGCCTGCGTCGTCGCCGGCAGCAGGATCGAGTATTCCTCGCCGTCGGTCTGGTAATCGAACGCAAGGTCGACAGTGCGCAGCGCCGAGCGTACGGATTCGCCGATCTGCCGCGCGATGGTGATGCGGTCGGTGTCGCTGAGCGATTTGGCATCGTTGAGTTTGATCACCAGCATCGTCAGGTCGAAGCCGACGCGCTTTGCCAAGGTGCGCATATATTCGCTTTGGCGCTTGAAGTAGCTGTAGCTGAGTACGTTACGCTCAGGGTTGACGATGGCTTCGGTCTTCACGCTTTGGTAGTTGCGCGCATTGACCAGCGCCGTGCCGATCCATTCGCCAAGCGCGCGGAAGGTCTCGACCGTATTGAGCGACAGCGACGTGAAATCCATCTGCTCCACCTTCAGCATGCCGACCACGCGCCCACCGTCCGCATCCAGGATCGGGCCCGCCATGATGCCTTGGCCATCGAGCGCCGCCTCATGCTGTTCGTTGGCGACGACCAGCAATTCACGCTGGCCGACCACCGCCTGATACAGCGGGCTGAAGGAATCGATCTCCTGCGCGAAATTATCGCTGGCGCCCCAACCATGGAGGATGACGGCGTTCAGCTTGTTCTCATTGAACAGGTAGAGCGAGAATTTTTGCGGACCGAGCACGGACTTGACCAAGCGCTCCACGCCCTGCATCACCGATTTGGGGTCGAGCGTCTCGACCGATTTGGCGGCGCGGTACGCCTCGATCGACGACGAAAGCTGGCCGGAAACTTGGATCTCCAACGCCTCCTTGCGACCCTTCACGAAGCTGTAGGATTCCGAGATGAGCGTCTCGCGCTGGTGCGATTCCTCGAGATGGTGCACCAGCACCTCGCGCTCGTGGATGTGGCGCTGGCGCAGCTCGCCCAGCAGCCAGCCCGCCACCAACCAAAGAATGGGATTGATGGCCAGCGTATAGATATAGGTGAAGCGGCCGATGCCTTCCGTCGCTTCCGGCAGGTTGCCGACAAGGTAACACGCGGCCGCCGCCACCGCCGCCAGCAAGCCCTCGGTCGTGCCGTATTGCACCGCGATGACCAGCACCACGATCCAGAACGGGTGGGGGTTGACGTCCCAAAAGCGGGTGCCGTCCATCAGCAATGCGTCGATCAGCATCAGTACGATGAGGCCAAGCCCCATCTCGATGAGTGCCGAGACACGGATGCCGAAAACGCGGGGATGTTCTTTGATGACAGGGATATTCATGATGGCGGGCCCTTTTGCGTGCTAATTAAAATTTATAGAGAATGTCGGCGCCGAGATTGAGCGCTTGGTTATCCGTGTTGTTGGTCTCCTGCGCGTAGCGGGCGCGGGCGCCCACTTGCAGGCTGGTGGTGATGTCATGGTCGACACGGCCTTCCGCCAGCGGGTTGAACCCACCGTTGATGCGGTCATAGGCCACGCCGCCGATGAGCAGGGCGTGGGTCTGTGCCGTCCAATCGTCGCGGTAGATACCGGTGAGGGCATGCACTTCCCGCGTGCGCAGCGGCAGCAGGTAATAGCTGTTGCTGAAGGCATCCAAGCGTGCATCCGGCTTGCCGTCGGTGATGTATTC
>JBIIAV010000046.1:0-11213 GCA_044239745.1 Rickettsiales bacterium
CTTAAGGCCAGAATCAAAGCCATCCTTCCCAACGCAGACTCCCTCATCCTCGCCATCGAATCCGCTTTCCAAAACATGAACTACCACAAAAAAACATCAAACTAATTAGAAAATACTATAGCGCGAAGCCCTTGCGGAGCATATCTCACCGCTTCCGTCGCCACCCCGCGCGGGGGCTATGCATAACCCGCACATCGCTCTCGACTAAGCCTGCGGTTCGCTCTATCGTTGGGTCGTATTCACCGGATGATTGAGTGCCATGTATCGCGTCCTTGCTCGTAAATACCGCCCGCAGACCTTCGCCGATCTCATCGGTCAGGAGGTGCTGGTGCGCACGCTCAGCAACGCGTTTGCCAGCGGCCGCATCGCCCATGCCTTCCTGCTGACGGGCATTCGCGGCATCGGCAAGACGACCACGGCGCGCATCATCGCGCGCGGGCTGAACTGCATCGGCGCCGACGGACAGGGCGACGCCACCACCACGCCCTGCGGCGTCTGCCCCAACTGCGTCGCCATCGCGGAGGATCGCCATGTCGATGTCATCGAGATGGATGCGGCGAGCAACACCGGCGTCGACAACATGCGCGACCTCATCGATTCCGTGCAGTACGCCCCCGTCTCGGCGCGCTACAAGGTCTACATCATCGATGAAGTGCACATGCTCAGCAAAAGTGCCTTCAACGCGATCCTCAAAACACTCGAGGAACCGCCGCCGCACGTGAAGTTCATCTTCGCGACGACGGAGATCCGCAAGATTCCGGTGACGATCATCTCGCGCTGCCAGCGCTTCGATTTAAGGCGCGTTGAGATGGACGAGCTGAGTGCCCACCTCATGAACGTCGCCGCCAAGGAATCCATCCCGCTGGCGGCGGATTGCGCCGCGTTAGTCGCGGCGGCTGCCGAAGGTTCCGTGCGCGATGCACTCTCGCTGCTCGATCGCGCCATCGCCATGCATACGGACGCAGCGGGCCATGTCACCATCACGCCCGAATCGGTGCGCGAGATGCTGGGGCTGGCCGATAAAACGCAAAGCTTCCAGCTGCTGTCGCTGCTGTTCAACGGTAAGACCGACGAGGCGCTGGGCGCGGCACAACGCCTGCACACCCAAGGGGCGGATCCGGCCATGCTGCTGTCCGACCTGCTCGACATCACCCATTACCTCACCCGCATCGTGGTGGCACCGGCGTTGGTGGCGAACCTGCATTTCTCGCCGGCCGAGCAAGCGCTCGCCAAGGATCTGGCCGCCAATCTCTCGGTGCCCGCACTCACCCGCGCATGGCAGATCCTCACCAAAGGCGCCGAGGAAATGCGCCACGCCGCCCATGGCGACGCCACCTTGGAAATGATCCTGGTGCGCTTGGGTTATGCCGCCGCCCTGCCGACACCGGCGGAGCTGGTACGCAGCTTACAGAACAATCCACCGCCGATGGCGAGCGCCCCTGCGCGCAGCGCCGGTAGCGCGCCCGTATCCCATGGCAGCGCCGTCAGTGCGCGTAGTGAATTCACCACCATGGCCAGCGCGCCGGCGGCGGCACCCGCCATGCGCGCGGCGAACACGGCTACCGCGACCGCCACTGCGACCGCTCTCAAGATCGAACCGGCACCCTTGGCGCAGGTGGATTCCTTCCTCGATGCCGTGCAGCTTTTCGAGACGCATCGCGAAGTGCTGCTTGCCTCGCACCTCATCAACGATATGCGGCTTGTGTCGTTTGCGGTCGGGCGTATCGAGGTCAAGCCGGTGGTGCATCTCAATCCGGACGTGCCGGCGCGCATCAACCGCCGGCTGACGGAGTGGACGGGCACGCGCTGGAATCTGGTGCTGACGAACGACGCCACCGGCGAACCGACGTTACGCGAACAGCGCGCGGCCGCGGCACAGCAAGCGCGTGATTATGCGGTGGCGCATCCGAAGGTGCAGGCCATCCTCGAACTTTTCCCGGATGCGACGGTCGTCGATTTCATACCGAACAAATAAACGCGACAGAGGTTGATGATGAATATTCAAAAGATGATGAAGCAGGCGCAAGAAATGCAATCCAAGCTCGGCAGCATGCAAGCCGAGATGGAAGCGCGCGAGTTCGAGGGTGTCGCCGGTGGCGGTGCGGTCAAAATCGTCCTTACGGGCAAAGGAAAAATGATGGGCATCACGCTGGATGCCAGCCTGCTCAATGCGCAGGAAAAGGACATGCTGGAAGACCTCATCATGGTCGCGCACAAGGACGCAAAAGACAAAGCGGACGGCGCGCTGGCGGAAGCGATGGGCGCGCTCACTGGCGGTCTCAACCTGCCGGCCGGTTTGAAGCTGCCGTTCTAGTTGTTTTCTTGAAGGAGCTCTTTGCCCCTTCGCTTCGCTGACCCCGCCGCTGACGCGGCTCGCCATGGAAGGCTCCGCATGACCACAAATACCATCGAACGTTTGATCGCAGAACTGGCGAAGTTGCCGGGGGTTGGTCCGCGCAGCGCGCGCAGGCTCGCGCTCAACCTGCTGCGTCAGCGCGAACAGCGCATTCCATCATTGGTGGCGGCGCTTTCAAGCGCGCTCGAACAGGTGAAAACATGCCGCATCTGCGGCTCGATCGATGAGTGCGACCCGTGCCATATCTGCGCCGACGAAACCCGCGACAGCGGCCTGATCTGCGTGGTGGAGGACGTCGCCGATGTCTGGGCGATGGAACGTTCGCGCGCGTTCCGTGGCCGCTACCATGTGCTCGGCGGTACGCTTTCGGCGATTGATGGTCGCGGGCCGGACGCCTTGCGCATCGAGCCGTTGCTGCTGCGCGCCGCCAACGCCAAGGAGATCATTCTAGCGCTTTCCGCCACCGTCGCCGGCCAGACCACCGCGCATTATGTCGCCGAGCGTTTGGCCGACCTGCCCGTGCGCATCAGCCGCCTTGCGCAAGGCATACCCATGGGCGGCGAGCTGGATTACATGGACGACGGCACCCTAAGCGCCGCCCTCAACGCGCGGTTGGCGTACTAACAACTACGCCGCGTCTTCCTTCGGTAGTTTCAGCACTTCCGCCACTTCCTCGGCTTCGGCGTTGACCACATCATCCTCGCGGTGAAGGGTGTAGCGTGCAAGGCCGCTTGGTATCTGTTTGTTCTTGGCGGGGCGCACGCCTTTCGAACCGAGCTTGCGCATCTTCGAGAGTGCATTGCGCAAGCTGCCGCCGAACTTATCGTAGGCCTTCGCGCTGTTGCTGATGCCCTTGATCACATCCTCGGCATAGCCAAGCGAGGTGATGAAATCGCCCATCAGTTCGCTGGTCAGCTCCATGATTGCATGGTGCTCGTCGACTTGTTTTGCCTCGCGCACCAGCGCCCGCGCCGCGAGAAAAATGCCCGAAAGCGTGACCGGACCCGCCAGCACGATGTCATGCTCGCGCAGGTATTGCATCAGGTTGGGGTCCTTGTGCATCAGCCGCGTCACCACCTCGTCGTTGGGGATGAACATCACCAGCGTGGTGCGGGTGATCGCCTCGCCGTTGCGGTTCTTCAGTTTGCGCAGGCTCTCCTGATAGGTCTTGCCGCTGAGCGCTTTTGCATGCTCGCGCATCGTCCGCTGGATATCCTTGAAGGCGCCGTCGAACTCCGGCGTGCCTTCGGTGCGAAAAAGCGCGAAGATATGCTGGCTGGCTTTGGAATCGACGATGATGGCATGTTGGTGCGGCAGGTAGATGACGCAATCGGGTCGCAGGCTGCCCTCCTCGCCCGCCAAGTGCACCTGCAGTTCGTAATCCACCCCTTGGGTGAACCCGTGCTGCTGCAAGATATTACCCATGACGATCTCGCCCTCGGCGCCGGCACCGATGGGGTTTTGCATCGCCCGCACCAGCAGCGAAATATCGTTCGACGAGCTTTGCATCTTGGCCTGCATCGTCACCACCGCCTCGGCGATCTTTTTCTGGTCGCCTTGGATCATCTCGCTCGCGGTCTTGGTGAATTGCTCGAACTGCTTGTGCGTTTCCTCGCGGGCGCGCAGGTGGTCGGCCATCAGTTTGTTGCTCAGCTGGTTGCCTGTCTCGAGCGCGGCCGCTTTGGCATATTGCTCGAACTGGGTCTTGAGCAGCTCGAAATCCTTGAGGCGCAGCTCCATGCTTTCAAGCTTCTGGTTGGCCAGCGCTTCGTTCTTCTGCGCAAGGTTCAGTTGTCCGCGCAGTGTCTCGTTCTCGGTCAGGGCGGCAGCGAGCTGCTCGTCCGTTTCACCCAGCTCGCGCTGCACTTGCGCCAGCGTCGCCTCGGCGCTCGCCCGCGCCGTCATGTCGGCGCGCACACGCTCCTCGGTCGCTGTTTTGCTGCGCCATATCACGAATAAGGCGACACACAAAACGGCGGAAACAATCGCAAGTACGGCGGCTAACATCGGCATCTCCCTTGACTCTCGCGTCCGAGCATAGCACCATTGCACCAAATTTCACGAGGTTTCGTATGTCTAAGGTTCCCGCCCCGACCATCGCTGCTGTCATTCTCGCCGCCGGCAAAGGCACGCGCATGAAATCCGCCCTGCCCAAGGTGCTGCACCCCGTGGCCGGCCTGCCGATGGTGGGGCATGTGGTGAAGCTTGCGCTCGATGTCGGCGCCGCGCCCATCGCCATCGTCACCGCCAGCGGCATGGAGGACGTTGCCGCCGTCGCCCGCGATATCGCCGGCGAAGTCGATGTGGCCATCCAGCGTGAACAGCTCGGCACCGCACATGCCGTGCTGGCGGCGCGCCCCGTGCTTGGCGAACTCGAGGGCACTTTGCTCGTCCTTTACGGCGACACGCCGCTACTGACCAACGGCACCGTCGCGCAATTGCTCGACGCGATCGACGCCGACGCCAAATGCGCCGTCGCGGTGCTGGGCTTCCTGCCGGAAGATGCCGGCGACTATGGCCGTCTTGTTTTGGCCGAGGACGGCACGCTGGAGCGCATCGTGGAAGCGCGGGATGCCACGGGCGATGAATTGGCGATCGGCCTATGCAATTCCGGCGTGATGGCGCTGCGCGGCAGCCTTGCATGGCAGATGCTTTCGAAGATCACCAACCAGAATGCCAAGAAGGAATTCTACCTGACGGACGTGATCGCCATTGCGCGCAGCATGGGGCATTATGCCGTGGTGGTGGAAGGCGATGCCGACGAAGTGTTGGGCGTGAATTCGCGCAGCGAACTGGCCGTCGCCGAAGCCATTTTCCAATATCGCACCCGCCAGCATTTCATGGAGGCCGGCGTCACCTTGATCGACCCCGACAGCGTCTTCTTCGCGGCGGATACCGAGATCGCGCACGACGTCACCATCGAGCCCAACGTCTATTTCGGCATGGGTGTGAGCATCGCCAGCGGCGCGCATATCAAGGCATTCTCGCATATCGAGGGTGCGCATATCGGTGCGCGCACCACGGTCGGCCCGTTCGCGCGGTTGCGTCCGGGTAGTTCGCTCGGGGCGGATGTGCGCGTCGGCAACTTCGTCGAGATCAAGCAAAGCGACATCGCCGACGGCGTGAAGGTCAGCCACCTCAGCTATATCGGCGATGCGAGCATCGGGGCGGACGCCAATATCGGCGCCGGCACCATCACCTGCAATTACGACGGCTACATGAAATACAAGACCACCATCGGCCGCGAGGTATTCATCGGTTCCAACTCGGCGCTGGTGGCACCGGTGACCATCGGCGACGGTGCGATGGTCGCTGCCGGATCCGTCATCACCGAGGATGTGGCACCGGACGCGATGGCGCGCGCCCGCGGCGTACAGACCGCCCACGCCAATGGCGCCAAAGCATTCCGCGACCGCAAATCCGAAGAGAAAAAAGCGCTGAAGAAAAAAGCCTAGCGCGTGAGCTGGCGTTGCACCAGCTCCAGCGCCGCGACGACCGCTTGCATGCGCACGCTCGCCCGATCACCGGAAAAGACCTGCTGCTGATGCAGCGTGCTATACCCCGCACGGGCGGACGCGATATGCACCAGCCCCACCGGCTTGTCGGCGGTCGCGCCGCTGGGCCCTGCAATGCCGGTGATAGCAACACTTACCGAAGCTCCGGCATGGTGCAATGCGCCTTGCGCCATCGCGATGGCGACCGGTGCGCTGACCGCACCGTGGGTTTTTAGTAGCGGTTCAGGCACGCCGAGCATGGAGGCTTTGGCAGCATTGGCATAGGTGACATAGCCATGGGTGAACACATCCGAGCTGCCGGGAATTTCGGTCAAAAGCGCGCTCAGCAACCCTCCCGTGCAGGATTCAGCAGTGGTGAGTGTCAGGCCGCGGGCGCGCAGACTTTGCAGCAATTGCTCGGCCATGCGGAGCCGTTCGGGCGCAAACCCACTCACGGATGGCTCTCAAGCGAACCGGTGAAAAACGGCGAGCACAGATAGAACACGTATAGCAATGTGCCGGCAGCCACCGCCGCCAAGATATCATCGAACATCACGCCGAACCCGCCCTTGATATGGCGATCCGCCCAGTTGATCGGCCATGGCTTGGCGATATCGAAGATGCGAAACAGCACGAAGCCGAGCAGCAAATAGATGGGCGATGCCGCGACGTCATCGAGCAATTGTGTCGCGGCTGGCGCATTGCCGGCAATGGCATACAGCCAGCCATACCACACGCCGTAGGTCAGCCACTGGCCGACCAGTTCATCGATGACGATCTCTTTCGGGTCGTGCGTGGTGTTGCGATCGCGCATGAAGCGCGCCGAGCTTTGCGTACCCAGCACCGTGCACAGTAACGCCGCCAGCACCAGCCAGATATATCCTTGCGGCAGCAGTAATATCGGATAGGCCAGCAGCGCCGCCACCGCCGAACCGAACGTGCCGGGCATGCCGCGCAGCAGCCCCACGCCATACATCGTCGAGAAGCAATGCCGTTTCATGCGGCCTCCGCAGGCAGGGTGATGGTGGCGACCGCTTGGCAGGCGATGCCTTCTTCGCGGCCGGTGAAGCCGAGTGTTTCGGTGGTGGTCGCCTTCACGCTGACGCGCGCCAGCGGCAGTTGCAGCATGGCGGCAATGGCTTCGCGCACGGCCTCGCGGTGCGGCGAAATTTTCGGTGCCTCGCAAATGATGGTCACGTCCACATGCGAAATATCGCCGCCGCGGGCAGCGACTTGCGCGCGCGCCTCCTCGATAAATATTTGTGAGTTGGCCCCCTTCCAGCGCGCATCGCTGGGCGGGAAAAAGCTCCCGATATCGCCCGCAGCAATCGCGCCAAGCAGCGCATCGACAATGGCGTGCAGCACCACATCCGCGTCCGAATGGCCGTGGAGTTTGTGGGCATGCGCGATATCGATGCCGCCCAAGCGGATGATGCCGGCACTGCCGGATGGCATCAGTGCATGCACGTCGTAGCCCATGCCGACCGCGGTGCGGCGCGCGCTGTTGGCATACGCATGCGCCCATGCGATATCGGTCGGTGTCGTCACTTTGCGTAAACTCTCATCCCCTTCGACATAGCGCAATTGGCCACCCGCAGCAAGCCAGACGGCGGCTTCGTCGGTTGGAGATACATGCACGCCGCCCGATTCTTTTGTGCGGGCGTTCGTTGACGGAGCCTGACGCGCATTGGCAACGTCGGGCGACACGCCCATTGAGGGCGAAAGGCTGCGCGCCGCATGAGCGCCATCACAAAGTTCGCGCAATTGCGCGAACGGAAACACCTGCGGCGTCTGCATGCGCATGAGGGATTTGCGGCTGACTTCGTGCCACGTGCCGCCCTCGAAACGGCGGACGGTATCGGCGACCGCAAGCGCCGGCAGCACCGCCTCATCGGGGGCAAGCGCGATGATGAGCGCGGCGATCATCGCTTGGCTTAGAAACGGCCGCGCCGCGTCGTGGATCATCACGTAATCCGGTGCGTGGGGCGCCAGCGCCGCCAGCCCCGCGCGCACGCTATCGGCGCGCTCGTCGCCGCCCATTACCGGCGGTAGCAGCCGTAAGCCCTGCGTCGCGGCGGCATAATGCGCGGCGTGGGATGGGTGAATGACGACCTGCACACCCGCAATGGCAGGCCGCGCCGCCAGCGCCTCGCAGCTATAGCGCAGCAGCGCCTTACCGCCGACGCGGGCATATTGTTTGGGCACCGCACCGCCCGCCCGCGAGCCGTTACCGGCCGCGACGATCAGGGCATAAATGCGGGGGGGAGTGGTCATGGGCGTTGCGAATCTCGTAAAAATCGGTTATGCGCGGCGGCTACCCTCTTCATAAAGGATTTTATCGTGGCGGCAACGCACAATCTCAACCCCATCCGCATTGGTGACATTACCCTCACCGATAATGCCATTTTAGCACCCATGACGGGCGTGAGCGATCTGCCGTTTCGTCGGCTGGTGAAATCCTTCGGCGCGGGGCTGGTGGTAAGCGAGATGATCGCGAGTAAGGCGGTGGTGCTGGAGACGCGCAACGCGCTGCGCATGGCACAAAGCGAAGTGACGGAGCGCCCGTTCAGCGTGCAGCTTGCCGGCTGCGATCCCGAGATCATGGCCGAAGCGGCAAAGCTGAACGAGGATCGCGGTGCGGATATCATCGACATCAATTTCGGCTGCCCGGTGAAGAAGGTGGTCAACGGCATGGCGGGTTCCGCGCTGATGCGCGAGGAAGGCCTCGCCGCACGGATTTTGGAAGCGACCGCCAAGGCCGTAAAAATCCCCGTCACCCTCAAGATGCGCATGGGCTGGGATCATAACAGCCTCAATGCCGCGAAGCTGGCGAAGATCGCCGAGGATGTCGGCATCAAGATGATCACCATCCATGGCCGTACGCGCTGCCAGATGTATAAGGGCAACGCGGATTGGAGTTTCATCCGCACCGTGAAGGAAGCGGTGAACCTGCCGGTGATCGCCAACGGCGATATTACCACGCTGGCGGATGTCGACCGCGCGCTTTTGGAAAGCGGGGCGGATGGCGTGATGATCGGCCGCGGTTCGTATGGCCGCCCATGGTTCGTGGCGCAAGCCTGCGCGCACCTGAAAGGCATCAAAGCCGCCGAGCCGTCACTCGCCGCACAGCGCGATATTTTGCTCAATCACTACGAGGAAATCCTCGGCCTCTACGGGCGCGACAACGGCGTGCGCGTGGCGCGCAAACATATCGGCTGGTATTCCAGCGGGCTGCCGGACGGCGCGGCATTCCGTCATGGTGTCAACCGTATGAACGAGCCGGAGCCGGTGCGCGAGGCCATCCGCGTTTTCTATGATGGATTGCTCGAGCGCGGCATCACCCAGCGTGCGCACGAGAAGATTGTGGCGGAGGAGAAGTGACTAGCGTGCGGCGGATACGCCACGCTGCCTACCTTCTTGCATTTGCTGCTGCACTGCTTCGTAATCGGTGGCACTCATTATCATGACCATTCCATCGGCGTAGAAGTCACCCTTGATTGCCCCCGCATTTTTTTGCTGTGTGAGGAATGTATTTATCCTCTCCGAACCTTCAAAATCAGTTTGCTGCTGCACGAGAACCATGGGCGTGGCTCCTGCTTGCCCAACCTTCATCAACTCAGCGATTGCAGGTTGCGAATCCTTTTTATCATTGAGCCAAGGAGCAAGCTCTAAATACTCTTGAAGGATCTCTTGGTCTGTGATCACGGCCTCGTCAGCTGAGCTGCTGAAATAGGATCTGCACCAGTCTTTCAGCGCCTGATTTACGCCCTCAGCGCCTCGTGCAGGGGGTTGATCAAGTATTTCTTTTAAAAAGCTCATATAGACCTCTGCTGATTGTCATACTATACGCTGGAATCGTTAAAAAATCAATAATGAGCCACATTAGCATGAGCAAGTCCGAAACCAAACCTACAAAAACAGATCGCGTCTTCCCCGCGCCGGAGTGGACATCGCTTTCGGCGTCACTGGCGGCAAGCCTCGCGCACGAGATTCGCAACCCGCTTTTATCCATCAAAGGTGCGGCACAGCTGCTGGAGCAAGTGGTGGGCGACGCGGACGACAAATCCCTCGCCAACCTCATCATCACCGAGGCGGCGCGCATCGAGAAACTCATCGCGACGATGGACCCGCTGACGCCCGATCCATCACAGATCTCGGAATCGCTCAACATCCATGAGGTGACCGAATATGTGCGGCTTGCGGCCAGTTCGTTCGCGCCCCATGTCCACATCCGCACGCAATACGACCCCTCGCTGCCGGAGGTGCGCGGCCAGCGCGAGGCGCTCATCCAAGCGCTGGTGAATCTGGTCAAGAACGCGACCGAAGCGGACGCGACCACCATCACGCTTAGCACGCGCTACCTTGTGGGCGAGCGCATGCAGCGGCCGGACGGTAAGAAGCTGAGCATCCATCTCGGCGTGACGGACGACGGCGCGGGCGTGCCAGCTGCCATCGTGCCGCGACTGTTCACGCCGTTTTCGAGCGGTACGGAACATGGCAAAGGCTTGGGGCTTGCGATCGTCGCCAAGATCGTCGAGGAGCATGGCGGGCTAATCGCCTACGACGCACCTGCGGAGGGTGGCGCACGGTTCAGCATCTATTTGCCGGTGGGGTAGTCGTTTGATACGCCGACTTGGTCTGCTGACCAAGCCTTCGTGCAGGTTGGCTTCGCCTCTCTAACGAGTCGCTAACGCATGGCTCACTTGAAGCTTACTTCTTGCCACGACTCTCGGTGATGCCATCTTTAAAACCTTTGCATCCAGGTGCACTGAGTTCTCTAAGCACAGGGACGTCCTCTACGACACCGCACATTTTTAAAGTTAAATCGTTTCCAGCGCCAGCTCCTATAGCTTCTGTGATTTTTGCGTCAGCAGAGCCAAGAGCATAGAGAACTTCAGAGGAAGCCGTTCCAATCGTTTTTGGCAAATTCTTTACGGCACCCACAATCGCTTCACCAGCAATTGCCGCTTTGCCACTTTTGAAGAAATCTGATTCTGTTGCTACATAGCCAATAACACCAAACCCACCAGCTTTAGCCACTTTTTCTAAACCAGCAGCAAGTTCTGCTTTTACCTCGGTCGCCTTACCGCTTTTGAAAAAATCTGAATTGTTCACTGCATCGACCGCAGCAAATACTGGGTTACCTATAAGCGCCGTTTTTGCAATATTCGTTAGTACTCCATCTTTAGGGTCAATCACGCTACTCTTCTTCTCATCCTTCTCGCTCATAAAAACTCCTGTAATCCTCTGGGTTAAATTCACATCCTAACCCCTTCATTTTACCCCCCCCCCCCCCGCGGGGGGGGGGGGGGGGGGGGGGGGGGGGGGGGGGGGGTGTTGTTGTGGGGTGGCGGGTTTTTTTT
>JBIIAV010000014.1:0-20599 GCA_044239745.1 Rickettsiales bacterium
TTTACCCCCCCCCCCCCCGTTAATTGTCAATTAACGGTGTGTGAAGTTTTTGTGACAATGTTTCACGTGAAACATTTTTTATTTTAGACAATGACTTACAGGTTTTCACTGGCCGTGTTACGCTCGCGCTATTGGCGCGGGGTTATGCTTGCCACGCTGCCGGCGGCCTGCTAAGCCTGCCTAAAAATTAGGCAATCGCCCCAACAAAACCAAAGGCTGCAGGCACCCATGGCACCCAACCCGACCAAGACCGTTCTGCTTGCCGATGACGACGCAAGCATCCTCACCGTGCTGACGCGCGCGATGAAGGCGCAAGGCTATGCGGTGAAAGCGTCGGAGAATATCTCGGATATCGACGCATGGGTGAGCCAAGGAATCGGCGACGCGGTGGTGACGGACGTGACCATGCCACGCGGCAACGGCTTGGAGGGCTTGCAACGCTGGCACGCCAAACGGCCGCAGCTTCCCGTCATCGTGATGAGCGCGCACAACACATTGCTCAACGCCGCGCGCGCGCAGGAGCTTGGCGCGGTGACCTTCCTGCCCAAACCGTTCGACCTGCACGCCTTGATGGATGCGCTAAAAAAAGCCCTGAGCGCTGCACCCACTGCCGCGACCACCACCGATGAAGAAGGCATGGTACGCATCAGCGATGATTTGGTGCTGGTCGGGAAATCACCGGCGATGAAAGCGATGTTCGCGACACTGGCGAAACTTATCGGCAACGACCTCACCGTGCTCATCACCGGCGAAAGCGGCACCGGAAAAGAACGCGTGGCGCGCGCACTGCATGCGTTATCGAAGCGCAAGGCCAATCCGTTCATTGCGCTCAACATGGCGGCGATCCCGCGCGAGCTGATCGAGAGCGCGCTGTTCGGCCACGAGAAAGGTGCCTTCACCGGCGCCCATTCCAAACAGCTCGGCGCGTTCGAGCAGGCCAGCAACGGCACCTTGTTCCTTGATGAGATCGGCGACATGCCGATGGAAGCGCAAACGCGCCTGCTGCGCGTGCTGCAAGAACAGCAGGTAACGCCCATCGGTGCGACGAAAGCATTGAAGACGGATGTGCGCGTGATCGCCGCCACGCACCGCGACCTTTCGGCGCTGGTCGCTTGCGGTCAGTTCCGCGAGGATCTTTATTTCCGGTTGCACGTGGTGCCGGTGGCGCTGCCGGCGTTGCGAGAACATACGGAAGATATGCCGCTGCTCGTCACTCATTTCATGACGCTTGCCGCCGCGCGCGGACTGGCACAAAAGACCTTCGACGCTGGCGCACTCGAGGCGCTGCAACGCCATGATTGGCCGGGTAATGTGCGCGAGCTGGAGCATCTCATCTATCGGTTGTGCGCGCTCATTCAACGGCCGGTGGTGACCGCCAGCGACGTGACACCGCTGCTGCATGCCACCGCACGCAGCGATGCACAGGCGGCGACACGGCATGTGACGCTCGCCGCGCAACGCACGCTGCCGGCGGCCGTTCCCGCACAGATCGAAGCGTTCCTGACGGCACAGATACAGCAGTATTTCAGCGCCCACGGCACAGCGCTGCCGGAGGCAGGGCTTTATGACCGGCTGCTAGTGTGCTTGGAGAAACCCCTGATCGTTCAAACGTTGCGCGCCACCGGCGGCAACCAGATCAAGGCCGCCGAAATTTTAGGGCTGAACCGCAACACGCTGCGCAAAAAAATGCGCGCCCTTGGCATCGACGCCAAATCGCTCATGCTGCAGGACGCCGCATGAATCCTTCGCTCGATAGCACCGCGCCCGCCTCCTCGTTCATGAAGCTTCCGCGCGCGCATTACCGCATGCGCGGTGGCAAGTTCTTCGCCGGTGCCATCGTGCTGATGGTAGCAGCGCTCATCATGCTCGTCCTTAAGATCGACACCGCGTATTTCGGCAATGTCTCGCCGCAGCGCACCGTGATGCTGGTGATGATCGACCTTGGCATCCTGCTGGTGCTGATGGTCTATGCCGTGCAGCAACGCGCCCGCCTGCTATGGACGCGCGCGCATGACGGCATGCTCGGTACACGCCTACAATCGCGCATCATCCTCATGTTCTCGGGCATCGCCATCGTACCGACGCTAATCGTCGTCACCTTCTCCATCCTGTTCTTCAATGTCGGGATCAAATCATGGTTCGATACCCAAGTCTCCGGCGCGCTCGAGGATTCGGTGGTGGTCGCCACCGCCTATATCGACGAGCACAAGGATGCCATTCGTACCGACGCGCTGGGCTTAAGTGAATCGGTGCAGGCGCAAAGCGCCTTGCTGCTGAGCAACCCCGCCGCGTTTGCAAATTTCCTATCCAACCGCAGCGCCGAACGTAACCTCTCGGAGGCGATCGTCTTCGACCGCCAACGCGTGATGGCGCGTACGGCACTGAGCTTCTCGCTGACCTTCGAGCGCCTGCCGGAGGAAGTGCTCAGCCGCGCCGATAGCGGACAGGTCGCCATCTTCGGCGACGACCAGAACAAGATCCAAGCGGTGACCAAGATCGCCCATGCGCCTGATCTCTATCTGCTGGTGGCGCGGGTGGTCGACCCGAAAGTGCTGCAGCACATGGAAGCCGCCCGCCAGACCGTCGGCGAGTATCACCAATTCCAGCAAGCACTCGCTGCGCTGCAAAAGCAGTTCTTCGTGGTGTTCATCCTCATCGCGCTGCTCATCTTGCTGGCGTCGCTGTGGGCGGGTATTTTGCTGGCGGTGCGCCTGATCGAGCCGCTGCGCGCCCTGATGCTGGCGACCGAGCATGTACGCGGCGGTGATTATTCCATCCGTGTTCCGGAAGGCCGCGCCGACGACGAGATCGCCAACCTTGGCCGCACCTTCAACCGCATGACCGGACAGCTCGAGAACCAGCGCCGCGATCTGATCGAAGCCAACCGGCTGGCCGACGAACGCCGCCGCTTCACCGAGGCGGTGCTGCTTGGCGTTTCGGCCGGCATCATCGCCCTCAACCAAGCGCGCGTCATCACGCTCAATAACCGCACGGCGCTAGAGCTGCTGGGGCGCGAACACCCGATGATCGGCGAATCGATCGAGGCGCTGCTGCCGGAGGTGAAGCAACTCATCGAGCAGGTCGCGAAGAAACCCGAACGTATCGCCAGCGACCAGATCATGGTGCAGCACGGCGAGAAACGGGTGACGCTGCATGTGCAGGTGACGGCGGAACAATTGGGCAATGCCATCGAAGGATACATCGTGACGTTCGACGATATCACCGATCTGGTGGTGGCGCAGCGCAGTGCCGCATGGGCGGACGTGGCGCGCCGCATCGCCCACGAGATCAAGAATCCGCTCACCCCCATCACCCTTTCGGCGGAGCGTTTGCGCAAGAAGTTCGGCCCCAGCATCGCGAGCGACGACCGCGAATCCTACGACAAATACATCGACACCATTGCCCGCCACACCCGCGATATCGGGCGCATGGTGGAAGAGTTCGTGGCCTATGCCCGCCTGCCCAGCTCGGTGTTTCGGATGGAGAATTTGGTCGGCATCGTGCGCAAAAGCGTTTTCTCGGCGCAGACCACAGGCAGCGACATCACCTATATTCAGGAATACAGCGCCGAGGAGATCACCATGCTGTGCGACGAAGCGCAGCTTGGGCAGGCCTTACTGAACCTGCTGAAGAATGCGGCCGAGGCACTTGAGGGGCGCGAGCAGAAGCGCATCACCGTGCGCCTGAGCGCCGACGATGCGCACGCCACGCTGATCATCGAGGATAACGGCGCGGGCTTTCCGGCCGACAAGATCGCGACCCTCACCGAGCCGTATGTCACCACCCGCGCCAAAGGCACCGGCCTTGGCTTGGCCATCGTCAAACGTTCGGTGGAGGAGCACAAGGGCACGCTCGGCTTAAGTAATCCCGAGGCCGGCGGCGCGCGCGTGACCATTGTTTTCCCGTTGGTCTAGGTAATATTCACAGTAATGCGCGATGAGGTTTGCAGTATTCGCGGCCGCATCGAAGTGGATGCGCGTTGGTGTCGTAGTGATGAAAAGAAATCACATCGCGAACTATAATTAATGCTTTACAATTCGGTTGCATGCTGTAACTTTTGGGCAACAGCAAAAAACATAGCGTGCTCTGCAAAGCAAAAAAGTTCATTCAAAACAAACGCTAGAAGGTTGCTTCCATGGCCGCAGATATCCTTGTCATCGATGATGAAGTCGATATTTCCTCGCTCATCTCCGACATTCTCTCCGACGAAAAATACGCAGTACGCACCGCCAACAATTCCGACCGCGCACTGAAAGCGCTGGCCGAGCGCGTACCCGCTGCCATCATCCTTGATATCTGGCTGCAAGGTTCCGAGCTCGACGGCTTGGGCATCCTTGAGATCGTCCAGAAAAAATATCCGCATGTGCCCGTCATCATGATCTCCGGCCATGGCAACATTGAAACTGCGGTGACCGCCATCCGCATGGGCGCGTATGATTACATCGAGAAGCCCTTCTCGGCCGAACGCATGCTGATTATTGTGAAGCGCGCGCTGGAAGCAGCAAAACTGCGCAGCGAAAACACCGAGCTGAAGAAACGCGGCAGCAACGAATCCGAACTCATCGGCACCAGCGCTGCCATCAATACCGTGCGCCAAACGGTCGAGAAGGTCGCACCGACCAACTCGCGCATCCTCATCACCGGTGCACCCGGCACGGGCAAGGAACTGATCGCCCGCCTCATCCACGCGCGTTCGATGCGTGCGCATGCGGCGTTCGTGGTGCTCAATGCCGCTGCCCTCACCCCCTCGCGCATCGAGGCGGAGCTGTTCGGCACCGAAGATCCCAACCCCAATGGCGGCGCCGAGAAACTCGGCCTGCTGGAGCGCGCCCATGGCGGCACCTTGTTCATCGACGAAGTGGCCGACATGCATATGGAAACGCAAGGACGTCTGCTGCGCGCCCTTCAGGAGCAAAGCTTCGAGCGTGTGCGCGGTAACAAGCGCGTCAGCGTCGATGTGCGCGTGATCGCCGCGACCAACAAATATCTGCAGGAAGAAATCACTGCCGGTCGCTTCCGCGAGGATCTGTTCTACCGCCTCAACGTGGTGCCGCTGCGCATGCCGACGCTGCGCGAGCGCCGCGACGATGTCGCCGCACTCTCGGCGCATTTCCTGAAACGCGCGGCAGACGCAATGGGCCTTGCCACGCGCTCGCTGGGCGAGGACGCGCTGACCGTGCTGCAATCCTATAACTGGCCGGGCAACGTGCGCCAGCTGCGCAACGTCATGGAATGGCTCATCATCATGGCGCAAGTGGGTAGCAACGGCGAGATCACCGCGGATTCCCTACCGCCGGAACTGATCGACGCTAACATCACCGTGCTGCGTCCCGAGCTTAGCAACGACATCATGTCCATGCCGCTGCGCGAAGCACGCGAGACCTTCGAGAAGCAATATCTCGCAGCGCAGATCAACCGCTTCGGTGGGAATATTTCCAAGACCAGCAACTTCGTGGGCATGGAGCGCAGCGCGCTTCACCGCAAGCTGAAGATGCTGGGCATCGGTAGCGAAGACAAGCAAGTCGCGTAAGCGTTTGCGCTACACCATCGAAAAGGGCGCCCGTTGGCGCCCTTTTTTATTGCTGCGACCCGACGAAGGCGACGGCTAGGCGCCCGCTTTCATCCATGCTCCTGTTTTGGGATTGAGGACATGCAGCTCGCCCAGCGCGATATCGAACCACGCACCGATGGTGGTGAGTTCGCCCGCTTCGACAAGGCGCGCGACCCACGGGAAGCTATCGAGATTTTTAAGTGATTGCACGACGGATGCGCGCTCGACGATGGTCTGGCGTTCATGGGCGCTGCAATCATGCGGCAGCACCACGCTATCGAATACGTCTTTTACCTCGCTCATCCATTTGCCGATGAAATCGCCTTTGCTCAACGGGCTGCCTTCGCTGACCACCGCCTCGATGCCGCCGCATTGCCCGTGCCCCATGACGACGATGGTTTTAACGCCGAGCGAGTGCACCGCGAATTCGAGCGCGGCGGAGGTGGAATGGCGCTGGCCGTCCGGCGCGTAAGGCGGGACGATATTGGCGACGTTGCGCACGACGAACAGCTCACCGGCGCTGGCATCAAAGATGGTTTCCGGAGCGGCGCGCGAGTCACAGCAGGCGATGACCATGGTGTGTGGTTTTTGGCTGCGCACCGCCAGCTCCATGTAGCGCTGGGCATGCCGCGCATACTTGAACTGACGGAACTTGATGTAGCCGTCGGCCAACGCTTTGGGGAGTACGCGATGCGGCATCAGATATCCGCGAAGATGTGTTTTTCGGCCTTGGCACCCGGATGGGTGATGGCGCCGGCCTCGGCGGAGCCGACGGTCTGGGCGTATTTCCATAGCGCGCCGGATTGGTAATCGTTCTCGCGCGGTTTCCATTTCGCGCGGCGGGCGGCAAGCTCCTTCGCCGTCACATCGACCGAGAGGGTGCCCTTCACTGCATCGATGGTGATGATGTCGCCGTCCTTCAGCAGGCCGATGGGCCCGCCGATGGCAGCTTCGGGCCCGACATGGCCGATGCAGAACCCGCGCGTGCCGCCGCTGAAGCGGCCGTCCGTGATGAGGGCGACCTTATCGCCGACCCCTTGGCCATAAAGCGCGGCAGTGGTGGAGAGCATCTCGCGCATGCCGGGGCCGCCTTTTGGCCCTTCGTGGCGGATGACGAGCACGTCACCGTGCTTGTATTTTTTTGCCTTCACGGCGGCGAAGCATTGCTCCTCGGAATCGAAGCAGCGCGCGGGGCCTTTGAAGACCAGCTTCTTGAGGCCGGCGACTTTCACGATCGCACCTGAAGGTGCGAGGTTGCCCTTGAGGGTGACGACGCCGCCTTCGTTACGGATGGGCTTGCTGTGATGGTAGACGACCTTCTGGTTCTTCGGGAACGCCACCTGCTTGAGGTTCTGGGCAATGGTTTTACCGGTGACGGTCATGCAGTCGCCGTGCAGATAGCCGCCATCGAGCAGTGTGCGCATGACGATCTCGACCCCGCCGACATCGTAGAGATCCTTGGCGGTGTATTGCCCGCCGGGCATGAGATCGGCGAGATAGGGCGTGCGCTTGAAGATTTTACCGACGGCGTGGATATCGAAATCGATCCCCGCTTCGTTGGCGATGGCGGGCAGATGCAGTGCGCCGTTGGTGGAGCCGCCCGTGGCGGCGATAACGGCGGCGGCATTCTCGAGCGCTTTGCGGGTGACGATATCGCGCGGGCGGATTTTATGTTTCAGCAATTGCATGATGGCCTCGCCCGAATCGAAGCAGAGGCGATCGCGCGATTCATAGGGCGCGGGCGCGCCGGCGGAGCCCGGCAGGGCAAGGCCGATGGCCTCGCTCACACAGGCCATGGTGTTGGCGGTGAACTGGCCGCCGCACGAACCGCCGGAGGGACAGGCCACTTTCTCGAGCGCGGTGAGCTCGGCTTGGGTCATCTTTCCGGCATCGACCTGACCGACGCCTTCGAACACATCGACGACGGTGACGTCGCGCCCTTGATATTTGCCCGGCAGGATGGAGCCGCCATAGATGAAGATGGACGGCACGTTGAGCCGCACCATGGCCATCATCAACCCCGGCAGGGATTTATCGCAACCGGCGAGCCCGACGATCGCATCGTAGCAATGGCCGCGCATGGTGAGCTCGACCGAATCGGCGATGATCTCGCGGCTGACGAGCGAGGCCTTCATGCCCTGATGCCCCATGGCGATGCCATCGGTCACGGTGATGGTGGTGAATTCGCGCGGGGTGCCGCCGGCCGCCGCCACGCCTTTTTTGACGACCTGCGCCTGACGCGCCAAGGTGATGTTGCACGGCGCCGCCTCGTTCCATGTGGTGGCGACCCCAACCAGCGGCGCGTTGATCTGCTTCTCGCCCAGCCCCATGGCATAGAGGTAGGAACGGTGGGGCGCGCGGGCGTTGCCCTCGGTCACATGGCGGGAAACGAGTTTCGATTTACCATAGGTCTTGGTCATAGCGTGCCTCATGATTTACGAGGCAGAAGCTTTGCCTGAGCTGGCTTATCAGGTCAAGAAACTTGATGCCGCTTACTCGCGGGCGCCGCGGGCGGAAAGCAAGGCCGCGACATCCATGGCGCCGGTGCGTTTGGCCACGGCCAAGGGGGTCTCGCCGGCGTCGGTGGTCACATCGAGGCCGGTGCCGGCATTGAGCAGGGCGCGGGTGGCCTCGACATCGTTACGCATCACGCTGCTGAACAACAGGTTGGCGTAATCGTCGCGGGTCATGCGGCGCGGCAGGTGGCTGTTATCGCGGCTATAGTCGGTGCGGTAAATGGCCTCAGGCAGGATGGCGCGCTTGAAGTTGAACTTGGTCTTGGGCGGGGTGATGGTGGTGGTGAGCTTGGTCTCCCATGTTTTGCCCTTCGGCGCGTCGTCCGTCACCTTTATCTCCGGCAATAGGGTCGCCGCAGGGGGCGCCGGTATCGCGCCGGGGAGTGTTGCGGCCACGGGTGACGGCACGCTCAGCTGCGGCAAACCCGATAAGGACGGGGGCATCGGCAATTGCGGAAGTGGGGGCGCGGCCGCGGCCGTCGGCGGCAGTTCGGCAGGGGTTGCATTGTTGGCTTCCGTTTCAACTACCGGTGGCTTTTCCGGCGGGGTGGCGGGGGGTGTTTGGCTACCCTTCGCCACCTCGATCGCAGGGGTCGGCAGGGCGGGCAATGACGCCGAAGGGGATGCAGGCGCCGATGCACTGGGTAGCGCAGGCAACTTCGGAAGGGTAACAGCGGCACTGCCGGATGCGGGTACATCGGGTAACGAAGGCAATTTGGGAAGGTTAACGGTAGGGCTGCCGGATGCGGGTGCGGGCGCAGGGAGTTCTACAGAAGCACTGGGCGAGGATGGGATTTGAGGGAGTTTAAAAGATGGGGTTTGTGCAAAACTATCGGCGCACAAACCCCACGATAGGAAAAAAAGCAAACCTAGTCTTTTTAACTCAAATTCAATTGGCTGAGCACGACTTCTCATGACGTGATGAAGTAGCAGTTATCCTCGCCCGTCGCATTAGAAAGCGCCAACAAACAAATAAAATACCTGATTAAATTTTTTATTGTGCCGTGCGCGCCACAATCCGTGGCCGACTAAACTCCATGCATTGGATGTGAATTTTGGTCATGACGAAAGGGGCGGATGCACCATGCTGACCGGGGCTTTACGCCGCACGAGATTGTCATACAATCTTCATATTTTGGGCGCGCGATTTCTCTATATATCGCTGGAATAGATAACGGAGCAATACCCATGAATACCCGCATTTCATGCAGCGAACCCATCGACCAACTCATCCGCCGGCATGCCAAAACCATCTCGACCCCGAAGCACCATTTCCACCCGAAGGAACTGCAGACGCTGGCCATGCTCGATGACATGCTGAGCATGCTGGGCGAGAAATACCCCAAGCAGGTATTCCCCACGTTCGACCAGCAATGGCGTGCGGAGAAGACGCATTATGCGCTGGCAGGCTTTCATGTCCGAGACCAAGCGGTGGTTGCGGGGCTGGCCAAGCATCAGATCGTCGGGAAATGCGATGCGGAAGGCATGTACCAGTTCGATGCCGGCGCGATCGAGGCCTTGCGCACGATGCATATAGTTGCCCAATGCCAGCGCGGCCATGCCTTTGAGCTTGCCAAGCTGACACAGTCCAGCAGCCTGACGAGCGATGCGACCCGCACCAGCGCGCTGACACACTGGCTGCCCCAGAAACTGAAGCAATTAGTGGCACTGAAGGAATCCATGGGTGCGGCGGCCAGCGGCGTGACCGTGTATATCGGTGCGAAGGATGGCAGCTATAGCGTTGTCGGCTGTTCCATCAAAAGTCGTGAGGCCTACGATTATTTACTTAACCGCGGGCTGACCCCTGCCCCGACCAAAGAGCCGATGGGTTACGGCAAAACGAGAACCATCACCTACCCCGCACCGGCTTATGCCAAGGGCATGTGCATTGGGCCGGACACGCTACAGCATGTGCTGACCTTCGTGCAGCCGAGATTCGGTGGGCGCGATACGGGTGGGGCTATTGGCCGCTGAGGCGGCGGACTTCCTTCTCGACCAGCGCCTTGACGAGGGCGGGCAGATTGCCGTCGAGCCATTCCTTGAGCATGGGCTTCAAGGCCTCGACCACGAGATCCTCGACGCAGGTGCCTGAACGGAAGGTGGGGCTGCCGCCGATGCTGGTGATGGGGCTTGCGCTGTGCGCCAAATCCTTGAGCGCGGCGGCGGACGCAGCGAACGCATCGTCGGACATCAAGTGATCGGAAGCAGGAGCAGCGGGCGCTGCCGGTGCCGGCATGGCAATGGCGGCCGGTTCGAGTTCGGGCTCAGGCATCGGGGGTGCTTCGACCACCGGTGCGGGGGTGGCTTGCGGCATCGCCGAGATGGGCGCGGCCATGATCTCATCCAGCGACATGGATTCGATGGGTTTGGATTCGGCCTCGGCAGGCAGATCGACGGCGACATCCTCGGCGAGCAGCTCGGTCAGCTCCAGCACGTCCGAACCTGCCGAAGTCGCGGTCGGCTCGCCCTCATCCGCGATAATGCGCTTGATCGATTGGAGGATGTCCTCCATCGACTGGTCGGTATCTTTGGATGGCTCGGCCATTTAGTCTCCCTGACTTTCAACGCAGGTTACGCTACGTTCGTCCTGATGTGCAAGGATTTTTCCATCACGATGCACGCCGATGGTAGGTCGATTGCGTGAGCGTTGCTAATTTGTTGGGGTTGCGCCGAATCGGGGCACCCCGTGCCGCCTGTGAATGATTCACGCCGCTTGGGTCTTAATAGCCGATGGTCTTCCAGCCGACCGCATCGGCATTGGCTTGCGGATCGTAGGCCGCGACTTGCAGGCCGAGGTTCAGCGGCGTCAGCTGCCCGAGCGTGAAGGCAAGGCGATAAGCGGCGACGATACGGTCGCGCTGCGCGCGCACGAGGTTGGTGCGGGCACTGAAGAGTTCCTGCTCGGCATCGAGCACATCGAGCACGGTGCGGGCGCCGTATTGTTGTTCCTGCTTCACGCCATCGAGCGCGAGGGCGGCGGCGTTGATCTGGTCGTTGCGGGCGGCGATGGTGGCGATGGCACTTTCGAGCTGTTCCCAGCTTTGCGTCACCGCTTCATCGACGCTCATGCGGCGGTCGATGCTTTCGTGCGCACGCTGGCGGGCAACGGCCTTGGCCTCGCGGACGCGGGAATATTCCGAACCGGCTTGATAGAGCGGAATGGCGACCTCCACCCCGAGCCTATCCTGATCGAACGAGCTGGTGCCGTTGCTGCCCGCGCCGTCTTGGCGGCTGAGGCTGCCCACAAGCGAGACCTTGGGCAGCAAGGCCGCTTGGGTGGTGCGCACATCGTAATCGGAGGCTTTTGTCTCGTGGATGATGGCGAGCAACTGCGGATTGACCGAGCGTGCACGCTCCAACGCTTCTTCGAGCGAGGCGGGCAGTTCCGGTAATCGATCGGGCACCACCAAGGTGCCTTCCGGCCGCACACCGACCACGCGTTCATAAGCAGCCATGGCGCCGATGAGCTGCCCCTCGGCGGAGATGACACTGCTTTTTGCGTCCGACAGGCGGGCGGTGGATTGCGCGACGTCGGTGCGTGTCACCTCGCCGACCTGAAAGCGTGTGTTGGCAGCCTTGAGCTGCTCCTCGAGCACCTGCATGTTATTGCGCGACAGGTCGAGGATGGCGCTGTTGGCGACCACGTCCATATAGCTCGATACGGCATCGAGCATGACCTGCTGCTCCACCCCCTGCAGCTCGTACTGGCCGGTCTTTACCCGTTGCAATGCGCTTTGGTAGGACGACCATGTGCCGCCGCCACGAAACAGTGGTTGCTCGACGCGCAAGGATTTGGTGGTGCTGTCGCCGTATCGATCGCCACCGCCGTTGAACTCGGTCTTTTGGCGGGCCTTGTTATAGGTGGCGTTCACGCTGGGGCGAAAGCCCGACACGGCGCGTGACACGCCTTCATCGGTGGCTTGCAGGCGCTGGCGTTCGGCGCGGATCTGGGGGTTGTTCTCGTAGGCGCTGGTCAGGGCGTCCTCGAAGCTCGACGCGGCGGCGCTGCCACTGATGGCAACGACCAGCCCGACGGATACGAGAACGTAACGTAACGACTTCAACATCCACACCCTGTTTTTGCTTTTCTCGCGCACTATAGCGCATCCGGCTGCATGGCAGCAAGCAACGAATCTATCCTGCACGGATGGCGGATGGAGGCCGAGCCCAGAATTGCCTCGCGTTGCTCGTCTCCCCTCGGCGTGCTCGCCTCGTGGTGAACGTCGTTCGATTCGGAAGATCGCTTGATTGCTTTGTTTCATGGGCGCTGTTGCGCGTATCCATGAAACCAAAGCAATGGAGGCCGAGCCCAGAATCGAACTGGGGCATATCGGTTTTGCAAACCGATGCATTACCACTTTGCTACTCGGCCATGGCACACGCGCGGCGACTGACATAGCGGGTTCGTAGCAGCAGGTCAAGCTAGACGGCCAATTTCAACCGCACCTGCTTGGGCAAGGAGGAACGCAGCATCCATGCGGCCTTATCATGTACCCCGATCCGCTGGGTGAGCAGATCGACGGTGGAGTCGTCGCCGGCTTTGGTAGCGGCAGTGAAGGCCTTCTTGATGGACGCGAGTACCAACTGGTTGGCCTCGTACAAGTCCTTGACCATCTGGTCGGAATCGTAATCGGCGTTGCCGTCGCTGATCTTCGACAGCTTGCCGAATTCAGCGTACCCGCCCGGTGCCTTCTCGCCCAGCGCACGAATGCGTTCGGCGATGAGGTCGACCGCGAGGAACAGCTCGCTGTATTGGGTCATGAAAAGCGTGTGCAGGCCGGCGAAGTTCGGACCTTCCACGTTCCAGTGGTAGTTCTGGGTCTTGACCATGAGGCCATAGGTATCGGCGAGAACCTTCTTCAATGCTTCGGTGACTGGTTTATTGCTCATGTCGGGCTCCTTTGGGTTCGCCGCAGATTATACAGCGGCGGTATAAATTATCCATATGCAATTAGGCGGCGGCCAGATCGATCAACACCAGCTCGCTGGCGGTGGTGGCGGTGATGGCAAGCTCCGCCACGTCGGTGATGGCGACGCCGTCGCCTTGTTTCAAGGTCTCGCCGCCGATGATCACTTCACCGCTGGAAACGAGCATGTACGCCGCGCGGCCGAGGGGTTGCGCCCATGTTTGTCCGGCGCGCAAGGTGCCGCCCCAGATGGTCGCATCGGAATCGATCCAGAGTGCGCCTTTGGCATCGTCGCCGGCCTGCCCGCTGGCAAGCAAGTGCAGGGCACCTTCGGCCTTCGGGAATTTCTTGGCCTCCCAGCGCGGCGGGGTGCCCTTATTGCGCGAATGGATCCATATTTGATAAAGGCGCGTGTCGACGGATTCCTCGTTCCACTCGCTATGGGTGATGCCCGAACCGGCGCTCATCACCTGAATGTCGCCGGCGGCGGTCTTGCCCTTGTTGCCGAGCGAATCCTCGTGCGTGATGGCACCTTCGCGGACATAAGTGATGATCTCCATATCGCGGTGGGGATGCGGCGCAAAGCCGCCGCCCGCCTTGACGATATCGTCGTTGATGACGCGCAGCGCACCAAGCCCCATACGTTTGGGGTTATGGTAGTTGGCGAAGGAAAAATGGTAGTGGGCGTCGAGCCAATCGATGTGCATGTGGCCGAGCGCGGCGGATAGATGTTATATAGGAAATACCGTGGCGGTTTTCAACGTCGTTCAGCTACCGGTCTTCTTGAGGCCGGAAACCGCGCTGGTAAGCGCTTGGTCGAGGTCGGCGATGATATCGCTGATATCCTCGATCCCGATCGACAGGCGTACTGCCTCCGGCAGCACCCCGACCGACTTTTTATGCGCGTCGTTCAGCTGGCTGTGGGTGGTGCTCGATGGATGGATCACCAGCGAGCGCGTATCGCCGATATTGGCCAGCATCGAGAACAGCTTCAGGTTATCGACGAAGGTCTTGGCTGCATCAAAGCCGCCCTTGACGCCGAACGTGAAGACGGAGCCGGCGCCATTGGGCAGGTATTTCTTGGCGCGCGCATGGTAGCTGTTGCTCGGCAGGCCGGCATATTGCACCCATGCGACGCTGGGGTTCTTCTCCAGCCACTCGGCGACTTTTTGCGCGTTGCTGACATGGCGCTCCATACGAAGGCTCAATGTTTCGATGCCGTTCAAGGTGAGGAACGAGTGGAACGGCGATTGCGTGGGCCCAAGCGCACGCAGGCCGATGGCATGGCCATGCACGGTGAGCGCCATGTTGCCGAAATTATCGGCGAAGTTGATGCCGTTGTAGGATGGGTGTGGCTGCGCCAATTCGGGGAATTTATCGGCGTGTTTCTTCCAGTCGAAATTGCCACCGTCGACGACCACGCCACCCATGGCGGTGCCGTTGCCGGTGAGGAACTTGGTGGTGGAATGCAGCACCGCATGCGCGCCCCACGCGATCGGGCGGCACAGGTAAGGCGAGGCCATGGTATTATCGACCACCAGCGGGATGCCCGCTTCGTTGGCGATCTTGGCCAGCCCCTCGATATCCGAGATGACACCGCCGGGATTGGCCAACGACTCGATGAAGATCAGTTTGGTGTTGGGCTTGATGGCCGCCTTCACCGCTGCCAGATCATCGACATCGACCATATCGGCGTGCCAGCCGAAGCTGGTGGGGAAGGTGTTCTGGAACTGATCGGTGGTGCCGCCATAGAGGCGTTTGCTGGCGATGAAACGCTCGCCCGGACGCATGAGCGCTTGGAACACCAACAGCTGCGCTGCGTGCCCCGATGCGGTGACGGTAGCGCCCACGCCGCCTTCCAGCGCGGCAAGGCGCGCTTCGAGTACGGCGTTGGTGGGGTTGGTGAGGCGGGAATAGATATTGCCGAATTTCTTGAGGGCGAATTTGTCGGCGGCGTCCTCGGCACCTTCGAAGACGAAGGATGCGGTGGCATAGATCGGCACTTGGCGGCTGCCGGTCGTGGGCTCGGGCGTGTAGCCTGCGTGAACGGCCAACGTGTCGAATTTCTGCGTCATAAATATCCCTGCATGTGGTGGTTCGTTCCTGCCTAACACCCCCGATGCACGGCGTCAAACGGTGCGATCTCATAAAAATACTTGCATCGGGCGTGAAACGCTTCCATATCCTCGCGCATGACGACCCCTGCCCTCACCTGTCACCCCGCCGGTGGCCAGCATACGACCGACGTTGCCATCATCGGCGCCGGCCCCGTTGGCTTGTTCGCGGTGTTCGAGTTGGGGCTGTTGAACCTGCGCTGCCACCTTGTGGATATTCTCAACCGCCCTGGTGGGCAATGCGCCGAGCTTTACCCCGAAAAACCCATCTACGATATTCCCGCGCTGCCGGTTGTCACCGGCCAAGGGCTTACCGATGCGCTGCTTGCGCAGATCAAGCCGTTCAACGCCGAGTTCCATTTCAGCCAGATGGTGGAGTCGTTAGAGAAAATTGAAGGGGATACGACCCCTCTATGGAAACTCACCACCGATTGCGGGACGACCATCACCGCGAAGGTCGTGGTGATTGCAGCGGGCGGCGGCAGCTTCACCCCGAAGAAACCACCGATCGCGGGGATCGATGCCTATGAAGGCACATCCGTGTTTTATGCCGTGCGCAAAATGGAACAGTTCCGCGGGCGTCGTTTAGTGATCGTCGGCGGCGGCGACTCCGCCCTCGATTGGACATTGAACCTCGCCGAGGTCGCATCGCACCTTACCCTTATTCACCGCCGCGACGAATTCCGCGCCGCGCCTGCTTCCGTCGCCGCGATGCGCGAACTCGTGGCTGCGGGAAAAATCGACCTGAAGTTCGGGCAAGTGAGTGGGCTTGAGGGCACCGATGGCCAGTTACGCGCGATTGCGTTGACGGATAATGAAAAGAACATATCGACCATCGCGTGCGATTGCCTGCTGCCTTTCTTCGGCCTGACCATGAAGCTTGGGCCCGTTGCGAATTTCGGGCTGAACCTGCACGAGAACCTCATCCCCGTCGATACCGAGAAGTTCGAGACCAGCACGGCGGGCATCTTCGCCATCGGCGATATCAATAGCTATCCCGGCAAGCTGAAACTCATCCTCAGCGGCTTCCACGAGGCGGCGCTGATGGCGCAACAAGCCTTCCGGATCGCCCGCCCGAATGAGAAGCTGCGCTTCCAATACACCACCAGCAGCACCGACCTGCAGAAGAAACTGGGCGTGAAATAGTTGATTTGTTCCCAGCGCGTGCTACTGCACTCGCTATGCAGAATGTCACGGTTCATGTCACGGATTATAACGGCACGCGCCACACGCTCGATGGGCTTGAGGGCTGGCGGCTGATGGAAGTCATCCGCGATTGCGGGTTGCCCATTAAGGCCGAGTGCGGCGGCGCCTGCGCCTGCGCCACCTGCCATGTCTATGTCGCGCCGGCATGGTTGGAAAAGCTGGTGCCACCAAGCGGCGACGAGACAATGATGCTCGACGATGCGATGGCGGTGGAAGATAATTCTCGGCTGAGCTGCCAGATCATTTTAAGCCCTGAGCTCGAAGGGCTTGAGGTTACCCTCGCACCGAACCCTTGAGCGCATCGAGTGATTGCTTGCAACTTGCGGTCACATCGTTGGCGCGCTGAATGATGAGTTGGCCAAGCTGCTGCGCATCGTTCACCATCGCTTGCGTTTCGGGGTCGCATTTTTCGCGGTTTCTTTCTGCGAAATAGTTGTAGCTTTCGACCATGCGCGACACCTCGCGGGCGACGGCGCTACTATAATGCATCTCATCCGCTTTGAATGCCGGCACCAATTGCGCAGCTAGCTTTTCACGCGCAGTGCGCTGGGTGAACTGATCGGTCTGCGGTGGGGCGGCCTCGATCAGCCGCTTCATAGAGTCGACGGATTCTTGAATCTTGTAAAGTCGGTCGATATGATATTCGTCGGCGAAGGCTTCGTTGAGTGCGAGCAGCGGCGCTATTTCCTTATCGTTCGGCGTTAGGCCAAGATGCTCGCGATGGCGTTCGCAAATGGCCTGGAATAATTCGCCTTGCAGACGCATCACATGCCACAGCTCGGCGGCGGGAAGGCCAAAATCAAGCGCGTCGAATTCGGTATGTTGCAGCACTTCCTTGGATAGCTGGGAAAGCGCGATGTGATGCTTTCCCAACGTATCGTTCAGGAAATTGATGGCGCTGACATTATCATCGTCGTGCGTGGTCATGGCGGTTCCTTCCGTAATCTAGCTGATGCCGTGGGCGCCATGGGTTTGCGATGCGTGCAGCTGCTGTTTGCACTGGGCGTGAAGCACCCGCGCTTCCTCGGCGGCGAGCGTGGCGAGCGTGGCGGCGTCCTTCAGTAACGGCTGGGCAGCGATGGTAGGTTGTGCACTCAGTAATGCGTTGATGGCTTCGGCCTGCGCGGTGCATGCATTCGTGATTTCCTCGCTCAATGCTATCTGCTGCGGATGCAGCGCTGGCACCAACGATTCCTTGATTGATTTTATCGCCTCGCGCTGGGCATATTGCGTTGGTTTGGCATCGAGCAATGTCTGCAACTCCGCGATCGTGCGTTGTATACCGCAGAGTGTTTCGACGGAAGCCTTGACGGAAGCTTGTTTGTTCAATGCGTTGTCCAGCAGGGCATCGCCGGAGGACTTATCCCATAGGGATTCCCCACGCAACGCGAGTGCGAGATCGCTATAAATGCTATTTTGCAGTAGCGTCAATGCCTCCAAACGATAGGCGGGCAGATCCTGTGCGATGCCTTCTACGAAATGGGCATGATCCAGCATCTGCCGCGACTGGGGTGAAAGCAAGGTTTGGTTGTCACTCAAAAGGGTTGTCAGCGCGTCGTGATACTGGTGCGTCTTGGTGTTGGCATTGTACATGATATTGCTCCTATCGGCTCAAATGCGGTGGTGATTGGTCGAAGGCGCGCTTTTCGAGCGCGTTTTTACGTTTCTCGATGTTGGTGGTAGCGAGCGTGACAAGGGCGACCGCATCGCTCAGAAGCGCGCTGGTGTTGCCGCTGCTCGTCATCGCTTTTTCCTCGAGCTCGTTCTTGTATTCCGTGAGCCCCTCGAACGCCATGGTGGTTTTTTGTAGCGTTGGGTCCAATGTCAGCGCATCGAAGTTATTCCGTATGCGTTGTGCCAGCATTTTCTGGTGGCGCTTATCTGTATTGGGCGTGTCTTTATATTCGTCGACGATGTTCTCGACGGTAGTTTGCTTTTTCCGTTGGCTTGGCAAGCAGCCAAGTTGAAAATCCGCCTCGACAAAGGAAGAGGATTCATACCCGCAGGCTTGTTGCAGGTAACCGGCCATATCGAGGAGGGAACGCTCGAGGCTGATATCGTGGGACATATCATGCTTGGCGACAAAGGATTCGTGGAACAGCAGATGATTCGCTTGGGCGGAAAGCGGCCGAGTCTGCGCGTGCAATATCACGGCCAGCGTTTGGAGATTGGCCTTGTGAAGTGGGGCGGGGTTTTGTGATTCGGGCACGTGGGTGCTCCCATGATGGTGGCGCTGCTCCTTTATAGCAATTCGCAGCCCGCCGCAGTGTGACAATTCCATGAAATACGGGCGTATCGGCCTTACGGCCATGGGCGGGCGATGGCCGCAATCACAGGGCGCTCGCGATCCTCTGGGTCATTGATTTTACTGCCAATATAGACGAATCCGGCGATCTTATCCGTCGGTTGGCCACCCAGTGCCGCGAGGATGGTAGCGTCGTAGGCCACCCATTCGGTCAGCCATTTGCCGCCAAAGCCCAAGGCGTGTGCGGCATGCAGGATGTTCATGCAGACAGCACCAGCGGAGAGCTCCTGCTCCCACACCGGTTTGGTGCCCAAAACGGGGGTGGAAAGCACGGCAAGGCACAGCGGCGCACGGGCGAAGCGCTGGTGCTCGGCCGCTATTTGGGCTTCGGTGGCATCGGGGTTGGCCTTGGCGAAGATATCCGCCGCGATAGCGCCCAGTTGCAGCGCCCCCGCCCCTTGCAGGATGCGGATGCGCCACGGGCAAAGCTTGCCATGATCGGGCACGCGGGTGGCCACGCGCAGGATGCTGTCGAGCTGGGCCTCGCTGGGTGCGGGCGCGTGCAGATCGCGCACCGAAACGGAACGGCGGGTGAGCAATGGCTGAAGCGACGGATTTTCCATACGCTATGTATGCCATGGGCGGCGGGCGATGCAACGGCTATCGCGCTTGCCAAGCGCTGGCGGCTTCTCTATCGACAATACTATGCATGTTCTGGTGACAGGTGGCTGCGGCTTCATCGGCTCGCACGTGGTGGATCGGTTGGTGGCCGAGGGTCACCGCGTGACGGTGCTCGATGACCTCTCGACCGGCCGGCGCGAGAACCTCGCCGCCGCCGCAACGCTGGTGGTGGGCGATGTGGCCGATGCCGCGACGGTGCAGGCGCTGGTCGCCGCGGCGGATGCGGTGGTGCATCTGGCCGCCATTGCCTCGGTACAGGTATGCGAAACGCAACCCGAACGCGCCGAACGCACGAACGTGACGGGCACCGAGCACCTGTTTCGGGCAGCGGCGCACAAGGGCATACCGATGGTCTATGCATCCTCCGCCGCGGTGTATGGCGATAACGGCAACCTGCCGCTGCGCGAGACCGAAACACCAAGCCCCCTTGGCGCCTATGGCCGCCATAAGCTCGCCTGCGAGCACATCGCCGCGCAGTATGCGGGCGTCGCGAGTGTGGGCTTGCGGTTCTTCAATGTCTATGGCCCACGGCAGGACCCGCGCTCGCCGTATTCGGGCGTCATCAGCAAATTCATGGCGCAGGCGGTGGCGGGCGAACCCCTCATCTTCTTCGGCGATGGCGAGCAAACCCGCGATTTCATTTTCGTCGGCGATGTGGTGGCGCTGGTGATGGCGGCACTGCAACACTGCACGCAGCACGGCGGCAGCCATGTCCTCAACGGCTGTACCGGCAAGGCCACCAGCCTGAAACAGCTGGCAGCGGCGATCGGTCGGCATGTCGGCAAACCGTTGTCGAGCCTGCATGAGACGCCGCGCGCGGGTGATATTCGCCATTCGCTGGGCGACCCCCATGCCACGCGGATATTGCTGGGCTTTCACGCGCGCACGCCCCTCGATGCCGGTCTGGCATCGCTTCTGGGTGGGGAATAAAGCGACACGCACCGAAGGCAAAGCGGCGTTTTTACTGGACATTTTATACGGTTTACGACAAGTAACGGCATTAAGCGGCGAGAAAGCCGCATTTCCAGATCCATACTGCTCGCACGGCATCCAAAAAGTTCACCCTTGATTATTGGAATCAAGACGATGTCGGTCGCCTACAGCATGTCTCTATCGAACGCTGCACACACAGCAGCACCCACCGCTACCGCTTTCTGTCATCGACCCACTCTACGAGGGATATCCCATGCGTAAGTACATTGTTATTGCCCTCATTTTGCTGGCCAGCGGGGTCGCGGTCAGTATCTACATCGTCCCCAACTCCTCGGAAGTGGCGGTGATGCAGGCGAAGGACATACAGGCAGTTGATCTGGGCAATGTCGATATCGAGGCCGAATATGCGCAAGGCCGCCGCACCTACCCCATCATCGCGGCGCTGG
>JBIIAV010000007.1:0-31219 GCA_044239745.1 Rickettsiales bacterium
TGGCAGTGTTTTGCTGGCAGTGGCGATGGGTTGGAAGGCCATGTTCTCGGTCAGGGCGTCGGCCAAGGCGGTCTGCGCCACTTCGATCAGGCTGTCGGGCTTGAGATTGATTTTATGCAGCGTGGTAAGCAGGCGCTGGGCAAGTGCGGTGGGCATGCCGTTATATTCGAATGCCTCCACGATGAGGGCGAAGGCGGGGTGCTCCAGCTCGACCTTGGCGGTGGCGGGTTTGGTGATCTGTGGGCTGAAGGGAAGGATATCGGCGGGATTTCCCATGATGTCGTCGTCGAACAAGGCTTCGTCCGGCGCGTCGATCGCGAAGGTGACGATCACCCCCTTGCCTTGCGGCGATTTCTTGGTCTCAAGCAGCACGGCGTCGTCGCCCAGTTCGCGGCGGGCGGCCGCCAGCGCCTCTTGAACCGTTGCCGCACTGATCTGTTTCATTTTCATTGCAGCTGACCGACCGTTTTAATACGGGCTTTCGGGTGGATCTCGTTCTGGCTAAGCACTTGTGTCTGTGCACGGAATCGCTCGACGATGGAGCGCACATACGGCCGGATGGTGGGGCTGGTGAGCAGCACCGGATTCTCGCCCTGCATGGCGAGGGTTTCGTATTTTTGGCGCACGGCGGTGATGAATTCTTGGATGCGGGTGGGCGGCATGGAGAGGACCTTGTCCTCGCCTTCGCCACTGAGCGCCTCGATGAAGGATTGCTCCCACGCCGGTGCCATGGCGAGAATGGGGATGTAGCCTTCTTCGTTGGTATTCTGGTGGCTGATCTGGCGGGCAAGGCGCATGCGCACATGCTCGGAGATGATCGAGATGTTCTGGGTGATGCGGCTGGATTCCGAGATCGCTTCCATGATGGTGGAAAGATCGCGGATGGAGATCATCTCCGCGAGCAGGTTCTGTAGCACGCGCTGCACGCCCGATACCGAGATCTGCGACGGTATGGTCTCGGAGATGAGTTTCTGTTCTTCCTTGCCCAGATCGTCGAGCAATTTCTGCGTCTCGGCATAGGATAACAGGTCGGCCATGTTGTCCTTGACGATCTCGGTCAGGTGGGTGGTGATGACGGTGGGCGGATCGACGACGGTGTAGTTGCGAAACAGCGCTTCCTCGCGGTAGTTCTCGCTCACCCACATGGCGGGAAGGCCGAAGGTCGGCTCCACCGTCTGTTCGCCCGGCAGCGAAATGGTGTTGCCGGCAGGGTCCATCACCAGCAGCATGTCGGGGCGAATGTCGCCGCGCGCGGTCTCGACTTCCTTCACCTTGATGACATAGCTGTTGGCGGGCAGTTGCATATTATCTTGAATGCGCACCGGCGGCATGACGAAGCCAAGCTCGCGCGCGACCTGCTTGCGCAGCGCCTTGATCTGTTCGGTCAGGCGGTGGCCTTTTTGATAGTTGATGAGCGGAAGCAGGCCGTAGCCCAGCTCCAGCCGCAAGCTATCGATCTGGAGGGATTCGGATATTTTTTCGTCCACCGGTGCGGTGGCCATGCCGCCCGCGCCCATTTCGCCGCCGACCCCGCCCATCGCACCGCCGCCCATGGCCGCCGATTCCTTGGACTTTTTAAGGGCGTTGCTTTTATGGATGTAGAAGGCGAGGTAGCCCATGATGCACGAAAGCGTGAAGAACGGCGCAAACGGAATGCCCGGCAAGATAGCGAAGGCCAGCAGCAGGAAGCTGGTGACACCCAGCGGCGCAGGTACGCGCGAAAGCTGGCCTAGAACCGCTTTCTCCGACGAACCATCGACTCCCGCTTTGGTGACAAGGATACCGGCTGCGGTCGAGACGATGAGCGCGGGGATCTGGCTGACGAGGCCATCACCGATGGTGAGTTTGGTGTAGGTCGAGACGGCTTCCGCGAAGCTGAGGTCATTGATGGCGATGCCGATGACCATACCGCCGATGAGGTTGATGAAAGTGATGAGGATGCCGGCGATGGCATCGCCGCGGACGAACTTGCTCGCACCGTCCATCGAGCCGTAGAAGGTGCTCTCGTCCTCGAGTTCCTTGCGGCGCGCCTTGGCCGCTTTATCGTCGATGATGCCGGAGGAAAGATCGGCATCGATCGCCATTTGCTTGCCGGGCATGGCATCCAAGCTGAAACGTGCCGACACTTCCGCGATGCGACCGGAACCTTTGGTGATGACCACGAAGTTGATGATGGTGAGGATACCGAACACGATGGCACCGATGAGTACCGAACCGCCGGTGACGAAGCCGCCGAACGCTTCGATCACGTGACCGGCGGCGTGCTCGCCTTCATGGCCATGGCTGAGGATGAGGCGGGTGGTCGCGATGTTGAGCGACAGGCGCAGCATGGTCGAGACCAGTAGGATGGTGGGAAACGCTGAGAGCTCCAGCGGTTTATTGACGAACAGTGCCGTCATCAGGATGAGGACGGAAATGGTGATGGAAACGCCCAGCAGCATATCGAGAACGACGGGGGCGACCGGCAGAATGAGGACGGAAATGATGCCGATGATGGCAAGGGCGAAGAAAATATCGGCGCGGCGCGAGGCAAGGCGAACGTTCGCCTTCATCTTCGGCATCGTGAAGCGTGAGGTCGATGTGCTTGGCACTTGTGCCATTAATAGCTACCCGTTCCGGTTTTTTTGGCGACGTCCTCATTGTATTGCTTCAGCTTGTTGCGCAGCGTGCGGATGGAGATGCCGAGCACGTTGGCCGCCTGCGTGCGGTTGCCAAGGCAGTGGTTCAGCGTATCGATGATGAGCTCCTTCTCGACATCTTCGACCGTGCGGCCGACCAATTCGTTGCGGCGGGCAGGGGATGCGTCGGCGGCCGGTGCAGCCGCAACCGGCGGTGCCGAAGCGAGCAAGGTGACTGGGCTGGCGACCGCCGGTGCAGCGTCCTTGCGGGCGGGCAGGAGAATGGCGGTATCCTCGATCACGTTGCCCTGTGCCATCAGCACGGCACGGTGCATGATGTTCTCGAGTTCACGCACGTTACCGTGCCATGTATGCGCTTTCAGTTTCTCGATGGCCTTGTGGCTGAGCTTGCGGGTGGGCAAGCCGTTGGCCTTGGAATATTTCTCGATGAAATAATCGGCCAGCGGCGGGATGTCGTCCGTACGCTCGTTGAGCGATGGCAGGTGCAGGCTGATGACGTTGAGGCGGAAATACAGATCCTCACGGAAGCTGCCCTTGCGTGATTCGGCCTCAAGGTCGCGGTTGCTGGTGGCAAGGATGCGGATGTTGATCTTGACCGGCTTCGACCCGCCGACGCGATCGATCTCGCGCTCTTGGATAGCGCGCAGCAGCTTGGCTTGCAGGCCGACATCCATTTCACTGATCTCGTCGAGCAGTAAGGTGCCGCCATTGGCCTCCTCGAACTTACCGATGCGGCGCGAAAGTGCACCGGTGAAGGCGCCTTTCTCGTGGCCGAACAGCTCGGATTCCATCAGGTTCGCGGGGATGGCCGCGCAGTTGACGGCAATGAACGGCTTGGATGCGCGGGCGCTTTTCTTGTGGATGTAGCGGGCGATGATCTCCTTACCCGTACCGGATTCACCGGTGATGAGGACGCTTGCCTCCGACGGGGCGACTTGATCGGCCATGGCAAGAATGCGGCGCATGATCTCGGATGCGTGGACGACGGCGTGCGTCTCCTCGGCGATGGCTTCGAGCACCGCCGCAATCAGTTCTTCGTCCGGCGGCAGGGGAATATATTCCTTCGCGCCGGCGCGAATGGCAGCGGCAGCGGCTTTGGCGTCGGCTTCAATGCCGCAAGCAACGAGCGGAACGGTGATGCGTTCGGCCGCAAGCATGGTAACGAATCGCGCGATATCCTGATGCACCTCGACTAAAATAATGTCGGCGCCTTGGCCTTCACAGAGCATTTGATAGGCACCATCGATATCCATGACCTGCGACACTTTCGCGCCACGGTCGCGGGCGAGCTTGCTGGCTGTGCCGAGCTGTCCGCCTAAATCTCCAACAATCAATAATCGCATTGCACACCTCGTTCATGATCGACCCTGCGTATGGACTACGCTTTTTGGGCCGGTGATTATTTCTCTGCCTTGATGATCTCGGTCATGGTGACGCCAATCTTGTCTTCCACCACCACCACTTCGCCGCGTGCCACCAAGCGGTTGTTGACCAAGATATCGACCGGTTCGCCGACCTTGCGGTCAAGCTCGACCACCGCGCCGCGACCAAGCTTCAGCAACTGTTGCACTTGCATGCTGGTCTTGCCGAGCACCACCGAGATGGATACGGGAATATCGCTGACGGCCTCCAGCGTAATGTTTTCCTCGGCGACATCGCCGAAAGCGTTCGCTACGTCGTCTACCATATTAGTCTCCTATGGGCGGTTGATGGGTGGTGGTGAGTGTTTCTTTGAAGGTCAGTTCCAGCGGTAGGCGCTCGATTAGCGCTTCGATCTCGTTCCAAAGCGCCTGCGCGGAGTGATTCACCTGACCGGTCGCCCAATCGAGGTTGACATCGCTTGCGCCCATGTTGGGGTTCGATTTGAATTGGATCTCGCCTTCGAAGCCGCTGTCGCGCAGCAAGGTCTCGATGCGTTTCAAGGTGCGGTCGAAGACAGCAGGGTTGAGTTCGACGATGAGGCGCGGCTTCGAGAAGATGACGGGAATGCAGCGTTCGATCGTGGCGCAGATGACCTCGGTGCCGCGTTCGTTGATGCTTTCGCCGGCCACTTTGCGCGCCACCGAAAGGGTGAGCTTGGAGAGATGTTTCGATTCCTCGATCAGCATCTGCTCATAGCGCGCCTTCAGCCCCTCGATGATAGGCGCCATGGATAGAATGACGGCGTTGGCCTCTTCGGTCGTGTAGTCGGATTCTTTCTTGGCTTCCTGTTTGCCTGCCAAGAATCCCTCGCTGTAGCCCTCTTTCTTGGCGGCCATGCGCGCCGCTTCCATATCCTGTTCGGAGAATACTGGCGGTGGCGGTGGGACGTATATCTCGCTGACCTCGACCTCGTGCGCGGTATTGGCGACGATGGGGCCGCGGAAATCCCGCAGGGCGTTGAAATCGAAGCGATGGATGCGTGTTGTCATCAGTATACCAATTGGTCGTCGCCGGAATCGCCGGCGATTACGATTTCACCTTTGGCTGCCAAGTCCTTGGCGACCTGAACGATGGCCATTTGCGCCTCATCCACATCCTTCAGGCGGACAGGGCCGAGGGCTTCCATATCCTCACGCAGCAACTTGGACGCACGCTCCGACATGGCGCTGAAGAACAGCTCCTTGATGGCCTCCGAGGCGCCTTTCATCGCGATGCCCAGCTTGTCCTTCTGGATGTTGCGTAGCAGTGCCTGCATGCTGGAAGGATCGACCTTTTTGAGATCTTCGAAGGTGAACATGAGGGCGCGGATGCGTTCGGCGGCTTCCATGTTCTTCTGCTCGAGGATGCCCATGAATTTCGATTCGGTGTTGCGGTCGAAATTGTTGAAGATCTCGGCCATGATCTCGTGGGTGTCGCGGCGCTGGGTTTTGGCGAGGTTGTTCATGAACTCCAAGCGCAGGGTCTTTTCCACGCCGTCGAGCACTTCTTTCTTCACCGATTCCATGCCCAGCATGCGCATCATCACCTCGAGGGTCAACTCCTCGGGGAAGACGGAAAGAACGCGCGCGGCGTGCTCGGCCTTGATCTTGGAGAGAACGAGTGCGATGGTCTGCGGGTATTCGTTCTTCAAGAAGGTGGCGAGGATCTCCTCGTTCACGTTGCCCAGTTTATCCCATGTGGTGCGACCGGCGGGGCCACGGATATCTTCCATGATGTTGTCGACGCGGTCCTTGCCGAGTGCCTTCATCAGCAGGCGTTCGGTCGAGTCGAAGGTACCCACCACCACGCCCGAGGACGACATGGATTCCACGAAATCGACGAACAGACGTTCCACCGTTTCGGCGCTCACCGTGCCCAGCGACGCCATGGTGCTCGAAAGCTCCTTGATCTCCTCGTCGCTCATGGAGCTCAATACTTTGGTCGAGTTCTCCTCGTCGATCGACATCAGGATGATGGCGGCCTTCTGTGCCCCCGTCAGCTTGCGATAGTCTTCTTTTTTCTCAACAGCAGCCATACTGGTATCTCCCTAGCTCGCCGATAGCCATTGGCGAAGAATCTGGACGGTCTCTTCTTGATGCTTCTCGATCATATTGTTGATCTTGGTGTAACTGGAGGAGCGCAGCTTGCCTTGGATGCGATCGATATTGATCATATCCTCTTCCTGCTCGCCGCCATCATCATCGCTCAGGGCGATGCGTGACTGATCGGTGAGGCGGGCGGCGATCGAAGGCGCTGTGAGGGCGGCTTGCTCCATCTCGTCCTCTTTGGCGGCAGCCTCGGCCGACTCGATAGCGCGTGCCACCAGCGGACGGATGACCAGCAGGATGGCAAGGATTGCGACACCGCCAAGCACCATGGTCTGGATGATGGAGTTGAGATCCTGCTTCAGCCAATCCAGCGGCGAGGTGGCGAACATATCCTCCGGCGGTGGGGCGAACTGCATGGTGATGACGCTGACCTCATCGCCACGGGTGGCGTTGAAGCCGATCGCGGATTCCACCAGTTTCTGGAGTTTCTTGATCTCTTCTTCCGAGCGCGGGCCATATTGCTCGACCCCTTCGGCGTTCTTGGTGTAGACACCATCGACCAGAATGGCGACGCTCAGGCGTTTCACGACGCCGGCCTCCTTGATGGAGTTGGTCACTTCCTTGCTGATCTCGAAGTTAGTGGTCTCCTCGATGCGTTTTTTTGCGGTCGCATTGGTGGAGCTGCCGGCACCACTGGCCTGTGCGGAGGGCAAGTTGTTGGCAACGCTGACGGTGCCGTCGCTGTTCTTCTCGTTGGCGCTCTCGTCGTCCTTCACCGTTTGGATGGAGCGCGCGACCTGACCTTCAGGGTCATACTTCTCGGAGTTCTTGACGGTGCGGTTGAAGTCGATCTCGGCGTTCACCTCGGCCTTCACCTTGCCGATGCCGACCGATTGCTCGAGCAGGCGTTCCAGTCGGGTGACCATGTTCTTTTCGTATTCGCCGCGGAAATTCTCGGCGTCCTCGCTCACGGCGTTGGGGTCGTTGGCTTCGTCCACCCCTTTGGCGAGCAGCACACCACGACTATCGACGATGGTCACGCGCTGGGGCTTCAAGCCCGGAACGGCACTAGCGACCAGATTGCGGATGGCGGCGATCTCGTTCTTGCCGAGGCCACCGGCGCCGCGCAGCTTGATGGCGACGGAGGCGGTCGGCTCCATCGCGTCACGCGAGAACAGCTCGCGCTTGGGTGTTACCAAATGAACGCGGGCATTCTCGACCGTGTCGAAGCTGGCGATGGTGCGCGATAATTCACCCTCGAGCGCACGCAATTGGTTGATGTTGAGCACGAAGTTCGAGGTGCCGAGCGTGTCGCTTTTGTCGAAGATCTCGTAGCCGATCATCGAGCCTTGCGAGGGTAGGCCGCGCTGGGCAAGCTTGAGGCGCAACTTATCGACCTGATCGCTTGGCACCATGATCTGGGTGCCGTTGCGGCGCAACTCGTAGGGGATGTTCTGCAGCTCCAGTTCGGAAACGATCTTGCCGCCTTCCGCAACAGGCACGCTATCGTAAAGCGGGGCGAAGGTGGGGGCGGCAACGCGCAGGGAGATGTAGGCGAAAAAGCCGATCATGATGACGGCGGTCCCGATCATCGCGGCCAGTTTGATCTGGTTCAGGTTCTTGATCGACTCTACCATGGCGTTCATGGGCGCTGCTCCGAAGTTAATGGGTCAGGCGACTCGATGAATCATCGAGTGCGCAGTGGTGAAGTATATCAAAGAAGGGGTGTGCCAAAGCAGCGCGGCAAACGAAGAAAGGGAGGGTGGTAAGGGATTTCTGCACGTTGACCGTCCGCCACTATGGTGTTGTTTTTATTGTTTTATTCTTACCTTGTCGACGGAAGCTAGCGCATCCATCCCACGCCTTAAATTTACCGAATTACGGGGTGTGATGCAAGCACAATTTACGCAAACTAGGAAAATAATTCCTAGATAGCTTTTAAGGGCGTGACATTTGCATGCAAACGGGTTTCCTCGACGATGATATCGGCGAAGTCGCGCAAAAAGACGGAACCGTTGATGGTGCGTTGCAGGAATACGTTGCGGCGGTCGTTGTCGTCCTTTTTGCGGCGGACGAGATCGAGCGCGGAGAGCGTATCGATGGCGCGGCAGACGGCTGGCTTTGAAACCTGCAGATGTTCGGCCATGCTACGGATGGTGTGCGGCGGTGGCGACATGTAAATGGTGAGCAGCACACCAATTTGGCGTTGCGATAGATCATAGGGTAGTTCACGCAAGCTGCGCGAAATGACCTGTTGCCAAACCTTGAGGGCATTCTGGGTGTTGAGATTCTCTTCCATCGCCCTTGGTTTTACCAGAGTATCGGGGCGCTTGGCAATGGCTTATGAGAAATGTGTTTGTAAGTAGGCAAACAACGCGCGCAGGCACAATGCCTCGCCACCGGCGGGACGACCGGCAAGCGATTCGGCGTTCCATGCGTAGCTATCGATATGCACCCACGGAGTGGTGGGCGATACGAAACGTTCGAGGAACAGTGCAGCGGTGATGCTGCCGGCAAAGCCATAATTGGGGGTGTTGGTCACGTCTGCGATCGGGCTGTTGATGTATTTGGCGTATCCCTGCCATAGCGGAAGCTGCCATAACGGATCTTCCGTTTGCATGCCGCACTGAACGATATCGCGCGCGATGTCGTCGCGGTTGGAATACAGCGCCGGAAGCTCCGCACCCAAGGCGGTGCGGGCGGCACCGGTGAGGGTGGCTACATCGATCATCAGTGCGGGTTTGTCGCGGTCGCCTTCGGTCAAGGCGTCGGCCAAGATGAGGCGTCCTTCGGCATCCGTCGAGCCGATCTCGATGGTGAGCCCCTTGCGCGAGTTGATGATATCCTGCGGGCGGAAAGCGCTGCTGCTGATGCTGTTCTCGACCGCAGGGATGAGTACCCGCAGGCGCAGTTTCAATTTCGATTGCACAATGTACTGCGCGAGACCAAGCACCAATGCCGCGCCGCCCATGTCCTTTTTCATCAGCTTCATGGAGTTGTAGGGCTTGATATCGAGCCCGCCCGTATCGAAGGTGACGCCTTTGCCCACCAGCACCACCAGCGGGTGCGAAGGGTGGCCATGGTTGATCTCGATGAAGCGGGGTGCCTGCGGGCCGGCGCGCCCCACAGCATGGATGGCAGGGTAATTTTTGGTGAGCAGGTCGTCGCCGACGATCTCACTGAAGCGGGCGCCGATGTTTTTGGCGACCGCACGCGCCGCCTTGGCAAGATCGGCGGGGCCCATGTCGTTGGCAGGGGTGTTGATGAGATCACGCACCAAGCTGGTGGCGGCGATGTTGCGTTCGATCGCGGCGATATCGATCGCCTTGGGCAACTGCAACACGGGCTTGCTGATTGGTTGCGCGCGGTAACGATCGAAGCTGTATTGCGCCAGACCGAAGCCCAGTGAGGCATTGGCAAGGGCGGTGTTGTTCCACGCCGATTCGATGCGGTAGTTGCCGCTGGGCAGCATGGCCGGCAGATGTGCCAGCGCCCACATCGACGGGGCGGGCTTGACGATGGCAAGTACGGCGGCCATATCGCCGCTGGCATCCGGCAGGAAGAGGGTGGCGTTGGGCTCGGGTGTGAAATGGTTGGCCTTAAGCCATGCTTGGATGCGCTTGGGTTGTTGTTTGCGCCATGCGGCGAAGGCGCTCACCGTCAGGACGATGATAGGGCGGGCATTGCGCAGGGAATGGCCAAAGAACGACATAGCGAGAAGCCTTTACGAAAAGAGATGGCGGGCGAAGCAGTCTAGAAATCGCGGGGGTTCAGGTCGCCGCTGAACTGTTTTACTTCATCGCCCCATTCGTTTTCCAGTTTCTTCTGTAGCCATTCATAGCGCAACAGATGGGTCTGGTGAAGTGCGGCGACCATCATTTGGGTGATCATGGGGCAGACCTTGACCAACAGCCAGCCAAGGAACGCCGAACCATAGATGATGAGCCAGTTGCTGGTGTTGCCCATGATCTCTTGCAGGTTGGTGCTGGAGGGGCCCTCGGCCAGTATTTTCGTGATGTATGGCATCATGCCCGAAAGGTTGGCGGCAAAGATGCTTTTGAAGGTGTAGCGGTATTTGCTGATATCGGTGTAGTAGGCGACGATGCACGGCAGCATGCCGATGACGAAGAAAACGAAGCCCGTGCGCATGACACCCATCAAGATCAGGCTGATGATGATGAGTAGCAGTTTATACTTGAACGGCATCTTGCGCATCAGGATGATGCGTGGCTTCTCTTTGCCGGAATCTTGATTGGCTGATACCATGGTTACGCCTTTATTTGTGCGGGGTGCCTATATGCCGTACATGTTCGTGATGGTGATATAACTGGTGATGAGAAGGATGGTATAACTGATGTCCATGGCCATCTTACCGCCGGAGCGTTTGGCTTTATAGTCCAATATCGCTTCGTTCTTGAGGTGTGCCATGCGGTCGTGGGTGATCTGGTGAAGGGCGATGGCCTTTGCGAAGCCTTCGTTGTCGCGCTGCGACACATCGGTGTTGATGACGGCCGTCATCACCTCATACAGGTTGCCGGTCGAAGCGAGCTTCTTGAGTTGCAGCTTAAGATGCTTGCGGATGATGCGGTTATGGATCTCGTCGATCATTTTCTCGATGCGCATGCCCGCCCACGCGCACAGGCCGACCAGCTCCAGCCGCGAAGTTTTCTGTTGGGCCTTGGCCAGCATCTTGAGGACGATGAGCTCCTCGTTGCGTGCCAATGCGGGAATGTTATCGAGCTCGCGGATGCGGACTTCCTTTGTGATCTCGAGCTTGCTGGCGATGAACGCCGCCAGATGCCGGTTGGCAAAGCTGGTATCGCCGCCCAGTGAGGGCGCGAGCGCATCGAGCATCTTGAGGGCTTCGGTCGCGGTGAGTACGTGATGCGGCGCCAACAACGGCATCTGGCACGATAGCGATGGGTTGAGATCGTATAAGCAGCGCTCGAGGCCGAAGCCGATGGCCTTACTTTTCAGATATGGGCGCGCCCGCTGCAGCCGCCAGAGCGCCATTGAGGTCTCAGGGCTTTTGTTCGCGTCCGCCTGCTCCGACCAGAAACTGCCGAAATCATTCTCGATGAAGCCAAGCAGCTGGTTCAGCTCGGGGCCGTTATGCTGTATCATTTCCGCCAGCATGATGCCCATGGCATCCGGACGCAGCGAGAGCGCGAGCGAGCGCAAGGGCCCCGTGGGGTCAAGGATGGCGATGACGCGCGTCAGCATCTCGTTGAGCTGCGCATCGGTCGAGCCGTGGCCGGAAAAACGCATCGAGCGATCGAGTTTCTCACCCAGCTCGGGGCGGTGCAGGCTGGTCTCGCACCAGCGGTCGAGCTTTAGCTCCTTCACTTCCTTCAAGGCTTCGCGCCAATGGTTGTGGAAGGCGCTGGCCAGCATGCGGCGGCTGAAGAATTCCTTGCCGACGAAGACAAGCGGGCGCGAGCCTTCCTTGGGCGTGTTGGGGGCGATCATGTTGAAGCGTTTGCCGCCGATCCATTGGCTGAGTTGCTCCACCCCCCAGCGTTCCGACGGGTTCTCGTTGAAGATGCCGCGGAAGAAATCCTGAAACGTATCCGAGAATTCGCGATTGTTGGCGAAGATGTTGTAGCTGCTTTGTTCGATCGCGCGCTCGATGAAGGCCTCCCGCGACATGACCTTGATTTTATCCAGCCCGTAAATCAGCTCGAAGGCGAGGACGCCGAGCGAATAGACATCGGATTTTTCGGTGGCCTCGCCGCGCCCGAGCGGGTCGGCCATCAGGCGTTCCAGCGGCTCGTAGAGGAAGGGGGTCTGCGCGCCGCACGGCGAAGAAGCGCATTCACCCAAGGTGGAACTTTCCGCGAAGAAGATGTTGTGCGGGTGGATATGGCCGTGATTGATTTTCTTTTCGCGCAGCGCCTGCAGCACCTTGATGATGGGCGTGAGTACATGGTCGATGACCGTATGTTCGTGCATCCGCGCTTGTTTTTTCATCACCTCCGACAGGCGCAGGCCTTGCGGACGCTCGATGAAAAGCACGGTGCGCGCCTCGCCCAGATGGGAACAATGCACGGTGCCGGCGCCCAGCAATGTCGACAGATGCGGCTGCACGAAGCCGGACATATCGACGATGGTTTGTTGGCGCGTGGGCATGAGGTTGTTGCAGACCATGCCGTAAACAACGCGTCCTTCGTTGAAGTCGTCGCGCGCTTCGAAGGCGTTGGCGTAGGCGTTATCGAATTCCGGTAGCGGGCGTTTCGGGTAGAGGGTGAAGCGCTGTGCCAGCTCGTCCTTGACGCCGCTTCCGGTGGTGTAATTGCTGCGGTAGCCCTCCAACAGCTGTTGCAGGCCGGTCTCCACCTTTTCTTCGATCAGTGGAATGTCGGAATCTTTGATGGATGTACCGATGGCCATAAACCCCCTACTTGGGAATTGCGTTCATGCCATTACTATAGCGAAATTAGTTGCAACACTCAATGCGTTAAAGGTTAACGCCGTTACAGCCCAAGAAACGGATCCTTAACCAATATGGTATCTTCGCGGTCGGGGCTGGTGGAAAGCAGCGCCACCGGGCAGCCGATCATCTCCTCGATCCGCCGGATATACTTGATGGCGGTGGCAGGAAGCTGCGCCCAGCTGCGCGCACCGAAGGTCGATTCGCTCCAGCCTTCGATGGATTCGTAGATTGGTTTGGCGGCGGCTTGCAGGTCGGTCGCGGCGGGCAAGTAATCGTAGCGCGTGCCGTTGATATCGTAGCCGACACAGATATGCAGCGTATCGAGGCCGTCGAGCACGTCGAGCTTGGTCAGGGCGATGCCGTTGATGCCGGCAATGGTGACGGCTTGTTTGACCATCACCGCATCGAACCAGCCGCAGCGGCGCTTACGTCCCGTGACCGTGCCGAATTCGCGCCCGCGTTCGCCGATGCGTTCGCCGGTGGCATCCGTCAATTCGCTGGGGAAGGGGCCGCTGCCGACGCGGGTGGTGTAGGCCTTGGTGATGCCGAGCACATACCCGATGGTGTTGATGCCCGAGCCCGAACCCATGGTGGCCGCGCCCGCTAACGTGTTGGAGGAGGTGACGAACGGGTAGGTGCCGTAATCGACATCGAGCATGATGCCTTGCGCACCTTCATAGAGGATGCGGCGGCCTTCGGTGCGGTATTGGGCGAGCAAGCGCCACACGGGCGTGGCATAGGGAAGGATGCGCGTTGCTACTTCACACAGGGCTTTGAAGAGCGGCTCGACCTCGAACGGTTCGCTGCCGGAAGCCGCAAGGATCGGGGCGTGACGCGCGACCATGTCGTCGAGTTTGGCCTTCAGTAATTCGGGGTTGGCAAGGTCGCACACGCGGATGGCGCGGCGGCCGACCTTATCCTCATACGCAGGGCCGATGCCGCGACCGGTGGTGCCGATCTTGTTGGTGCCGCGCAATTTCTCGGAAGCTTCGTCGAGCCGCTGGTGAATGGGCAGGATGAGGGGGGCGTTCTCGGCGATTTTCAGCGTTTCGGGCGAGACATCGACGCCTTGTTTTTGAACCTTCTCGATCTCGCTGAACAGCGCCCACGGATCGATGACGACGCCGTTACCGATGATGCTGACCTTGTTCTTGCGCACCACACCGGAAGGCAGGAGGCTGAGTTTATAGGTGACACCATCAATGACGAGGGTGTGGCCGGCATTGTGGCCGCCTTGGAAGCGGACGATGACATCGGCACGTTCCGACAACCAGTCGACGACCTTGCCTTTGCCTTCATCACCCCACTGAGAGCCAACTACGACCACGCTTTGCATGCCATACCCCAAAAAATTGCAAGGTTGCGTTTTGGCATAGAAGCGGCGGGTTGTCTAGGGGGGAGATATCGAGAGAAAGGTCTAGGCTTCACGGCCTAGCGGAGTCGCTTTTGGCGCAATGCGAACTCCAGTATCCAATGCGCCAACATAAGCAACCCCACGAGGAGGCCCCAAGTCTTTCTCAACTTTTGTGCGGCGCTCAGCTTGAGCAAGAGGGCTATTTCCCCATTTACGAACCCGATCCACATGAGTGGAAAGACCGGATTCATGGTAGGCATTCCAGACTGCTTCGATGGTTGCCTTATGCTCGGCTGGGAATTCTGGTAAGCTATTTGCCACTTCACGAAGCTCTTTTATAGCTTGTCCGCGATAAAGAAGCCATGGTTCGATATATTGCGGTTTCACATGTTCTGTAAGATAGTCCATGAATTCGCGCGCGGATAGACAATCTCGATGAGTTTTAATTTTATCCCGAAAACGCTCTACAAGTGCACGATAGGGATTATCACTGTGGAAGTGAATTTTTCCGCTGATAGAATTCTTCGATTTCTCGTGCATATAGGAGGCTAAATAGTGCAATCTAGCGCTCTCGACATCCGCTAAACTAATGTTATAAAATGCACGAGTTCTTATTCCTTGAGGAATATTTTTTGTCTCAAGATAGTCAGAATTATCAATAAAATATCGATCCATTTTTTTTAGTTTGTCTCGCATGGGTAGCAATGCATCCATAAAGCGTGCGTCTGCTGTTAAAAATCCCATTGCGTGATAGTCAGAAAACTCTTTCGGTAGTACGAGACGTGGATCAAATCCCGTGTATTGTTTTTGCCACTCTTTATCGCAGCTAAGACGCAGGCGCCAATGCGGACTATCGGTATTTTTTGATGACACAACTAACCTCCGAAACAGGTAACCATTATAGCGGAGTTAGATTAAAGAACGATTAATCAGAAAAAATGGTGACAAACCCTTGCTTTTGAAGCTCGGCCACGGTGCGCGACGGGGTGCCGTAGGGCACGGTTTTGACGGGCGCGGCCGCTTCGGCCGGTAGTTGGTCGAGCAGGTCGTTGATGTAAAGGGTGAAGCCCACGGCGTCCTCGCCGCTGCTGGTGCGGTAGCAGCCACCGCGACCGACCTCCAGCCCCGCTTGGTTCCAAAACAGCGCATAGCCGACGCCGACATAATAACCATAGCCCGAAAGGTCGAGGATATCGACAGTGAGGGTGGCGGGCACTTCCTGCGCGCGCAGTGCCGCGACCAACGATTCGAGTGTAGCCGTCGCGTGGGCGACTGCCGGATGCGGGATGCGCTTGAGCGCGGCGATGGCGCCATCGGCCGTGCCCGCACTCTCGATGAGCTGTACCAGCAGGTCGGCCTTGAGGCGCTTGAGCTGGGCAATATCCTTCAGGCGCACCGCTTCGCGGATCGCGGCTGCGGAGGGTTCGCTTGCATCGCTGAGCAACGCTTCCAGAACGGACGGGAAATGCAGGTCGATGGTCAGCCCGCTTACACCGTTGCTATCGAGCGCATGGGCGGAAATGGCAAGCACCTCGGCAACGGAATGGGTGGCCATATCGCCGAAACGCTCGATGCCGACCTGCGTGTGTTGGCGGCGGGTTTTCAGGGCTTCAGGCGCGGTGCGCAGGGTGTAGCCGGCATAGCAAAGGCGCAATGGGCGCGGCATCTGCGAGAGCGAATGAGTGGCAATGCGCGCGACCTGCCCTGTGATATCCGCGCGTAGCCCAAGCATTTCCGGCGCCAAGGGATCGGGCATGCGGAAGACATGGTGGCTGGTCGCCTCGCCTTGGCCGGCGAACATGCTGCTGGCATATTCCGCCAAGGGTGGGATAACGGGCGCATAGCCGAACGCGGTGAAGGTCTTGAGGAAATGATGCACCAAGCGAAACTCCGCCGCTGCCAACGGTGGCAAAACGTCCATCAGGCCGGAAGGCAGTAAAGGTGCGGGTGCGTTCATGGGCTTATTTCTTTGGCTCGTCGCAATAAAGAACACCGGCGACGGAATAGCTGTCGTGCGGCATATCGGAAAGGATGACGCGGACTTTCTCCGGCGGCGAACCGAGCACGTCGCAGACGGTCTCGGTGATACGTTTGGCAAGTAGGCGCTTCTTGGTGACGTCGCGGCCTTCAAGCATGTGAATCTGAACGATAGGCATGGGCTCTCCTTTGCTGTTGGCTAGGCGTAATGGATTGAGGGCGCCTTGGCAAGTGCGCGCGAAAAACGAAGCGATAGCGCGTAAATGCTAGGAGTTGCGCACCTGAGACAAGAACTCGTCGACCTTTTTGCTCAAGGTGGCGGCCTGATCGCTCAGTAGTTTGGCCGAATCCAGCACTTGGCGCGAGGAAACGCCGGTCTCATCGGCGCCTTTCTCGACCGTGATGATGCTTTGCGATATCTCGCTGGTGCCGGTCGCGGTACGAGTGATGTTGCGCGAGATCTCGTTAGTGGCAGCGCTTTGCTCCTCCACCGCTGCGGCAACACCGGCCGTGCTTTGCGAAATTTCACTGATGATCTGGATGATCTCGCTCACCGAACGCACGGCGTCCTGCGTCGCTTCCTGCATGGATTGCACTTGCTGGACGATCTCCTCGGTCGCTTTGGCGGTTTGGTTGGCCAATGTTTTCACTTCCGAGGCGACGACCGCAAAGCCACGGCCAGCCTCACCGGCGCGGGCGGATTCGATCGTAGCGTTCAGCGCCAGCAAGTTAATTTGGCTGGCGATGCTGGTGATGAACTGGATGACCTCACCGACGCGGTTGGACTTATCGACCAGTAGGTACATCGATTGGTTGATGCTCTCGGCCTGAGTGGTCGCTTGGGTGGCGATGGTACTCGATTTTTGCACTTGGGCGCTGATCTCGCCGATGGCGGCGGTCAGCTCCTCGGCAGCGGCGGCGACTTGCGTCGCGGTTTGTGCGGCATCGACCGCGGAGGACGAAACAACCGCCGAACTCGATTTGGTCTCGCCCGCCAGCACGCTGAGGCGCTCGGCGCTGCTGCGCATTTGATCGGCCGAGGACGAAACTTCCGTCACCACGGACTTTACGCTGGATTCAAATCCGTCGGCCATGGCGTTCATGGCTTGGCGTTTTTCAGCCTCCGCCCGCGCTTTTTGCTTTTCCTGTTCGGCGCGCAATTGCTCGGTCTGGATCATGTTATCCTTGAACACGAGCACGGCCTTGGCCATATCGCCGATCTCGTCCTTGTTCTCGGTCGAGGGAACCTCGACGGAGGTATCGCCCTCGGAGAGATGGCGCATGGTCTCGGTCATTTTCTTGATGGGGCGTGCGAACGCGCCACCGACATAGAACGAGAGCAACAGGCTGATGGCCATGATGATGCCGATGACGATCATCATCGCCTTTTCGGCACTGGCCGAGCTTGCCAAGATTTCGTGCGGCTCAACGCGCAACAGTGCGGTCCAGCCGAGACCCGCATAGTCGTAGGCGCCGTCGCTGTAGTCGTAGCCGTTGATCTGCTCACGATGGGTACGCGAGTTGATGGCAGCGATTGCACCGAAAGATTTGCTATCCATCGCAGTGACGGCTGCCTTCACACCGTCGTTATAGAGGTTGGTCTGAGCAAGTTTTTCATGGTCGATGGTGCCGGAAGTATCGGTGACTTTATAGTCGGTGATGACGGTGCCTTTATTATCCAGCAGCGTGACCTGTGTGGTGGTCAGTTTTTCGCCGGCGAACTCGTTGGCGTAGGTCTTGATGATATCATCGACCAAGGTAAAGGTCGCAAAATTGACCCAAACGCCGATGGTCTGGCCGGCGTCGTTCTTCACGGGGGCGGAGAAATTGATCGAATAGTCGTTCTTGTCGCCGTAGAGGCCCTGCACTATTTTTTCAGCGTGGGGGCCCGAGACGACCGTACCGGTAAGGCCGTTGCGACCCTCAAGGAACTTGCCTTGCAGCGCATCGACGAACCAGACCGCTTCGGAGAAGCTCTGATTATATAGAGGGGCGGTATCGATCTCCTTGCCTTTGGCGTCGCGCGTGTTGACGGCAAGGAGCTTACCGTCCGTGCCGACGAGCATGGAAAGCTTATAGATGCCGTAGTTGGCGATGTAGCTATTGATGGCACTCACTAGCGGGTTGGATTCGCTTGGGTTACGCCAGTTGGCGGGGTTGTAGGCGGCACGGTTCTGGCCGAAGGCCTGCACATCGCCGTAGCGCTCGAACAAGTTGCGATCGATCAGGTTGTTCAGCGCAATGGCACCGTCCTGAAGGCGGGCGTAAGCATCGCTTCGGAATTTGCTTTTTTGCATATCAAAGGCGATGAACACGGGAACTGTGCAGAAAAGCGTGAATGCAACAAGCCCGATGATGATCTTGGTACGAAGCGTCATAGTTACAACCCTGTGCGAAAAATAAAGTGTTTTTAGCTCGGTCTTTTTCGACCATTGATAGAACTCACTCTAGCGCGTTGCATGCGGATTGCAAAATAAAATCGATGGCTGTGAGAAGTTAAAACGCGTTAAGTTTTAGCGGCGGATGGTGAACAGCCGAGGCATGGCCTCGGCGCTACTATCGGCGGGGGCTTGCAGGGGTATGGCGCGCAGCCATGCCGGTGGGCGTTTGCCAGCGGCAATGGCGTGCAGCACACTGCCTTCGACCGTTTCTACGGCAGGGCAAAGCAGGACGGCATCGATATCGCGGATGGCGAGATAGCTGCGCAATGCCGCTTCTTCCTTGATGTCGACGGCCTCCCACAGATAGCGGATGCCGGCGCCTTCGCGGTGGTAGTTGGACGCGACGATGCGGTGGTATGTCCAGAACATGATCTCGGCGCCCAGATCGGTCGGCGCGAAGATGGAGGCCGATTGTTTGCCGTCAATGGTGGCGAACACCCCTTGCGCCAGCAATTGCCGCGCGGTGGTGTAGCACGTCGTGCGTTGCTTAAGGAGCGCGGCTTTCTCCGCCGTGCTTTGGTGATTACGGATACTATCGGCGGCAGCGCTGGTGAAGGCTGGCACCGCATGCGACAGCAGTATGAAAATAGGAACGCCAGCCAACGCGATCAGCACCGGCAGGCGCCACATGGCCTGTTGTTTGGCGGTGAGGGTCAGTAGGAAAGAGGCCGGCCAGCGGCCACGGATGCTTGGATGTTCGGGGGTGAACAGCGCGCCAAGAATAGGCGCGAGCACGACGATGGCAACGGGTAGGGCATAATAGCTCCAGCGCTGTTGGGTGTAATAAAGGATGAGCGTGACCACGGTGAAGAACAGCAATATCGAGGCATGCTCGCGGTCGTAGAAAGCGCGCTCGGGCCTCAGCCATGGGGCAAGGCACAGGATGATGGCCGCCAACGGCAAAATGATGGTCGCGGCCAAGTTGTTGAGCGGCATGTGGTAAAAGGGCTGCGCCTCCGAGATGTTGGGCAAGAAATGCGAGAAGATATACGGGTCGACACCGACCATGGGGCCGCCGAAGAAATTCGGATAACAGGCATAAAGCACGGCCAGCGCGGCGATGCTGTAACCTGCCGCCTGCGCAAGGCGCTGCCGAAGGCGTGGCCGCCATGTGGCATGCAAGCCCCACGCAACCAAGGCGGCGAGAAGCAATGCCGCGGCATGGACGATGGATATCGTGTCGTAGAGCGGTGAAAGCCATGCGCTTGGCGGGCGTTCCAGCAGGAAGGCAATGGTCGTGCCCACGGCGACGCTGCTGGCGAGGGTGGCAAGCGGGCGGGCGGCTTCGCGATTGCCGCGCAGCCATTGCAGGCCATACCAGCCATAGATTGCGGCGATAAGGATCAATGCCTCGACGCTGATCCATAGTTGAAGGGCAAGGAGCAGGCCGGTGAGGATGAGGGCGTGGCGCGTGGGCGCAGGCCGGAGGATGCCGCCGAGCGCCCAAATGAACAGCACCGCGAGCGGTGCGTGGTGATCGGCATTGCCGAGGGCGAAATAATTCCACAAGGTGGGCGTACAAGCGATGAGGAAGCTGGCCATCAGATAGGTCGATGGCGGCGTGGCGCGCAGATGAAGGATGCGATAAACCCCGACGACGAGCAGCGTCATCCATATCCATGGCAGAAGCAGGCTGGCGCGCAGTAAGCGCAGGTTCAGCTCGACCGATTCGGGTTGAAGCTGCACCAGCCCCGCGATGACCATATCCAGCGGGCGTGTCCATGGGCTGCTGATGCCGCCCCACGGCGCATTGCTGTGGGTGACCATGTGGTCGTACCAATCGCCGCTGATGAGCCATTCGCGCACCAACGTCAGGCGCAACCATGAATCAGGATCGGTCGGGGCGATGAACTTCCCGTTATGCATCGGGAAGTGATACCAATGCATGAGCACATAGGCCAAGTGCGGCAGCGCGGTGAGTAGCAGCAGCCAAACGACGATGGGAACGCGTCGTAGATGCGAAAGCATGCTCATGCGCGCCGCGCGAATACGAAACGATGGTTCATCCAATAATTGACCAACAGCGCGGTGGCGGTGCCGGCCAGTAGCGCGCTCTGGCGTGCCTCCAGCGCTTGAAACGCCGTGCCGATGAGCGCCATGACCACAAGGAAGGTCAGGTAATTGATAAGGGCGCCCAGCGCATTGGCGAGCATGAATTTCGGCCATGGATTGGCGGTTTCCGTGGCGCGAAAGGTGAAGCGCTTGTGAAGGATGTAGGTGGCTTGCAGCGCGACCGTGATGGATAAAACGCGTGCCGCTGCAGGGGAAAGCCCAAGGGCGACGAAGCCTTCGAGTGCACCGGCATCTACCGCGAAGCCGACAAGGCCGACCAGACAGAATCGGAGGAATTGAGGGATGTGCGCAGTGGGCATGGCGCTATTTACGCGGCGCGACGTTCAGGTAACGCAAGTGACGTGTTTCGCGGTAGGTGCGCGCCAAACTATCGAGCACCATGCCGGCGATGAAGGAAAGCCCCGAAAGCACGGCAAGACCGGAACAAAGGATGAGTGTCGGCTGGCGGGAAATCAGGCCAGTTGTTTGCCATTCGCCGATGACGGGGAGCGCCAACAGCAGGCTGCACACCGCAAGGAAAAGTGCGATCAGCGAGAAGAACGAGAACGGCCGCGACTCCTTGAAAAGACGCAAGATGGTGAGCAGGATGCGCAGGCCGTCGCGGTAGGTGCGCAATTTACTCACCGAACCGGTGGGGCGCTCGCCGTAATGCATCGGTATCTCGAGCATGGGGACGCGCTGTTCGAGCATGAAGATGCTCATTTCCGTTTCGATTTCGAAGCCTTCGCTGTGAGCAGGGAAGGATTTAACGAAGCGCCGCGAGAACGAACGATAGCCGGAGAAAATATCCTTCAATCCGCGCCCGAACAATTGGCGGACGATGAGGTTGAATAATTTGTTGCCGAAGACATGTGCCGGCGGGAAGGCGGTCTTTTTCGCCTCACGGGTAGCGACCACCGTATCGGCGTTGCCGGCAAGGATGGGCGCGATGAGTTCGCGGGCGCGGCTGGCGTCGTAGGTGCAGTCGGCGTCGGCTATGACGTAGATATCGGCGTCGATATCGGCGAACATGCGCCGCACCACGTTGCCTTTGCCTTGCAGAGGCACGGGAATAACCTGCGCGCCGGCATCGCGCGCGATGGTGGCCGAGGCATCGCTGGAGTTGTTATCGAAGACATAGATATGCGCCTCCGGCAGGGCGGTGCGAAAATCGGCGATGACCTTCGATAGCGTCAGCGCTTCGTTGTAGCACGGCAATAACACCGCGATGGATGGGGCGTAATGGGACATGCTATCAGCTAGGGATATTCCGTGGCCAATAGCAAGAAGCGATGCGAAATGCATGCCCTGTTACGCACGGTTGCCGACCGGCGTGGCAAAGAGAATACAGGCGTTGCTAGGAAGCGGCGCTGACCGTTTCGGAAGCGGGGCGCATAATGAACCAGCGATAGAGGAAATGTTCGAAGCTTTTTGGGTCGAGGGGTTTGGTGAGGTATTCGTCCATCCCGATCTCGAAACAGCGTTCGCGGTCTTGCAGCATGGCGTTCGCCGTCATCGCGACGATGAGGTGGCGATTGGCGATGGCGCCCGATGTCTCGCGCTCGCGGATGATGCGCGTGGCCTCGTAGCCGTCCATGATGGGCATTTGGCAATCCATGAAGATGATGTCGTACTGGGTGCCCTCGAGCTTCTGGACGCCGATCTCGCCATGGTCGGCGGTATCGACGATGGCGAACCCGAACTTGGTGAGCAGTTTGCTTAATAGTAGCTGGTTGACGGGGTGATCCTCGATGATGAGTGCACGGGCGGAAGTTGCGGGTATGCGGTTGGAATGAATGGGGCAGGTGTCGCCCAAGGATTCGCTTTCGGCAGCAACATGGATGGGCATGGGAATGCGGAACCAGAAGGTGGATCCTTCGCCTTCCTTACTCTCGAAACCGATCTCGCCGCCCATCAGCAGTGCCAGCTGTTTGATGATGGTAAGCCCCAAGCCGGTGCCGCCATATTTACGGGTGATGGTGGCGTCGCCTTGCGTGAATTTCTGGAAGATCTGACTTTGTTTGTCTTTCGGGATGCCGATGCCGGTATCCTTCACATGGCAGTGAATGGTTTCGCTATCGGCATGCCACTCGATGACGATACGCACGGAGCCGGTGCTAGTGAACTTGAAGGCGTTGCCGATGAGATTGCCAAGGATCTGGCCGAAGCGCACGGGGTCGCCAGTCAGCAGTGGCGGGATATCCGGATGGATATCGGTGATGACTTCGATCTGTTTTTGGTCGGCAAGGGTGCGGAAGAGGTTGATGGTCTCGCGCGCGGTCTGGGCGACACTGAATCCGATACGCTCGATATGAAGCTGGTTGGCTTCGATCTTCGAGAGGTCGAGGATGTCGTTGATGATGAGTAGCAAGTTGCTGGCGGAGTGGTTGATGGTCTGGATGTATTGTAGCTGCTGGGGGCTCAGCTGGGTGTCGAGCAGCAGATGCCCCATGCCCAAGATGCCATTCATCGGGGTGCGGATCTCGTGGCTCATGTTGGCAAGGAACATGCTTTTGGCCTGCGTCGCGGCTTCGGCACGTTCCTTCGCCACCTCCAACGCCGCGGCATAGATGTTCAGTTCCGCACCGCTTTTTTTCATCTTTTCACTTTGCACATAGGTGCGCCGCCATGCCGCCGTGGCGAAGGTGGCAAGCGCCGTCATGATGAGGCTGGAGATGAGCAGCGATAGGGGCAGGCTGCTGTGCCGCTTGGCGATGTAGGCCATCTTGGGGGCGAAATTCAAAAGATAGTTCATGCCGTCCAACCGCAGTGTTTGGCTGGCGCTATAATCCGACGGCGGAGGCACCTGCGGCATGTTCGAGAAAATGACGCGGTCGCTCTCCATCGCTTCCACGTGGTAGTTGGTGTAGTAGCGGCCGATCACGACGCTGAATAGGCGGCCGAGATCGAACTCGGTCGCGATGTAGCCTTGCAGCTTATTATCGAACATTAAGGGCGTGACGGAAATGAAGCCATGATCGTTGGAATCGGCGAGGGGTATGGCGGTGGAGATGTAGCGTTTCTTGCCGTTGGCCGCCTCATTCAGCACGCGCTGCGTGACGGGTTCGGCCGTGAAGCGATCGGGTGCGGAACTGATTTTCTCGGCGCCGGCCGACCATTTGATGCGGCCGTTGGCCTCGAGCACATGGATGGATTCGATCATCGGGTAGGAATGCAGATAGTTTTTTGCGTCTATTTCCCACGCGTCTTTTTTGGTGCCCTTGTTCATCTCCCAGCGGCTGGCCATGCGGTCGAGCGCATCGAGCGATAGGGTGAGGTAGTCGCTGACGGCCAAGCGCGCCTCACTCGAACTCTCGATGGTCTGGAGCTTGAACAGCCAATCCTCGTAATCGCGGACGATACTGACGAACAGAAGCGACAGCACCACCAGTGCCCCACAAACGATCTGGGGTGCCCACCGCAGGAAGGTGGGGTGCACCTTGAATTCCGGCTTATCGGTGGCGTCGCTGCTCATCGACCCCTATCCCGCGTGGCCGCTGGCGTTGCCTAGAACGCGCTTGAGCGTGGCGTGGATGGTCTCCGCCTGAAACGGTTTGCGGATGAAATCGAGGGCGCCGAGATCGCGCACCACGCGCTCGTCGTCGTTATCATCGCTACCACTCACAACAACGATGGGCAGTTGCGGATATTTGATGCGCAAGTGACCAAGCACCGAGATGCCATCGATCTTGGGGATGTAGATGTCGAGCAACAGCAGCGCGACGCCCGCTTCATGCTCACCCATATATTGGATGCCTTGGCTGCCGTCGTCGCAGACATGGGTGGCGAACCCCAACGAGCCGACGATGCTCTTGAGGATATCCTGATACATCGGTGAATCCTCGATGATGAGAATGGTATTTTTCATGGCTTAATCTCCTTAGCGTGCAACTCTAAGCAGTTTCAGCGGCAAGCGCTTGTAATCATTCTGCATGCCTGTTCTTGCGGTTGCATTATTATCGCTCAGGTTGTATTGTCGCAACAATCGGTCGCCTTAAAAGACATCGGCGTTATGGCCACGACGAACCTACGGAGAAGCAGCATGTACCACGCCACGTCGGCACTACTCGATAGCAAGCTCTTTCATGATTTCGCCGAGCTGATGGGCGATGATCTCGCCATGATATTGGGGCGGCATATCGAGGTGTCGCAGGGTTACCTCGCCAGTATCCGCGAGGGAGTGGCCACCCAAAATGCCAAGCTGGTGGCGCAGGCGGCACACCCGCTGAAGTCCTCCAGCTACCAGATCGGTGCGACACGGGTGGGCGATATCGCCAAATCGTTAGAGCATCTCGCCAAGTCGGACACGCCGGACATGGCGCAGATCGCTGCGCTGGCGCAGGAGATGGAACTGGCGCAACACGCAACGTGCGAAGCGCTTGCGCCGCATCTGGCAGTGAAACAAGCGCGGCAGGGGTAAGTGATTCTGGCAGCTGTGTGCCTTACACCAGTTTCTTAAAGTTTCTCTCGCTCGAGCCTGAATTAGCCTCAAACAATTATTCTATGGATTCAGAAAGGCCAATTCGATTGCCTTCGGAATCTTCAATCTCCGCTACGAAACCATATTCGCTGGCTTGCGTGCGAGGGAACAGCTCTTTGCCGCCGTGCGCCTTTGCCAAAGCAAGCGTTTTATGGATATCCTTAACCTGAAGATAAATGAGGGAGCCATTTTTTGAGGGTTTGTAGGTTTCACCTTTGGCTAAAGCACCCGCGATGCCTTTTGCCTCTTCGTGAAACGGTAAAAAAGCCATCTCATTTCCGTGAATGTTTTCTGAAACGAAATCATACCCAAACACTGCCTCATAAAATACTTTCGCGCGCGGCATGTCGTTAACCGGTATTTCGAAATATACCGCAGGATTTTTGTTCGCACCCATAGTTGTCTCCAGATTGAAAGTGCTGCATCCACTGATAAGTAGTGAGGCAATGAGAGTCATGCATATAGCGCTGCGTAGTTTCATATCCAAATTTTTCTGTGATTAATTTCTGCGATTAATAAGGGCGCCTTTAGTTTATGGCGGAGGGGATGAGATATGCTCAGCGAGTGCTTCGCGTTATTTCCTAAGCTCGCGCAGCTCGCCAAGTAAATAATCGAACTCACGCACCGTGAGCAAACCTATCATTCCCGCATCAATCAAAAGCCACCGCGGGGTAGCTTTTGATTGATGGCGGACAGGATGAGATTCGAACTCACGGTACGCGTTAACGTACACACACTTTCCAGGCGTGCGCCTTCAACCACTCGGCCACCTGTCCGCACCGGTAGGGTTCTATAATCGGCATGGAAATAAAATACAGCTAAATTTTGTGCCGCGGCTAATCGCGCGATTCTTCGCGGATGGCGTCGCGGCGGGCTTGGCGATGGGTGTGGTAGAGCAGGCGCTGTATCCATGGTGCCAACAGTAAGCCGGCGGTGGAAAGCAGCATGAGCCCGCTGAACAGGGCGTAGATGGCCGCGAAGACCTTGACGTTATCGTTGTGCATGGGGGCGACGGGCCCCATGCCGCCAAGGATCATCGAGGCCTCGAGCAGCGCATCGACCCATGCCAATCCGCCCAGATAATGATAACCGCATATGCCGACCGTGAGCGATGCCACAACCACGCCCAAGGCCATCACGGTAGATTTGCCGACCTTGGTGAGCCAGTGTTTGTGCGTGAAGCTGGGGGGCGTTGGTTTCGTGGCCATGGGGTGTCGTAGCATGGGGGATGAAAAACGGCAAGTGACAGGGCAAATCGTTGGTGCTAGGCATTTGCAAGCAGGTCGATCTGGGTCGATCTGGGCGGGATGATCGGCATCATCGTGGTGGCCGCAATTCTCATTCGTACCGCCAAAAAGCGCGGAGTCGTCAAAGTTTCGTAAGGTTCGTATTTCGTAAGGTTTGTATGCAGATTTTCAGCGCAGAGCAACAAGGTATCGTTCCATTCGAGGGCGACGACGCGCTGATGATTCCGCAGCATGCGGTATGGATCGACCTGCTGAATCCGACGCAAGCGCAAGAGGCCGCCGTTGAGCGTTTCTTGGGCATCGAGGTGCCGACCCACGAGGAGATGAGCGAGATCGAGGTGAGTAACCGCCTCTATCACGAAAATGGCGCGTATTATATGACCGCGACCATGGTCACCAAGGTGGACAGCAGCGCGCCGGAGACCCACGCAGTGACCTTCATCCTCAGCGAGCGGGTACTGGTCACGATCCGCTATGTCGATGCCACGTCCTTCCGCCGTTTCGGTGCCAATATCAGCAAGACCTATATCGGCAAATACGACGGTGCGGCGCTGTTCCTCGGCCTCATCGATTCGGTGGTGAACCGCATGGCCGATATTCTCGAGCGCCTCGACCGCGATATCGACCGCATCACCAAGGATATCTTTTCCAATTCGGCGGATAGCAAGCAGGGCAAGAACACGGACTACGAATCCATCCTCGATCGCATCGGGCGCTGCGGCGATCTCTCATCCAAAATCCATGAAAGCCTTGTGACGTATGGGCGCGTGGTGGCTTATGCCAACCATCACAAGAAAATGCACATTCACGAGAATCACGAGCAGCTCGAGGCCATCCGCAAGGATATCGCGGGGTTGAGCGATCACGGAACCTACCTCACGGGGCGCATCAACTTCCTGCTGGATGCGACGCTGGGCATGATCTCCATCGAGCAGAACGGCACCATCAAGATCTTCTCGGTCGCGTCGGTGGTGTTCCTGCCACCAACGTTAATTGCCAGCATCTATGGCATGAATTTCGGGCATATGCCCGAACTGGGCTGGCACTTGGGATACCCGATGGCGGTGGTGATAATGGTGCTTTCGGCCGTGCTGCCTTATGCCTATTTCAAGCAGCGCAAATGGCTATAGCGCAGGCGTGCCATAAAGTGTTTGCGCGCGGGCAGTGAACGCGCCGACCATTTTATCGCAGGCGCGGCCGAACACACCGCCGAGCATGCTGTCGAGCAGCTTGGACTTGAACTCGAAATCAAGATCGAGATGTATCTCGCAGCCTTGGGCATGGGGTGCGAAACGCCAGTGATTGTTGAGATGCGTGAACGGCCCCGTGACGAGCACGACATCGATACGGCCTTCGTCGGTGGCGGTGGGTGCAACGGGTGTCACGCGGCTGGTGTAGCGCTCGGTCAGGTGCGCGAAACTGATGATGAGCTCGCCCAAGAATGCCCCCTCGGCTTCACGCGTCACAATGCGTGCACCGCGGCACCATGGCAGGAATTGCGGGTATTGTTCGATATCGACCACCATGGCGAACAGCTGCGCCGGCGTATAGGGCAGGAGGCGGGTCTCGGTATAGCGGTGCATTAGCGGTTGTCGTTGGCAGGGGTGGGCGCGCGCTCGGCCAGTTTTTTGTTCCGTGCATCGCGCATGCGGGCGAAGTCGGCATCCGCGTGGTAGCTACTGCGTGTCAGCGGGCTACTCGATACCATCAGGAAGCCTTTGGTGTAGGCGACGCGCTCGAGGTAGCGGAACTCATCCGGAGTGACGTAGCGATCGACGGGTGCATGCGCGGGCGTGGGCTGCAGATATTGGCCGATGGTCATGAAATCGACATCGGCGCTGCGCAGATCGTCCATCACTTGCAGCACTTCGTCCATCGTTTCGCCGAGGCCGACCATGATGCCGGATTTGGTGAACACGGTCGGCTCCAGCTCTTTCACGGTTTTCAGCAAATGCAGCGAGTTGAAATAGCGCGCGCCGGGGCGAATGCGCTTGTAAAGCGACGGCACGGTCTCGATGTTGTGGTTGAATACATCGGGCCGTGCGCCGGCAATCACGGGAATGGCGTGCTCCTTACGCAGGAAATCCGGCGTTAATATCTCAATCGTCGTATCCGGCGCGGTGGTGCGGATATATTCGATGCACTGCGCGAAATGGGCTGCGCCGCCATCGTCGAGATCGTCGCGGTCGACACTGGTGATGACCACATGCTTGAGGCCGAGTTTGCCTACCGCCTCGGCGAGATTTTTCGGCTCATCCGCATCTACCTTGTTTGGCACGCCGGTTTTGATGTTGCAAAAGGCGCAGGCGCGGGTGCAAGTATCGCCCAGAATCATCACCGTGGCGTGGCCTTTGCTCCAGCATTCGCCGATGTTGGGGCAGGCGGCCTCCTCGCACACGGTGTTGAGCTTGTTCTTGCGCATGAGGGCATGGGTATCGAGAAAGCCCTGCGACTGCGGCGCCTTCACGCGGATCCAGTCCGGTTTCGGGAGCTTTTTGTCGGCGGCTTGCGGAATATCGAGTATGTTGGCCATGGGTGTGCGTGTGCGGGGGTTATCAGGGGTTGCAGCTTGCATATAGGGTTTTGCTTGCAAAACACAAGCAATTCCACTACTCACCCCCATTCACTACGTAATTTATGTGCCCTATTTAAGGAGTAACCATGGCTCGCGTCACCGTCGAAGATTGCATTCTCATCGTTCCCAACCGCTTTGATCTGGTGGTCGTGGCAGCGCAGCGCGCCAAGCAGATTTCCTCCGGCATGCCCCTGACGATCGACCGCGATAACGATAAGGACGCCGTTGTTTCCCTACGTGAAATCGCCGACAAGACCATCGACGTGAAGCTGATCCACGAGGAAGTCATCGTGAACTTCCAGAAAAAAGCTGGCTTCGACCCCAGCGACGTGGTCGAGGAAGAATCGAACGCGAGCTACACCCTCGGCAGCAGCGATATCGAAGAATCCTTAGCGGCCGAGACCCAATATGTCGAGCAGCAAAGCGCTGGCCTTGGCATGAGCTTTGTCGAGGAGAACATCGAAGTCGAGGACTAGTCCCGCTTCGCTTTTCGCCCGCTTACCGGTGTGTTTAAATCAGAACAACGCCCCATTTTTTGGGGTGAAGGGCGGTTTGTCGCCACTCACCCCTAGCTATGCTGCGCCGCACGCGCTATATTATCGCTATGATTCGGCAAATGGAGTTGGTGGATAAAATCCGCGCTTACGACCCCGACGCGGACGAGGATGCCCTCAACCGTGCCTATGTCTATGCCATGCAAAAACACGGCGCCCAGACCCGCGCCTCCGGCGACCCGTATTTCTCGCACCCCGTGGAAGTTGCCTATAAACTGACACAATACCGGCTGGATACGGCGTCCATCATCACCGCGCTTTTGCACGACACGGTCGAAGATACGGACGCAACGCTCGACGAGATCGAGTCGTTGTTCGGTACCGAGATACGCGGGCTGGTCGATGGTGTGACCAAGCTCAACCGCCTCGAAATTAAATCGGAATCGAGCAAACAGGCCGAGAATTTCCAGAAGCTGGTGCTAGCTATGGCGCAGGATCTGCGCGTGCTGATGGTGAAGCTGGCCGACCGCCTCCACAACATGGAGACGCTGCACCATATTCCCAAGCCCGAAAAACGCCAGCGCATCGCGCGCGAGACGCTGGAGATATACTCCGCCTTGGCCGAGCGCATCGGCATGCGCCGTATGAAGGAGGAGCTGCAGGATCTGGCGTTCAAGGAGCTCTTCCCCGAGGCGCGCGAATCCATTCTCAAGCGGCTGGAGTTCCTGCGCAAGCAAGGCAAGAACCAAGTCCAGCGGGTCGAGGAAATCCTGATGGAGCTGGCGGTCGCTGGCGATGTGAAGGCGGTTAAAATTTATGGCCGCGAGAAAAAACCCTATTCCATCTGGAAGAAAATGGAATCCAAGGGCGTGACGTTCGAGCAGCTTTCCGACATCGTTGGATTCCGCATCATTGCGCCGAACGTGCAGGGTTGCTACCACATGCTCGGCCTCATCCACGAGAAATACCACACCATTCCCGGCCAGTTTAAGGACTATATCTCGACCCCGAAACTCAACGGCTACCAATCCATCCACACGGCGGTCATTGGCCCGCAGCAGCAGCGGATCGAGGTGCAGATCCGCACCGAGGACATGCACGAGATCGCCGAATACGGGATCGCGGCGCACTGGGGCTATAAGCAAGGCGTGGACAAGGATAAGGTCAGCACCGAAGGCAAGCAATATCGCTGGGTGCGCGAGCTGCTCGAGATCATGGAGCAGTCCGAAGGCGCGGAGGAATTCCTCGAACATACGAAGCTCGAGATGTATCACGACCAAGTATTCTGCTTCACGCCCAAGGGTGATATCATCGCGCTGCCGCGCGGCTCGACGCCGGTGGATTTCGCGTTCGCGGTGCATTCGGGCGTGGGCTTCACCTGCGTCGGCGCCAAAATCAACGGCCGTATCGTGCCGCTGAAGCACACGCTTAAAAACGGCGATCAGGTCGATATCATCACCGCGAAAACCCAGACACCCAGCCCCAGCTGGGAGCGTTTCGTCGTCACCGGCAAGGCGAAATCCGAGATCCGCCGCTACATCCGCGATCAGCAGCGCGAGGAATATGTCACGCTCGGCAAGGCGATTCTAGCCAAGACCTTCAAGCAGGAAGGTCACGATTTGAGCGAGAAAATGCTGGAACCGGCGATGGCGGTCTTCAAGAAGAAGCTGGTGGACGACCTCTATGCCGAGGTGGGCGAGGGCATCATCAACCGCAATCAGATCTACGATGCGGTGTTCCATACGCGCAAATCCGAGTCGCACGGGGTGAAGAACCCGTTCGATGTGCTCAATCTCAAGAAAAAATCGAAAAAATCGGTGCCCATGCCCATCAAAGGGCTCATTCCGGGTATGGCCATCCATTATGCCGGCTGCTGCCACCCCATTCCGGGCGATAAGATCGTCGGCATCGTGGCCACCGGCAAGGGCATCACCATTCACACCATGGATTGCGATACGCTTGAAAACTTTGCCGATTCGCCGGAAAAATGGATCGACGTAGCATGGGATAGCAGCGGGCAGGACGAACTATTCATCGGTCGTCTGCGCGTCAGCCTCGGCCACCAGACGGCAGCGCTG
>JBIIAV010000008.1:0-30693 GCA_044239745.1 Rickettsiales bacterium
TCACCCCTCAAGCCCCGCGCATTGCATTTGCGTTGGCGGTCACGTTGCCGCCGCGCAGCGTTGCCAATGGTGACGGATTGAAACCAGTTGTGGTATTGTGGCATACGCGCCCCGATATAGTGAGTGCCGTATGCTCTCAGTTGCCCTGTAAATACTCTGTAGGATTCTGCACTCGCATGAACAGCGGGGGTGGTGGCTCCAAGCCCGCAAAGATGCTGTGCGCTCTTGTATTACATCTACCGCAACTGCACCCACATTGCAACTATGTTGCAGTTGCAAATATGTGCAGAGAGCTATCGTGGTTGGCCTACACTAACAAGCCACTTGCCAAGCGTACACAAATCCAGTACACAAGTTTTAAGTTCGCTCGCTGAAAAGCTAGGATATCCGCCATATATTGATGCCGCTACATGTTCTCGTAGGGGTCACCAATAAAAAAGGCGGGTTCACCCCGCCTTTTTTATTGGCCACACCTACGATTGCCGGCAGAACCCGTCAGTTCGACAAAACGCCAGCAGGCGTTTTGGACTGCGAGCAACGCGCGCAGCCCGTTAAGGGCGAAGGTCAGCAGACCTTCGTCAATCTCGCAAGCACCACCCAAACTAAAAAGCCTCCCTTGCGGGAGGCTTTTTGTTATCCGTGCGATGGGCGTGGCTGGTTATTTGTCCATCGGCATTTTCGAGGAGTGGTGCTCCACGATCATCCATTTACCGTCGAGCTTCTTGTAAACGAGCGTGTAGCGCGCGGGGATGCTGACGGTCTTGCCGGCGTCCTCGAAGCTGAAGGTGTAGGTGCCGCTGAGGACGGCGTCGTCCTCATCGAGCAGGCGGACGAATTCCTCGTTCACCCGCGCCTTCAGTTTCGGCTTGGCGGTGAGGTTGGTGAAATAGGCGGTGCGATCCGCCTGATCGGTGATGGGGTCGTTGGCCAAGGTGGCGAGCAAGACGGCGTCCTTCGTATACAGCGCGACGACCGGCTCGGCCTTGCCGCCGGACAATGCCTCGCGCCATGCGGCGAAGGCGGCTTTCACCTCCTTACGCTCGGCAGCGGGTGAGAGTTTGGCGACCGGTGCGGGCGCGGCTTCCTTAGCGAAGGCGGCCGGTGCGCTGAAGGCAATGAGGGTGGCGAGGGTGAGGGCTTTTAACATAGCATACTCCGTGGGTGGGGTTAGAGGATCTGTTGCGCCAGCATGTAGTAAAGCGGAATGCCGACGATGACGTTGAACGGGAAGGTGATGGCCAGCGACAGCGGCACATAGACCGCGGCCTTCGCCTCCGGCAGGGCAAGGCGCATGGCGGCGGGCACCGCGATGTAGGAGGCGCTGGCGGTGAGCACGGTGAACAACGTGCCGGTGCCGACATCGAGCCCGATGGCGCGGGCGGTGGCAAGGCCGATGGCAGCGCCGATGAGCGGCATGTAGATGCCAAACAGCCCCATCGACCACGTGAACTGCCGCAGTTGGTGCAGGTTCTTGGCCACCAGCAGCCCCATATCGAGCAGGAATAAGGCAAGGATGCCTTGGAACGGGGTGACAAGGAAGCCTTCCATTTTGCTTAGGCCGTCCGCCCCCGTCGCCCAGCCGATGAGGAACGAGCCCATCAGCAGCAAGATGGCGCCGTTGGTGAAGATCTCGCGGCTGAGTTTCTTCTCCTCCGTTTTGTGGCTGCGCGTTTCCGGCGCGGCGCGGTGGGCGATGAACAGGCCGGAGAGAATGGCGGGCGCTTCCATCAAGGCCAGTACCGCGACGATATAGCCGGCGAAGACGATGTCATTGACCTTGAGGAATGCGGCGGCGGTAGCGAAGGTCACCATGCTGATGGAGCCGTAATGCGCGGCGACGGCCGCGGCGGTCGGGCTATCGAGCTTGGTGGTGGCCTTGAGCAGGGCGTAACCGAGGAACGGCTGCAAGAACCCGACAACGACCCCTGCCAGCATGGTCAGCAGCATGGTGCTATCGATCGTGGGGGAGGCCGCGATCGCCGCGCCGCCTTTGAAGCCGATGGCCATCATCAGGTAGATGGCAAGGTAGCGGCTGATGCTTTCCGGCACGTCGAGGTCGGATTTGACGAAGCCTGCCGTCACGCCGAGCGCAAAGAAAAGCACCGCCGGCGTCAGCAGGTTCTGGGTAATGAGGTGAAGGATCTCCATCGTATGCTCCTGTTATTCGCGCCTCTCTTGCACCGTTTATTTTAATTATTGAAACTAATAATTATTATGGATATGATAAGAATATCTTATGCCTGATAATCCGGATATCGACACATTCCAGCTGCGCTGCTTTCTGGCTTTGGCGGAAACGGGCAATTTCACCCGCGCCGCCGAACGGCTGGGGCGGACGCAATCGGCCATCAGCCAGCAGATCGGCAAGCTCGAAGCGCTGATGGGCACGCCGCTGGTGCTGCGCGCGCCGCGCCATGCCAGCCTGACACGTGAGGGCGAACTGCTGGCCGGCTATGCCCGCCAGATGTTGCAGCTAAAGAAGGAGCTGTTCGCCCATGTGAAGGAGAGCGATATCGCGGGGGAGATACGCTTCGGCACGCCGGAGGATTTCGCCAGCGTGTACCTGACGGATGTGCTGGCGGCCTTCACCCGATCGCATCCGCAGACGGTGCTGAAGGTGGAGTGCGACCTGACCCTGACCTTGATGGAGCGGTTGGCGCGCGGCGAGTTCGACCTCATCCTCATCAAGCAACTCAGTGCCGAGCACGAGCCTCACGGCACCGTGGTCTCAAGCGAGCATCTCGAATGGGTAGCGGCCCCGCATTTCTTCGAAAGCATCCGCGACGAGGAGGCGCCCTTGCCGCTGGTGCTGTCGCCCGCCCCGTGCGTCTACCGCAAGCGGGCGATGGATGCGCTCGATGCTTCCGGCACGCGCTGGCGGGTGACCTATACCAGCCCCAGCTTCGCCGGCACCGTGGCGGCGGTGCGCGCGGGGCTTGGCATCACCGTGCTACCCAAACGCATGATCCCCGAGGGTTTGGTCGCCTTGCAAAGCCGGCGCTTGCGCAACCTGCGGCAGGTGCGGTTCGTGCTGCTGTCGCGGCCGGATATCGGCAAATCCGGCGCGGCCTTCGCCCGTTTCATCGCGGCACAGCTGCGCTGATCCGGTCGCACTTGCTAAGCGCGCCAAAAACCACTACATGCCAATCAGCAAACGGAGAGTGTTATGGCCAGCCGCTATCATCAGATATTCCAGCAATGCGTTGCGTGGGTCACTCGCGAGGAACACCGCGCCAAGGCCCGCGAGCTGCGCCAAGAGATCAACCGCGCCTTCACCGAACACCCCGAGGAGACCGGCGAAAGCTACCTGCAGCATTTATGGTTCACCACTAAAATGTCGGCGCGCTTTTTGTACTCGATGCTTGTGCTGCTCATTCACGGCATCTTTCCCTTCCTGCTGACGCGTGCCGCAAGCGAGCAGATTGAAATCGTCTATCGCATCATGAAGACGCGCATTCCCAAATCGCGGCGCGATGCGATCGATGCCGATGCCGACTACACCGTCTAGCGCCCCGATGCGCGTCGCCATCCTCGGTTTCGGTTTCAGCGGCGCCATGGTCGCGGCCAACCTTGTGCGCGCGGCCGACGCACCGCTGACCCTCTACATCATCGACCCTGAGATCACCGCGCGCGGTGTGGCCTATGCCACCGAGAATGCCGACCATTTACTGAACGTGCGCGCCGCCAACATGGGCGCCTTCGCCGACGCGGCGGACGGCTTCGCGCAGTGGCTGATGACGGACGCCGCAAAGCAGGCGCAAGCCGCACGCGGCATTGCACGGAATTTCAGCGGCAGTGATTTTGCGCCGCGCGCGTTGTACGGCGATTACCTGCAAAGCGTCTGGCAGCAGACGCAAGAAATTGCTGCGCAAAAAAAGATGGATATCAAACTGATACCAAGCCGTGCGGTGGCGGTGCAGGCAGGTGCCACCCCCGCCGTGCTGACCGAGCGCGGCGACGCGATCGCGGTCGATCGTATCGTGCTTGCGGTCGGCCATGAGGTGCGCCCGATATGGCCGCAGCTGCCCGCGAGCAGCATCATCCATAACCCGTGGGCCGCCGGCGCGCTCGACGGGGCGGCGCAATGGGCCGCGCCCGTGATGCTGGTCGGCACCGGCCTGACCGCGGTCGATATGGTGTTGACGCTGCGCAAGGCAGGCTATGCGGGAGAGATCCTCGCCGGTTCGCGCCATGGCTGGTTGCCGCAAGCGCATGCGGTGCCATCGGCGATTTTTTCCTGCGCCGCCGAGGAGATGGCCGCACAAAAAACCCTGCGGCAGTGGGTTCAATGGTTGCGCAATAGCCTGCGGCACGTGGGCGAGTGGCGCGTGGTCATTGATGCGTTGCGCCCGCACACGCAGCGCATTTGGCAAAGCCTTGCAACGCCCGACCAGCAACGCTTCCTGACCAAGCTGCTACCGTTTTGGAACGTGCACCGCCACCGCATGGCACCCGATATCGCCGCGCGCATACAGGCAGAAATCGCGGCCGGCACGCTGCGCATCCTGAGCACGAAACGCATGACGGTGATAGCAACCGAAGGTGGCCAGATCGTGGTGAATACTGCCTCGCAGCGTTATACGCCCTCGCGCATACTCAATTGTACGGGGCCGGAACTGAACATCGCGCGCAGTGCCAACCCGCTACTGCGCCAGCTGCTGGCCGACGGATTGGTGGAGCCGCACGTGAACGGCCTTGGCATCACGGCCGATACGCAACTGCGGGCTTGGGGGCGGCTCCACCCCAACCTATATGCGATGGGGGCGTTGCTCACCGGCCAGCTGCTTGAATCGACGGCTGTGCCGGAACTGCGGGCGCAAGCGGCGATGATTGCCCATGCCATCGTGAAATAATCGCGCGTCGTCATCAAGCTGTCACATAGTTGCCCTATAGCGATGGGATGCAAACAGAACCCACCGTAACCCCAGCGACTGAACCGATGCCGGAACTGCCGCGCGCACCATTGAAGCTCGCCATCCCGAAGGATGTGTTGGTGAGCGATGCGCCGAGCAAGGGCGTGCCGCAATCGCTGGTGTTCGTCACCAAGCCACCGGCGACGGCGCTAACGCAAAATAACGAGAAGCTGACCAAGGAGTTCCTGCCACTCAAATCCAACGAGGGTCTGGCGGCGCGCACGGGCGAAATACTGCGCCACCGTGGCGTAAAACTCTATTCCGAGGATGGGTTCTTAGGCCTTGGCAAGGATTCCACGCTCAACCTACGCTCCTCGCGCAAGGCCGTACGCGCCGAAGCGGAAATCCGTTTCTAGGCGCTCGCCTTAAGCGGTCTTGACGTCCTTCGATTTTTCCGCGCGCTTACGCAAGTTGGGATCGAGCAGTTTTTTGCGCAGACGGATATTCTTCGGCGTCACTTCCATCAGCTCGTCTTCTTCGATATAGGCGATCGCCTGTTCGAGCGTCGGGATGCGCGGCGGGGTGAGGCGCACCGCTTCGTCCTTGCTGGTGGTACGAATGTTGGTGAGCTGCTTGGCCTTGAGCGCGTTGACTTCGAGATCGTTGTCGCGGCTGTGCTGGCCGATGATCATGCCCTCATAGATGCGCACGCCAGCAGGGATGATGAGGAACCCGCGTTCCTCCAAGCCCCACAGGGCGTATTCTACCGCCACGCCAGTAGCGTTGGAAATGAGCACCCCGTTGCGGCGTCCGGCGATATCGCCCTTGTAGGGGCCAGAGCCGTGGAAGATGCGCGAGAGCACGCCCGAACCGCGGGTATCGGTCATGAATTCGCCCTGATAGCCGATCATGCCGCGCGATGGCATGATGAACTTCATGCGCAGTTTGCCGCCCGAGGATGGACGCATTTCCGTCATGTTGCCTTTGCGTAAGGAGAGCTTCTCGACAACGACGCCGGAGAATTCCTCATCGACATCGACCTGCACTTCTTCCATCGGCTCGAGCGTGTCGCCGTTCTCGTCCTTTTGGAACAGTACGCGCGGACGCGATACGGAAAGCTCGAACCCTTCGCGACGCATGGTCTCGATGAGGACGCCGAGTTGCAACTCGCCGCGGCCGCCCACTTCGAAGGCGTCGGCGGTGGCGGTCTCGTTGACGCGGATGGCGACGTTGGATTCGGCTTCCTTGAACAGGCGGTCGCGGATCATGCGGCTGGTCACTTTGGTGCCCTCGGTGCCCGCCAACGGCGAATCATTCACGCCGATGGTGATGGCCATCGTCGGTGGGTCGATCGGGGTCGCCTTGAGGGGCGATTGCAGGTCGGTCGCGCCGACGGTATCGGCCACGGTGGTTTCGCTCAAGCCCGCGATGGAAACGATGGAGCCGGCCGGCGCCTCGTTCACGGGGTTGCGCTCAATGCCGTCGAACGAAAGCAGCTTGGTGATGCGCCCTTGCTCAAGGACGGTGCCATCCAGCCGCAGACCCTTCACGGGCATGCCGACCTTGGCGGTGCCGGATTCGATTTTACCGGTGAGGATGCGGCCCAAGAAGTTGTCGGATTCGATGAGGGTGACGAGGAAGGCGAACTGGGCGTCGGTGTCGACATCCGGCGCTTCGACGTAGCTTACCACTTCGTCCATGATGCAGTGCAGGTTCTCGCGCGGGGCGGCGAGATCCTTGGCTGCCCAACCGTTGCGGCCCGAAGCGTAGATGACGGGGAAATCGAGCTGGGCATCGTTGGCATCGAGGGCGACGAACAGGTCGAACACTTCGTTGAGCACTTCGTCGACGCGCGCGTCGGGGCGGTCGACCTTGTTGATGATGACGATGGGGCGCAGGCCTTGGGCAAGCGCTTTCATCAGCACGAATTTCGTTTGCGGCATCGGGCCTTCCGCCGCGTCGACCAGCAGCAACACGCCATCGACCATGCCAAGGATGCGCTCGACCTCACCGCCGAAATCGGCGTGTCCGGGGGTATCGATGATGTTGATGCGGGTGTCCTTCCACTGAATGCTGGTGCATTTAGCAAGGATGGTGATGCCGCGTTCCTTCTCGAGGTCGTTGCTGTCCATCACGCGCTCGGCGACGTTCTGGTTGGCGCGGAACGTACCCGACTGGCGCAACATGACGTCGATCAGTGTGGTTTTTCCGTGGTCAACGTGGGCAATAATGGCAACGTTTCGTAGCTCGGTCATAATGTACTTCAATAGGTTAAGTGTTGTTGCGGCAGGCGAATGCGCCTATGGTGCGCCGCAATAGGGGAAATAGCGCCGTTTGGCTAGTCTTTTCTTTGATCGGTGGCCGGATGGTTCGCATGATGCAACAAGCGGCATAGGTCATGCGCATCATGTGAGTTGATGTTGTCATGCGTCACCGCGGATGAAATCTTGGTAACAAAGCCGAAAAATGGATGGGTGCGCTTGACTCACCCCTCGTTTTGGGCGTTTGTGCAAGTGCGAACTCGCACGGAGTCCCCTGAGCATGACCTATCCTTCTTCCCCCCGCCGTTCTTCGTTGAAATATATCCTGATCGGCGGATTGTTGCTCGGCGCCATCTATGCCGGTCGCGGCTTCATCGGCGCCGGTGGTCCAGCGGGCCAAGCACCCGAAGGGGCAGGCGTGCCGGTCAGTATCGCCACCGTCATCACCAAGCCGCTGACGCAGTGGCAGGAATTCTCGGGCATGTTGCAGGCGGTGAATTCGGTCGAGGTGCGCCCGCGCATCGGCGGCCAGATCACGGCCATCCATTTCACCGACGGCAGCCAAGTCCGTAAGGGCCAAGCGCTGTTCACCATCGACCCGCGCCCCTATGCCGCGGAAGTGACGCGCGCCAAAGGTGCGCTTGCCAGCGCCCAATCGGCACAAGTGCGCGCCGCACAGGACATGGCGCGCGCCAAGGTGCTCATCAAGAGCAAGGCGATCTCGCAAAGCGAATACGAGACGCGCGTGAGCGCACTTCAGCAAGCGCAGGGTAATCTTGAATCGGCGCAAGGGGCGCTGAAGGTGGCCGAACTGAACCTTGCCTATACCAATGTCAGCGCGCCGATCGCCGGTAAGATCAGCCGCGCGGAGATCACCGTCGGCAACTTGGTCGATGGCGGCGGCAGCGCGCCGCTTTTGGCAAGCATCGTCGATCTTTCGCCCATCTATGCCAGTTTCGATGTCGACGAAAAGACCTTCCTCGCCACCATCCAAGGCGTGCCGGCCGCGAAGCTCAAGACCATTCCGGTCGAGGTCGGGCTTGGTAATGAAACAGGCACCGCGCTGAAGGCCGCCATCCATTCCTTCGACAACCAGATCACGCCGAGCAGCGGCACCATCCGCGTGCGCGCCTTGCTTACCAACAAGGACGAAACGCTGGTGCCGGGGTTGTATGCGCGCGTGCGCCTTGGCACGCCCGATCCGCAGATGGTGACATTGATCAACGCGACCGCCGTCGGCACCGATCAGGACAAGAAATTCGTCATGGTGGTGGGTGAGGGCGGCAAGGCCGAATACCGCCCCGTGACGCTCGCCGGCGTGGCCGAGGGCTTGCAGATCGTGACCAGCGGCCTCAAGCCGGATGAACAGATCATCGTCAATGGATTACAGCGCGTGCGCCCCGATGCGCCGATTACGGGAACGCCGGTCGATATGCTGACGCTGGCGCCCCTGAACCCGCCCGCGGCTGCAGTCGCGCCGGATGCGGCGCCGACAGCGCCGGCCGAGGCACCGGCGAACTGATATGGCAGGACTCGATATTTCGCATCGCTTCATCGACCGCCCGATTCTGGCGGGGGTGCTCTCGCTCTTTGTATTCATTGCGGGCGCCATCGCGATGTTCCAACTGCCCATCTCGGAATATCCGGACGTGGTGCCGCCGCAAGTGGTGGTCGCGGCGAACTATCCCGGTGCCAACCCGAAAGTAATCGCAGAGACCGTCGCCGCACCGCTGGAGGAACAGATCAACGGTGTCGAGAACATGCTCTATATGAGCAGCCAAGCGACGACGGACGGCAACCTCTCCATCACCGTCACCTTCAAGCTCGGCACCAACCCCGATTTAGCGCAACAACTGGTGCAAAACCGAGTAGCGCAGGCGACGCCGCGCCTGCCGGACGTGGTGCGTTCGCTTGGCGTGACGACACTCAAAAGCTCGCCGGATCTGACGATGGTGGTGCATTTATTCTCGCCCAACGAACGCTACGACATGGCCTATTTGCGCAACTTCGCGCTCATCAACGTCAAGGATCAGATCGGTCGGTTGCAAGGCATCGGGCAGGTGGCGTTGTTCGGCTCCGGCGATTACGCGATGCGCCTGTGGCTCGACCCCAGCAAGCTTGCCACCCGTAAGCTGAGCGCCTCCGACGTGGTCAACGCCGTCCGCGAGCAGAACATCCAGATCGCGGCTGGCACCATCGGTGGCCAGCCCAGCAGTTCGGAAATTCCGTTCGAGCTGCCGGTCAACGTGCAAGGCCGCCTGAAGTCGGTCGCCGAGTTCGAGGACATCATCATCAAGAGCGACGCGCAAGGTGCGGTGACGCGCCTGAAGGACGTGGCGCGGGTCGAGCTTGGCGCTAGCGAATACGGCTTGCGCTCGCTCCTTAACAACAAGCCGGCGGTGGCGATCCCCGTCTTCCAGATGCCCGGCTCGAACGCGCTGCAGATATCCAACGACGTGCGTGCGTTGATGGCCAAGCTGAAGAACGATTTCCCCGAAGGCGTCGATTATAATATCGTCTACGACCCGACGCGGTTCGTGCAGCAATCGATCGATGCGGTCATCCATACGCTGTTCGAGGCGATCCTTCTGGTCGTCATCGTGGTCATCGTCTTCCTTCAGACATGGCGCGCCTCCATCATTCCGCTCATCGCGGTGCCGATCTCCATCGTCGGTACGTTCGCGGTGATGCATCTGTTCGGGTTCTCCATCAACGCGCTGAGCCTGTTCGGGCTGGTACTGGCGATCGGCATCGTGGTCGACGATGCCATCGTCGTGGTCGAGAACGTGGAGCGCAACATTCAAAACGGCCTGAGCCCGCGTGAGGCCACCTATCAGGCGATGCGCGAAGTATCGGGCCCCATCATCGCCATCGCGCTGGTGCTGTGCGCCGTGTTCGTTCCCATCGCCTTCATCAGCGGGCTGACGGGGCAGTTCTATAAGCAGTTCGCCCTCACCATCGCCATCTCGACCGTCATCTCGGCCTTCAACTCCCTGACGCTCAGCCCCGCGTTGGCGGCGCTTCTGCTCAAGCATCACGAAGCGAAGAAGGACACCCTGACCCGCGTGATGGAGCGCTGCTTCGGCTTCCTGTTTTCGCTCTCGCGCTGGATCCTGATCGCGCTCGCCATTTTCGTGGTCGGCAATATCCTCGGCTACGTACTGATGAAATTGTTCCCCGCGCCGCCGCACTCGCCGCCATGGCCGATGATCATTTACTGGATGATCGGCGTGCGTGTGCTCGCGATGGCAGCGCTGGCGATCGCGGCGTTGCAAGGGGTGTCGCGCATCTTCCTGCCGGCGCGCGCGAACGCGCCCCAAGGCTTCGAACTGTTCAACCGTTTCTTTGCAAACTTGGCCGAGCGCTATGCCCATCTCGTCGCGTGGTCGTTCCATAGCAAGCGCCTGCTTGGCATGGGGTATGTTGGGCTATTAGCGCTGACGGTTTTCGGGTTCACGCTGGTGCCCAACGGCTATGTGCCCTCGCAGGATAAGCAATATCTGGTGGCATTCGCGCAGCTGCCACCCGGCGCATCGCTCGACCGTTCGGACGCGATCATCCGCACCATGTCGGACATTGCGTTGAAGCATCCGGGGGTCGAGAACTCGATCGCATTCCCTGGACTGTCGATCGCCGGCTTCAGCAATAGCAGCAGCGCTGGTATTATCTTCGTCGGCCTCAAGCCGTTCGACCAGCGCCGCACGCCGGATCTTTCCGCCGGCGCCATCGCCGGTGCACTCAACGGGCAATTCTCGGTGATCGAAGGGGCGTTCGTTGCCATCTTCCCGCCGCCACCGGTGATGGGGCTTGGCACCATCGGCGGCTTCAAGCTCGAGATCCAAGACCGTGGTGATCTGGGCTACGACGCGCTGGCAGGCGTGGTCGGTCAGGTGATGGGCAAGGCCTACCAGACGCCGGAGTTGGCGGGCGTGTTCAGCTCGTTCCAAAACAGCGTGCCGCAGTTGCAGGTCGATATCAACCGCGTGCGCGCCAAGCAGCAAGGGGTGGCGCTGGCCGACCTGTTCGATACGCTGCAGATCTACCTCGGCTCTTATTACGTGAACGACTTCAATTTGTTCGGCCGCACCTTCCGCGTCTATGCCGGTGCGGACTCGCCATTCCGTTCGCAGGCGACCGATATCGGCCAACTGAAAGTGCGTAATGCCAAGGGCGATATGGTGCCGTTGGGCTCGCTGGTCTCGGTATCGCAGACCTATGGCCCCGATCGTGCCAACCGCTACAACGCCTTCCGTTCCGCTGATCTCAACGGCGATGCGGGGCCCGGTTTCTCCTCCGGTCAGGCGCAGGCGGCCATCACCAAGATCCTCGACGAAGTGCTGCCCAAAGGCATGACCTACGAATGGACCGAGCTGACCTACCAACAAATTCTCGCCGGCAATACGGCGCTGTTCGTCTTTCCGCTATGCGTTCTGTTCGTGTTCTTGGTGCTCGCCGCGCAATACGAGAGCCTGAGTCTGCCGCTGGCGGTGATCCTCATTGTGCCGCTATGCTTATGCGGCGCGATCTTCGGCGTATGGCTGATGGGTAAGGAGAACAACATCTTCACCCAAATTGGATTTATCGTGCTCGTGGGGCTTGCGTGTAAGAACGCGATCCTCATCGTTGAGTTCGCCCGCGAGTTGGAACATCAAGGCCGCAGCATTATGGAGGCCGCGCTCGAGGCGAGCCGCCTGCGCCTGCGCCCAATCCTGATGACCTCGTTCGCATTCATCATGGGTGTGGTGCCACTCATCACCGCGACGGGTGCCGGCTCCGAGATGCGTCAGGATATGGGCGTTGCGGTGTTCTCCGGCATGATCGGCGTCACCTTCTTCGGCCTGCTGATGACCCCGATGTTCTACGTCATCATCCGTAATGCGGCGGTGCGGTTCGCGCCCCATAAGCACGAGGTGCCGCATGCGTAGTCGTGGTATGGAAGGGGGCATCGCCCCCTACGCGCCAAAAGCGCTTACCCCCTCCCTCGCGGGCTCGCCATGGAAGGCTACGCGTGGGGTGAGCGTTGCCCTAAGCCTGCTGATAAGCCTGAGCGCCTGCGACCTCGCACCGGATTTCACCTTGCCGGACGTGCTGACACCCGCTGCCTTCAAGGAGGACGTTGCCGACGAACTGCCCACCGTCGAACCGGCGACCGATGGCCGTTGGAAACGTGTCGACGATAAAGCCAAGATCGAGGAATTCGCCTGGTGGCGCATGTTCAACGACGCCACGCTCGATGGCTTGATGGAGCAGGCGATGAAGGACAACCCCTCGCTCGACGCGGCGATGGAGCGGGTGAATAGTGCCCGCGCAGTGGCCGGTAACCGCGAGGCGGATCTCTATCCCGCGATCGAGGTCGGCGTGGGGCCGCAGCGCGAGCGCCAGTCGCCCGCCAGCAAACAGGCGTTCGGCGGGCCTGCCAATCCCAAGCCCTACACCTTATACAAGGCGCAAGGCACCATTACCTACGAGCTGGATCTGTTCGGCAAGAATCGCAATCGCCTGAAGGCCGCCGAGATGGATGCGCAGGCCGAGGACGATAATTTCCGCGCCGCCCGCTTAAGCTTGCAGACCGAATTGGCGCAGACCTATTTCCGACTGGCGGCGCTGCGCAAAGAAGAGCAACTGCTCAACCGTATCGTGGCGACGCGCGAGACGGCGCTGAAGCTCATCCGCAGCAAACACGCGGTCGGTGAGGTCGATACGCTGGCGCTCTCGGCGATCGAGACCGATCTGGCCAGTGTGCAAGGCGACGCGGCGAGCGTGGCCGCATCGCGCGCGGCGAATGAGCATGCGCTGGCGGTACTGGTCGGCAAGCCACCATCGGAGCTTACGGCGCAAGTGCCGCCGCTGAATGCCGCACCGCCTTCGATCCCCGCCGGCATTCCTTCCTCGGTGCTGGAGCGCCGCCCCGACATCAAGCGCGCAGTGAGCGGCATTGCCGCTGCCAACGCCCGCATCGGCGTCGCCCGCACGGGTTATTTTCCGGATATCTCGCTATCGGCCATGGGCGGCTTCTCCTCCGGTGATCTGAGCGATCTCTTTAAGTGGTCGAACCGCACATGGCTCGTCGGCCCGATGGCGGGCACCGTGCTCACCCAACCGATCTTCGAGGGTGGCCGCCTATCCGCCGCCAAGGCGCAAAGCCAAGCCGATTACGGTGTCGCGGTCGCCGAGTATCGCAGCGCCGTGCTGCAAGCCTTCCGCGAAGTGGAGGATCAGCTCAGTGGCCTGCGCTACACCAATGAGCAAGCCAAAGCCGCCCGCACCGGCCTTGCTTCGGCCAACCGCGCGTTCACGGTCGCCGATGCCCGCTTCAAGGCGGGCTACAGCAGCCACATCGACTATCTCGATGCGCAGCGTAGCAAGCTTAGCGCCGAGCGGTCGGATATCCAGCAGCGCGGCAACCAATACATCACCACCATTCAATTGGTGAAAGCGCTTGGCGGTAGCTGGCAGGCGCCGACGACCCCCGAGACGACCGCACCGGTGGCACCCTAACGTATCGCGCCACGATCACTTGATGATGCGGCAGACCACCGTATTGCCGTTGCCCTGATATTCGATATTGGAGAACGCGAAGGATTTGCTGATGGCAATGCCGCGACCGTTGGGGTCGAGCGCACGCTCGGGCGGAAATTCGAGATAATGCTTCCAGTCGAAGCCGCAGCCTTGATCGCGGATGATAAGCACATGCTCGTGTGGGTGAGCCATGTATTCAAGGGTCGCGTATTTCTCGCGATTCTCCGGCAGTGCGAGCCGACGCTTGATCTCGGCTTCCCATGTTCCGTCCAACAGCAATCGGGTCTTTTCTTCGTAGGTGATGCCAAGGTTACCATGCTCGATGGCGTTGATCATCAACTCGCTGAGCCCTTGGGCGACGGCGTAGGGATTGGGTAAGCGCTGCGCCACCGCGAGCGAAACGCGGTGCGCTTCCTGCAAGGTCTGAAACCGGATGATCTCCGACGGGGTACGCGTCATGGTTGGCAGCCTTTCCTAAGGTTGGGTACTGCGCAGGATATGGAACAAGTGACGCCCAATGCAACCATAGAGTGTATTTTGTGATTGCAACCTTGTATGGATGTGCCATGCTGTTGCACAACCACCAGTGGTTATTTTAATCGGGAATACACACCGCATCGGGGAGAGAGATGATGCCTATTTCACAGGGAATTGAAGGCCAACGCAGCGAAATTCGGCTGCCCATGAAATTCATCTTCGCCGACGGTAGCGACTTTCGAAAAAAGCTTTTTGCGGCGTTCCAAGCCGGAAGCCAGTTCCTTTCGCTCGATCTTTCGGAAACTAAATTCATGGATTCCGCTGGGTTAGGCATGCTGCTGGTGGCGCTGAAGGAGTGTCAGGCACGTAGCATTTCGCTAACGCTGGTGCGGCCGCACGGCGAGGTGCGCAAGCTGCTGGAGCTGACCCGCAGCAACGAGCGTTTCCACATCATCGACTAAGGATCGGGTGGTGCCTGTGTCTATTGTGCAACGCTGGATTGTATTGTTCGGGAAATAAACACACCAAATACTAGAAACTCTATCCAAGCCCGCTCGGTTCGTTATGAGCTTCTTTAAAACCTAAGATTGTATCAAGGAATCGCTGTTATGCCGACCATGCTAACATTTCCAACCAAGGCCGATGTTTCATGCGTGGCTGGCCTGCGCGAGGAGTGGCTGAGCGACCTCGACGCGCAACACCCCGTGCAGATCGATTGCTCCGGCCTAGAGACCATGAGCGCGGCCGCGGCGCAGTTAGTGCTTTCGCTTGCCAAAACGATGCAGGCGCACGGAGGCAGCGTGAAGCTGACGAAAGTCGGCGAGGCGCTGCGCGAGGATTTTGTCTTACTGGGACTTCAGGAATTTATTTAGGGAGCGCCGTGCCATGCCAAAGACCGTTCTAGCCGTCGACGATTCAAAAACCATGCGCGACATGGTGACCTTCACGCTTCAGGATGCGGGATACACCACCCTCGAGGCGGAGGACGGCAAGGCGGCGCTTGGTGTGCTTGCCGGCGCCACGGTCGATGCCATCATCACCGATCTCAACATGCCCAACATGAACGGGTTCGAACTGATCCGCGCCGTGCGCGCCGATGCCAAGCATAAGTTCGTGCCCATCCTGATGCTGACCACCGAGGGCGACGACAGCAAGAAACAGGAAGGCAAGAGTGCCGGCGCCACCGGCTGGATCGTGAAGCCCTTCAACCCGCAAAAATTGATCGACGTGGTCAAGAAGGTGTGCCCCTGATGGTCTCGCTCGACCAGTTCCGCCAGACCTTTCTCACCGAATGCGCCGAGCTTTTGGTCGAGATGGAAAGCCGTCTGGTCGATCTATCGCCCGAGAATGCCGATAGCGAGAAACTGAACGCGATTTTCCGCTGTGCCCATTCCATCAAGGGCGGCGCGGGTGCTTTTGGGCTCGATTACATCACCAACTTCACCCATGTGCTCGAGGCGCTGCTCGACGCTATGCGTGAAGGCAAGGTGCAACCGAGCCATGAAGCGGTGGATGCGCTGCTCAAATCGGTCGATATTGTCACGCGCATGGTGGGCGCGGCCGAGCGCGGCGAAACCCCGCCTGCCGATCTGGGTGCGGATGTGCTGGCCGTATTGCAGGCATTGGTCGGCGGCGGTGGCCATGTGGCCACGCCCGTGAAAACGCCGTTGTCCGATACCGGTACGGCCGCCGCGAAATTGTGGCATATCCGCTTCGCCGCCCACGAGAATTTATTCGCCAGCGGCAACGAGCCGCTCTTGATCTTGCGGGAATTGTCGCGGCTTGGCGCTCTCACCGCAACGGTGGCGACCGACCGGCTGCCGCCACTGGCGCAGCTCGACCCCACCCAGTGCTTCCTGACATGGCAGCTCGACCTGACGACCGAAAAAACGGACGCCGATATTCGCGAAGTGTTCGAGTTCGTCGAGAGCAACGGCGACCTGACGGTCGTGCCCGCAGCCGAGAAAGAACCGGAACCTCAGCTCGCCACCGCGGGCAGCAAGCCCGCCCCTGCAAGCGAGGACGCGACCGCCAAGAGCAATGCCACCACCTCCATCCGTGTCGATCTCGATAAGGTCGATCGGTTGGTGAACATGGTCGGCGAGTTGGTCATTACCGAGGCGATGATCAAGGCGCAGATGCGCGATCTGCCAAGTGAGAAATTCGCGGGACTCATGCGCGGGGTCGATGAGCTTTCGCAGCATACGCGCGAACTGCAAGAGGCGGTGATGGCGGTGCGCATGCAGCCGGTGAAATCCATCTTCTCGCGCATGCCGCGCATCGTGCGCGATCTCTCGGCGCAACTGGGCAAGGACATCGTCCTCGAGATGGTGGGCGAGAACACCGAGGTCGATAAAACGGTCATCGAGCAACTGGGCGACCCGCTGACCCACATGATCCGTAATTCCGCCGATCACGGGATCGAAAGGCCCGAGATACGGCTGCAACAGGGCAAGCCGGCGCGCGGCACCATCCGGCTTTCGGCCATGCACCAAGGCGGGCGCATCATCCTTGAGATCCGCGACGACGGTGCCGGCGTCAACCGACCGAAGGTGCTGGCGAAGGCGCGTGAAAAAGGCCTCATCGCCGCCGATGCCGTGCTGAGCGACGAAGAATGCGACAACCTCATTTTCATGGCGGGCTTCTCGACCGCGGACGTGGTCTCGAACGTTTCCGGCCGCGGCGTGGGCATGGACGTGGTTCGCCGCAACATCGAGAATCTCGAAGGTACGGTGCGGGTGAAAACAGAGCCGGGCAAAGGCTCGGTGTTCACGGTGTCGCTACCCCTCACGCTCGCCATCCTCGACGGTATGATCGTGCGCGTCGGCAGCGAGAACTACATCATCCCCATCACCAGCATCATCGAGACCTTGCGCCCCAAGAGGGATGAAGTGCGCCATGTCGAGGGTACGAGCGACGTCATCAATGTGCGCGGCGCGTTCATCCCGATGATCTACCTGCACGAGATATTCCATATTCGCGACGCCCAGACCGACCCGAGTAAAGCGCTGGTGGTGCTGGTCGAGAGTGGCCAAGACAAACTGGGTGTGGTGGTCGACGAACTCATCGGCCAGCAGCAAGTGGTCATCAAAAGCCTTGAAGCCAATGCCGACCCCATCAAGGGCGTATCGGGTGCCACCATCTTGGGCGACGGCCATGTCTCGCTCATCTTGGAGATAAGCCAACTCAAGGAATTGGCGATGCATCTCACGCCACCACAGAAAAGAGCCGCCTAATGGAAAGAAAGGATCAGCGATCATGAGCGATGTCTTCGACCAATCCCGCGATGTGGCCAAGCCCATCATCGGCCGCGGTGCCACGCAACAATTCCTTACCTTCACCATCGGTGAGGAGGAATACGGCGTCGACATCATGACGGTGCGTGAGATCAAAGGGTGGACGGACACCACCCGCCTGCCCAATACGCCGGAATACATGCGCGGGGTGATGAACCTGCGCGGACTGATCATCCCGATCTTCGACCTGCGCGCGCGCTTCACCGGCGTGCTGACGCAGGCCACCCCAAAGCATGTGACGATCGTGCTTGCCGCGGGTGCACGCACCATCAGCATCCTAGCGGATACGGTGTCGGACATCCTGACCGTCGGCGACGACGATATCAAGCCATCACCGGAGGTCGATAGCAATGCCGAGCAACGCTATGTCACCGGTCTGATCGCGGTCGAGGCACGCATGGTAGTCATCCTCGATATCGAAAAGCTACTCGCCAATTCGCTGGAACAACTCGAGATGCCAAGTGCCGTTCACCATTAAATCCTAGCCACAACTTAAAGGGAGCCTGCCATGACCACATCCACAAAATCTGCGCCCTTCGCACGCATTACGCAAATGAAGCTGCGTTACAAACTGCCATTGGCCATCGTGATTTTTGCGCTGCTTACGGGGGGTGCGGTGACCTACACCGCGCTTCATGCCATGAAGACCGATGCCGAGAACGCGGCCTCGGCATCGATGGCCAGCCGTCTGAACATGAAAGGGGACGCGCTCGATGTGTTTATGGAGCGCATCATCGGGGATCTGCAATCGGTCGGCGATAGCCCGTATACTATCGGGGCGATGAACGAGTTCGCCGGTGCGTGGAACAAGCTCGGCTCCGGCCAAACGAACCTCCTGCAAGCTGCCTATATCGGCCGTAACAGCAATCCCACCGGCAAGAAGCATTTAATGGACGCCGCGAATGACGGCTCGCTTTACAGCAAGGTGCACGCCAACTATCACCCCTATTTCCGCGAGTTCGTACTGAAGCATGGCTACTACGATATGTTCTTGGTCGATAGTAACGGCAACGTGCTTTACACCATGTATAAGGAAGCGGATTTCGCCACCAACCTCAATAACGGCGAATGGAAAGATACCGGCCTTGCCAAGACCTACCACGCCGTGATGGCACAAAAGGATGGCAAACAAACATCCTATACCGATTTTTCTCCGTATGCGCCGAGCGATAATGTGCCTGCCGGTTTTATCGGTCGTGCTATCGAGGACGCTGAGGGCAATCGTTTGGGGGCGCTGATCTATCAAATGCCGATCGATAAAATGAGCGGCCTGTTCGACGATGCCAAACAGATGGGCGAAACGGGCAAGCTTTACTTGGTCGGCGCCGATTATTTGTTGCGCAACAATGTGCGCTTTGCCAAAGAGCCAACCATCCTTAAACTAAAATACGAGAACGAGGCATCGCAAAAAGCATTAGCCGGCGAAGCAGGAGTGAACCTTGCTGCCAGCGATAGCGATGGCCAGAAGATCATCCGCGTATTCCAGCCCTATAGCTTCGGGGGCACGAAATACGCCTTGGTCTTCGACATCCAATACTACGAGATCATGGCGCCGGTGTATCAGGCGCGGCAGCATTTCATGCTCATCACCCTGAGTACGGTCGTCATCATCAGCCTTTTGGGCATGCTGCTAGCGCGCGGCATCACCCGACCCATCGGTACGATCAATACCCTGATGCAACGCATCGCCGATGGCGATAATGTCGAGATTCCATACACCGGCAAACGTGATGAGATTGGTGAAATGGCGCGCACTGTGGAAGTGGTGCGTCAGAATGTGGTCGAGGCAACGCGCCTGCGATTGGCACTGCATAACGCCAGCGCCAACATGATGATCGTCGATGAGGATCTGACCATTGTGTACCTCAATCCGGCAGTGGCGGCCTTTCTCGAGGGTGCCGAGAAAGCCATCCAAAAAGACCTGCCGCAGTTCAAGGTCGAAGGGCTTGTCGGGCGCAGCATCGATGTCTTCCACAAAAACCCATCGCATCAGCGCGGCATGCTTGCCAAGATGTCATCGACATTCAAGACATCCATCGTGGTGGGCGGGCGTAACTTCAACCTCATTGCCAACCCTATCTTTGGCAAGAACGGCGAACGGCTGGGTTCGATGGTGGAGTGGATCGACGGCATGGCCGAGGGCATCGTCGGCGCCGTCAACCAGACCCAAGCTGTCATTGAATTCGAGCTGGATGGAACGATCGTAAAAGCCAACGATAACTTCCTCAAGGCATTGGGCTATACGCTTGAAGAGATCCGCGGTAAGCACCACCGCATCTTCTGCGATGCGGCCTATGCCGCGACGCCGGAATACAAGCAATTCTGGGAAGCACTGGGGCGTGGTGAATACCAGCAATCCGACTATTCGCGCATCAATAAATCGGGTCAGGTCATCTGGATCAATGCGGCCTATAACCCCATTCGCGACCTTAACGGTAAGGTCATCAAGATTGTCAAAATCGCGGCGGATATCACCGCATCGAAGCTCACCATACTCGAGAATGAGCGCGGCATCGCCGAATCGGTCGAGGTACTGAAGAACCTAGCGACCGGCAATCTGACGCAAAAAATCGAGGGGGATTACAAGGGCACCTTCCGCGACATCAAATCCGCATTGAACTCTACCATCGACCGTCTATGCGACATGGTCAAACAGATCGTCGGGGCCGCACAATCCGTCAATGCGGCCGCGAGCGAGATCTCGGCCGGCAGTACCGATCTGTCGCAACGTACGGAAGAGCAGGCCTCGAGCCTTGAAGAGACCGCAGCCAGCATGGAGGAGATTACCGGAACGGTTAAGCAGAACTCCGCCAATGCGGCAACGGCCAATGAGCTTTCGAGCAAGGCCAACGCGGTCGCAAGTGATGGCGGCAAGGTGGTCGAGGAAGCGGTATCGGCCATGGGCAATATCGAGAAATCGTCGAAGAAGATCTCGGACATCATCGGTGTGATCGATGAGATCGCCTTCCAGACCAATCTGCTGGCCCTGAACGCGGCGGTCGAGGCAGCACGTGCGGGCGATGCCGGCAAGGGCTTCGCGGTGGTCGCGAGCGAAGTGCGCTCGCTGGCGGGGCGTTCGGCCTCGGCCAGTAAGGAGATCAAGGCGCTCATCAACGAAAGTGCCGGCCAAGTGCAAACAGGTGCGGAGCTGGTAAACCAAGCCGGTGAAACGCTACGCAACATCGTCAACTCGGTGCAGCAAGTGGCGGCCATTGTGGCGGATATTTCCTCGGCCAGCCAAGAGCAGGCCACGGGCATCGACGAGGTCAACACCGCCATCACCCAGATGGATGAAGTGACCCAACAGAACGCCGCATTGGTGGAGGAGAACACCGCAGCGGCACAGTCGATGGTCGAACAGGCACGCTCGCTCGAGAAGCTGATGAGCTTCTTCACCATCGATGAGACGGCCGCCACTGCCGAAGTGCACGAACTGCATGAGGTGGTGCAAAAACCAGTGGCAGCGGCAAAGGTGGCTGCAAAGCCCGCAGCAAAATCGGCCATGAATGGCAAGCGGCCACCAGCGCCAAAGCTGGCGGCGGCGAAGCAGGCAAAAGCATCGGGTGGTAATGGCGCAGGCTATAACGACGGCTGGGAAGAGTTCTAGTAGAAACGGAAAGCCCCAGCCATGGTCAGTGCATTAAAAAATTCGGAGGAACGGGAGTTCGCTTTCAGTGAGCGCGACTTCCGTTTCCTTGCGGATCTGGCCAACCAGAAGACCGGTATCGTACTCAGCGATCAAAAGCGCGATATGGTCTATGCGCGGGTCTCGCGGCGCTTGCGCGCGCTCGGCCTGACCGAATTCCAGCAATACTGCGAGCTGCTGAAATCGCCCACGGGCGATAGTGAGATGGGCAATCTGGTCAACGCCATCACCACGAACCTGACGCATTTCTTCCGCGAGAAACATCATTTCGAGCATTTGCAACAGGAGGTGCTGCTGCCACTGCAGGCGCGTGGGGTGCGGCGCCTTCGGATCTGGTCGGCGGGCTGCTCTTCGGGCATGGAGCCCTATTCGATCGCGATGACGGTGAAGCACGCACTCGCCCCGATCGAGGGGTGGGACGCGCGCATCCTTGCCACCGATATCGATACCAACATGCTCGACCGCGGGATGCAGGGGTCTTACACGCTCGACGAATATAACAATATTCCACCGCCCTACCGCAGCGATGTCATAAAAAGCGGCAAAGAGAGCCTCATGCAGATGTCGGACGCACTCAAATCGCTGATCGCGTTCAAGCATCTCAATCTCTTGGAGCATTGGCCGATGCAAGGCATGTTCGATGCGATCTTCTGCCGTAATGTCGTCATCTATTTCGATAAGAAAACACAGGCGCGCCTGTTCGACCGCATGGCCGAGCTGCTGGCGGTCGGCGGTTGGCTTTACATCGGACACTCCGAGAATTTGATGAAAGTGACCAAGCGTTTCGAGCTGGTCGGCCGCACCATTTACCGTAAAACACACTGATATGGAACGCTATCAACGCACGATGGATGAAAAGCGCGGTAGCGGCGGCGAGATGCCGGTCGCGGAGTATTTCAACACCGCCAAGAAGCGCTTCTACAACGCCACGTTCAATGCCTATGTCATCAAGATATTCGCCGGCGAGTGGGAGATATCGAACAACGAGAACGAGATGCTCGCAACAATCCTCGGCTCGTGCGTCTCTGCCTGCGTGCGTGATCCCGTCATCGGCATCGGCGGCATGAACCATTTCCTGTTGCCCGGCGACGAACAAAGCGATCCGCAGTCGAGCGATGCGGCACGTTATGGCGTGAACGCGATGGAGAGCCTCATCAACGGGCTGCTGAAGGCCGGCGCCCAGAAACACAGGCTGGAGTTCAAGGTGTTCGGCGGTGGCAACGTGATCAACAACTCGGCGCGCATCGGCTCGAAGAATGCGCGCTTTGTGCGCGAGTTCCTCAAGCGCGAGGGATACGCGATCACGTCGCAGGACCTTGAGGGGGAGTGCCCGCGTTCGCTGCACTACTATCCGGTGACGGGCAAGGTGATGATGCGCAGCTTGCAGCGCAAACAGGATTATCTGGTGGTCGAGGAGGAGGACAAGTACCGCAAGGCCATCTCGACGAAACCGATTGAGGGGGGCATCGAGCTGTTCTGATGCATGCACGAACCACAGTCCTGATCGTCGACGATTCCGCCGTGATGCGCGAGCTGCTGAGCGAGTTGCTGCGGCCCTATCCCGATATCGAAGTGGTCGGCAGTGCATGCGATCCCTACGAGGCGCGTGAGAAGATTAAGGATCTGAGCCCCGATGTGCTGACATTGGATGTCGAGATGCCGCGCATGGATGGTTTGGCCTTCCTCGAGAAGATCATGACCCTGCGGCCGATGCCGGTGATCATGGTCTCGACCCTGACTGGCAAGGGTACCGATACGGCAATCGCGGCCTTGCAGCTTGGCGCGGTGGATTGTTTGGCAAAGCCCACCATGCATAACGAGGCACAGCTCAAGGCATTCTCGATTGCGCTGATCGAAAAGATACGCATTGCCGCCGCCGCCAAAGTGAGCCCGCGTAAAGCCGTTAGCGCACGCCCACCGGCACCCAAGCGCGGCAATCCCTCGATGCATGCTCCCAAGATCATCGCCATCGGTGCTTCCACCGGCGGGGTGGAGGCATTGACCGAAGTGCTCACCCACTTGCCGAAGAACACACCGCCCATTGCCGTCACCCAACATATGCCGCCCGTCTTCACCGCCAGTTTTGCGGCGCGTCTCAACGGCCTGTGCGCGTTGGAGGTGACAGAAGCAGCGGACGGACAGGTTATCAAAGCGGGGCAGGCGGTCATTGCGGCGGGTGGCAAACATCTCGAGATCGTGCGCGCTGGCGGCGAGTGGCGCTGCACGCTTGGGGATGCGCCGCCGGTCAGTAGTCATAAACCTTCGGTCGATGTGTTGTTCGGCTCGGTGGCCACCCATGCGGGTGCCGGCGCGCTCGGCGTTATCCTTACCGGCATGGGAAGGGACGGCGCCAGTGGCCTGCTGGCCATGCGTCAGGCGGGGGCGCACACCATCGGTCAGGATGAGGCGAGCGCCATCGTCTATGGCATGCCGCGCACCGCCTTCGAGATCGGCGCTGTGGCCGAAGTATGCGCACTGAATGATATCGCCAACGCCATCAAAGGGAGATGTTTTCTATGACACCGTTAGAGTTGGTAAAACACGAGGAATTGCCCCGCCAGCCGGACGCAGGCATCAACCATATCGCGCTGGATGTGTGCTACGATTCGCTGTGCCATATCCTTGAGGATTCGGCGCTGGATGTCGAGAAGAACACCGGCAATCTGAGCACGAATTTCACGGCCCTTGCCGAGGCAACGGGCACGCAGGCCAACATCCTCGAGAAGCTGGTGCAGACCGCAAGCAAGCTCGAGCATAAGGATAGCCACATGACCATCGATCATTTCATGCATATCATGAGCGACAGTATCTCGGGGACAATCGGCAAGATCGTGACGATCGCCGAGAATGCGATGGATCTCTCGTTCGTGATGGAGGGCATCATCGAGCAGCTGGCCAATATCGAGCGCTTCTTGAATCAGGTGAACAAGATCAACAGCCAGACACGCATGCTGGCACTCAACGCCACGATCGAAGCGGCGCGCGCCGGTACGGCCGGCAAGTGCTTCGGGGTGGTGGCGTGCGAGGTCAAGCAGGTATCGGGGCAGATCGATAACATGGCCAAGGAAATGAAGAACCAGATCGGCAGCATCTCGGATAAGGTGCAGCGCGGGCAAGAAACCCTCGGACGGGTGGCGGGGATCGATATGTCCGAGAATATCGCCGCGCGCGAAGAGATCGATATGCTGCTGAACGCCTTGGTCAAGCAAAGCCAGTCGATCTCCTCCATCATGCAGCAATCGTCGGACTCGGTGAAGGCCATCTCCTCGAAGATCGGTGGCATCACCGTCAGCATGCAGTTTCAAGATCGCAACTCCCAGATCATCAGCAACATGGTGGCCCTGATCCGCGCGATGCGCGACCACGAGCGCGACCCGAAACGCTACCCGCTGCCGCGCGACCCCGCCGCCGCGCTCGATCAGATCGCTTCGGTACTGAGCCTATCGGCGATGCGGCAGCGGCTTTTCACGGTGGCTGATAAGCATGGCATCCATGTCAATCATCGCTTGGCGGCCCAGCCGAAAGCTGTATCGGAGGACGCGATTGAACTGTTCTGACGCCTATGCACCCCAAACGACCTTGCACCTGCCACGCCCACGAAAGTTTCAATAACGATGTCTCCCAACCAACGACAGAGCGTGTTAGCGCATGTGATCGCGACCAGCCGCATCCTGATCGTCGACGATTCGGAAATGAGCCGGCTGGTGCTGCGCAAGATCTGCCAGCAGGCGGGGTTCAAGCATATCGAGGAGTGCAACCATGGTCAGGAAGCGCTGGAGCACATCCACTACCATTGCCCGGATCTGATGTTCCTCGATATCGAGATGCCGGTGATGGATGGCTTTGCCCTGTGCGATATATTGCGCAACGAACGGCTGCTCGACAGTATGGTCGTCATCATGCAAACGGCGACGGAAAAACCGGAAGTGAAAGCCCGCGCCTTCGAGATGGGCGTGACCGACCTGTTGACCAAACCCGTCCACCCGCGCGAGACCATTGCACGCGCGCTTGCGCACCTTGAGCGTGCCTATCTGCGCCGCGAAGGCGAGGAGCGCCACCGCCGTATCCAAGAAGAACTGGAAGAGGCGGTGATCTTGCAGAACATCCTGCTGCCGCGCGAGGAGGTCATCGACGCGATCCAGCAGCAGATGCAGGTCGATATCGCGCATTATTATCACCCCGCGAGCGAGCTGGCCGGCGACTATATCTCCATCCGCCGCTTGACCGAGGATCGGTTCGCCATCGTCTCGATCGATATTTCCGGTCACGGGTTGACCGCGGCGCTTTATGCTTTTTCGGTGCATACCCTGATCGAGGACGCGGTGCTGACCACCCAAACGCCCGCCCATGTACTGACGATACTGAACGAACGCCTGCATGATTTCATGAGTGCCGGTAAGTTCGCCACCGCCTTCATCGCTGTCATCGATACCCGCCATCACTATATCGACTATGCGGCAGCAGCGGCGCCGCCACCCATCCTCATCGGTTCAGAAAAACCCATGCTGTTGGATACGCGCGGCCATCTGCTGGGGGTGGATAATCATGCGCGCTACCAGAACCATCGCCTGCCGTACCAAGTCGGCGACCGCTTATTCATCTACAGCGATGCGCTCATCGAGTCGCCCAACGCGCAAGGGGTCTCGATGTCGACGGAGGAAGTGGTATCGCATCTGTGTGCGACCGAGCGTAATGCCGCCTCGGCGACCTATCTGAAGAACATGATGGATGCGCTCTACGGGCGGTATACGCCCAAGCCGGCGGATGATCTCTCGATGATCATTTGTAGGCTTTAGCCTGACGGATATGCCCGCTGACCGCGGCGATGACCGTGGCCAGATCCTCTTGTTTAATCGGTTTGGGAAGGTGGATGTTGGCGCCCAAGCGCAATGCCTCCTGCGCATCGATCTTATCGACCGAGGATGAACAGAACAGGATATAGGGTGTGTCACCGCTGGGGTAGTTGCGGATCCATTTGAGGAAGGCGATGCCGTCCATCCGCGGCATGTAGCCATCGAGCAGAATGAGATCGGGCATGCCGTGTGCGATGCAGTAATCCATGGCCTCGCGTCCGTCCATGCACATGTCGGGGTGGAAGCCGTTCTTGATGAGCTGATTGCGCATGATGGTGTAGTTCACGGGATTATCTTCCACGATGAGGCAGCGCAGCGACATACGACCAACTTTCACGGTTCAGGTTCTCTACTGCGGCGCAATGTAACAACTCAAGGTTGAATCTTCAAGCGAATTAAGCGGCGGATAGCTACCACCACTAGAAAAATTTTCTATGATATCTAGCAATATCCGAAGATATAAGCATTTCTTGAATACAACTTATAAGCGATTATTGTTTTTTATCCGTATGGACGACAAGGCGCCGCAGTTCGGGGCAGCAAGTGGCCGTCACGCCGACCACGGCAAGGGTGATGCTGCCACCAATGACGATCGATGGCACTAGCCCAAGCAGGCTTGCCGCCGCGCCAGATTCGAACGCGCCAATCTCGTTGGAGGAGATGATGAACATACCGTTGAGCGATGAAACACGCCCGCGCATGGTGTCGGGAATGAGCAGCTGCATGAGGGTGCTGCGGATGACCATGCTGACGCTATCGAACGCGCCGCTTAACGCAAGTAAGAGCGATGCCATCCAGAAGCTGGTGCTCAGGCCGAAGCAGATCATGCAGATGCCAAAGCCCGTGATGACATAGAACAACGTCGTGGCGCGGATGATCTTCATCGGTTTGAGGGCGAAATAAAGCGCGGTGATGATGGAGCCGACCGCTGGCGCCGCGCGCAGCAGCCCAAGCCCCTCGGAGCCGGTATGCAGAATTTGATCGGCGAATACCGGCAAGATCGCGACCGCGCCGCCGAACAATACCGCGAACATATCGAGCGTCATGATGGGAAGCAGCACCTTATTGCCGATGACGAAACGCCAGCCCGCGCCGATGCTCTGTAGCGCCGGTTCGCGCTTCTCGGAACTTTTATAGTGCTTGAAATGTGGCGCAATACCGCTGATGGCGACGAAAGCGCCGACGATGAAAATCAGCGGCAGGAACCACGCCACCGAACTGCCATAGCCGCCATAGATAAGCCCTGCCGTGGCGGGGCCACCAATCGCCGCCAGTTGGAAGCCACTCGATAGCCATGCCGAGGCCGCGGGAATATCGTGGCGCGGAACAATTTGTGAAAGCAGGGTGAACGAGGCCGGCATGATGAAGCTGCGCGTGATGCCGGAGAGAAAGACACCAACGAATAACGCGATGAGGATGATATCATCCGTCGCGCCGACCATGCCGCCCGCAATGAGCAATAACCCAAGCGAAATGAGCGCATGCACCGCCAAACAATTGCGGAAGATGCGGTGCGGCTTGTTGTTATCGACGATATGGCCGGCGAACAGTGCGAACAAAATCGCTGGCACCGCCTCGACCAGCCCGACAAGGCCAAGCATGAGAGGGTCCTTGGTAATGGTATAGACCTGCCAGCCGACAATCACCGCCTGCGCTTGCAGCCCGAATATTCCGCACAAGCGGGTGGCCATCAGGCGGCGGAAGTCGCGGTTACGCAGAACATCGTAGGAAAGAGCCATGCCGCTTTATAAAGGGCAGGAAGTATTTATCCAACCCTAATAATCGGTGCGAAAAATGAGGCTGAGGAGGGTGGTGGTGTCGGTCAGGGTGTAGCTGGTGCCGCTGCTGAGCACTTTACCGGTGCTTGGAACTCCGTCGTCGGTCTTGATGTCGATGCCGTAGGCGTCGGCGCTGAGTAGCACGCCACCGCAGCTTGGCTCTTCTGTGGAATAACCACCAAAAATAAGTAATACACCAAGGTCTTGACCATAAAATTCACAGTCGCCCTCAAACGAAGGAACGGAGCCCAATGTCCAGCCTGCCTTGGGAAAACGAGAGGCGGTAACATTTTCACCAATCACGGACTCGGAATCCCCAGTGATGCTGGACATAGGGATACCAGTGAATTTCCCGGATACCATGCCGGCATTCGCCAAATGCTGCCATGTGCGAAAAACCTCGTATTGGCCATTTCCACCTACATTGTTTTGACCGATCACGCCGTTGCCGTCGCCGTTACAGGTGGCCGTGCCGGTGGCGCCAGTGGTAAGCGCGGCGCAGGTAGCGTCGGCACCGTCGGTCGTGGCGCCGGCTTGCGCGCCCCACACGCTCACCGCGTCGGGCATATCACCGGGGAGGGTGCCGTACTTCGTTTTGAACATGCCGATGGCGGCTTGATATTGTTGCAGCTCGCGGTTGATGGAAAGCAGCTCCGACGACTGGATGAACGACCGACCGGCCACCACCGCACCGACCAATAGCCCCAATATCGCCATCACGATGCTTAGCTCAACCAGCGAGAAGCCGGCACCGCGATGCGCAGGGCAGGTGGTGGATGTAATGGATGGATGGTGGCGTGGTGAATGCATATGGCGACTGTAAACCATCGCGCCGACCCGCGCAACCGTTGCCATCAAAAAGCGACGCTCCGAAGGGATTTTTTATAGCTTATGGCTGGGGAAGGAGTTGTTTCGTACACGGACACTTAGTGTATCCGCCGAACCAAAGCTCGTCGCTGATTCAGGTAACCTTTTTTAAGCGAGGATCGATATTGGCAAACGCGGGTGTAGGCATTATGGTGGGCATATGTTGAGATCCAAAAAGCACGCAATCATCGATACGATTTCCCACCCGCTGCTGCAGGAAAACCCCGAATTATGGGCAAGCGTGGTGCCGATGCTGCATACGAAATCCTATGGTGGCGATGCGCGCATTGTCTCGCACGGTGACGCGGCGAGCAGCCTGTGGCTGGTGGTTTCCGGCTGGGTGAAGCTCACCCGCCAAACGCCGGACGGCAAGGAGAGCATCACCGGCTTATGCACGCAAGGCGATGTCTTCGGCGAGGCGGCGCTATTTGCGAATGCGAACTACCCGTATTCGGCGGAAGTGGTGGGCGAAGCGGCGGAGCTGGTGGCAGTACCGGCAGCGACCATCCGAGCGCTGGTAGCCAAGGAACCGACGCTTTCCGCACGCGTGATGGCGTTGTTGAACGAACGCACTGCGCAGGCGCAGTTGAAGCTCGAACATATGACGACCATGTCGGCGGCGCAGCGGCTGGGCTGTTTTCTACTGCGGCTCTGCCACACACAGATGGGCGGCTCGAAAACCATCCAGATTCCGGTGGAGAAGCATATTCTGGCAGCCTATCTCGGTATGAAACCAGAGACGCTCTCGCGCAGTCAGCAGCAACTCAAACCCGTGGGTGTGGCGGTATCTGGCCAGAGTCTTACGGTGGGCGATATCGGTAAGCTGCGGCAGTTCGTGTGCAATAGCTGTTCGGAATCTGGCAGCTGCGACGTGGAAGACACGTCGAATTAATCCGCGAAGACGCCCTCAAGCGCGTGGCTCAAGATCGGCAGCGGCAGCGATTGCTTGAACCATGCCGGTAGCAGCGGATACTCGATTTCTGCCACCACATGCTGCGTTGCTTGCGAAGGCATGGAGGCATGCACCCACGCAATATCGTTGTTACTGCCGACGATGATCAGCTGATCGAACGCATGCTGCTTTTCGGCGCTGCTGATGGATTTTTGGAAGGCATCGAGGGACGCAAAGACCGTCTGATTTCCCAGTGGCAGGGGGCTGATTACCCCCGAATCCGCCTTCGTGAATAGCGAGACCATGCCCTCGCAGGCGGCCACCACCCACACGCGCGAGGCACGGCGGCATCCGGTGCCCATGCATTTTCCTGAGCAGGCCTTAGCGACAGAAATGGGAGTAACAGCGCCGCACATAGCTAGAACTTATAGCCGACGCCGACGCCGACGATCCATGGATCGATATCGACATTAGCGGTGACACCGCTTGGCGAGAAGGTGGCTTTGGTGTCGATATAGACTTTTTTCACATCGACGTTCGCATACCAGTTGCCCTCAAGCGGAATATCCGCGCCGGCCTGCAGCACTGCACCGAAGCTGTCGTCGTAGTTTACACGATTCAGCGCGCCGCCCTTTTCATCATAGAAATGCGTGTAGTTCACGCCTGCGCCGACATAGGGAATGACACCGGTCATCTGCGTGAAATGGTATTGCAGTGTGAGGGTGGGCGGCAGCAGCCAGACACTACCCGCATTAATACCGCTGCTGGTTTTTACATCATGCGGCGTAACCGCCGCGATGAGCTCGGCCGAGACATTCGGAGTGAAGAAATAGCTGAAATCCAGCTCCGGTACGACGGTATCGTTGATGTGTACCGAATCGCCGTTCGAGACACGGCCACTTTCGTCCGGTCGCACATTGATGGCGCGTGCCCGCACCATCACATCGCCCGCTTTGAAGGGGCTACTCGCATAGGCAGGTGCAGCGATGACAAGGGCAACAGCGGTGGCGGAAAGAATCGATTTCATACAGGCTCCGTAGGAATGAATCTCCATGAACCTAACAAAAGAAAAGATGTGCTCCTTGATTTACATCAAGCCGTCGGTGCATCGGCAGTCTATAGTCACGCCAGCAAACAACATGTGCCGTTGCAGGAGATTCTATGGTTAACTTGGACCCAATATTACTCGCCCGCATTCAGTTCGCATTCACGGTGAGCTTCCACATCGTGTTTCCTGCCTTCACCATTGGC
>JBIIAV010000064.1:0-8596 GCA_044239745.1 Rickettsiales bacterium
CGGCGCGATCGCCGCGCGCAGAATCTGTGGTGTGGTTTCGACGCAGATATCGACGCCCATTTGCGCCTGCCATTGCAGCGCATCATAGGTTTTTTCTAGGTTCTGTGCTGCTGTCATGGGCGTAACGAAAAATTAATCAATTTGCGGCATTCTGGTAAAACAAGCAATAACATAGGTCAGACGCATCCATGCAACTAGTCGAACAACAGTTTTATGCACCGGATATTGCAGCCAAGGCCGTGGTCGAGCTTACCAGCGCTTTGCAGGAATATCAGGATGTCGAATATGCCAAGGCGCTGCTTTCGGATCCGCGCATGTGCAGCAACCGCGGCCACTTGGCCTCCTGCGGGGTGAATATGCGCAAAGTGAAGCAGGCGAAGGAGCTGGTGGCCCTTAGTTTGCCCACCTTGGAATCGCAGCGTCGCGCCATCGAATTCCTCGACACGCTCGATCATGAACAGCAGGTGATGCATGACTAATACCACCGACAACCCATTGGCCAATGCTGCCGCCGCCGCGTTCAACAGCGTCGTCAATACGTTGGTGGAGAAAAAACTCGACCAAGAGATGAAGCTGCCGGACCTTGGCAATCTTGGCATCACCCGCACCGAGGATACGCAGGTCGCGGCGCGACCCGTGGGCGATGTGGGCAAGGACAACTCGCTGTCCATCGGCTAGCGCGCCGGTCACTCTTTCTTTCATGATTCTCACTTTCATCCGTTCGGTCGCGCTGGTATGATGATCGAAACACGGGGGATTTAGCGAATGACCGACATCATGGAATGCGACGTATTGATCGTAGGCGGTGGCCCCGCCGGTTTATCGGCCGCGATTCGCTTGAAGCAGCTTGCCCCCGATACCAACATCATCCTCATCGAAAAAGGCTCCGAGATTGGCGCGCATATTTTATCGGGTGCGGTGTTCGACCCCATCGCCTTGAACGAGCTATTGCCGGATTGGAAGACGCTGGGTGCCCCGCTGAACGTCGCCGTCACCAGCGACCATTTTTCGCTATTAACCGCACGCCACCGCGTGGCGATGCCGACACCGCCGCAAATGAAGAATCACGGCAACTACATCATCTCGTTGGCCAACCTGTGCCGCTGGCTTTCCGCGCAGGCCGAGGGGCTCGGCGTCCAGATATTCGCAGGGTTTCCCGCCGCCGAAGCGATCATCAAGGAAGGCGCGGTCAAAGGTGTGCGCACCGGTGCGTTCGGTATCGGTAAGCACGGCGAACAAAAGCCCACCTACCAACCGCCGATGGAGCTGCGTGCCAAGCTGACACTATTCGCCGAAGGTTGCCGCGGTTCGCTCGCGCAGAAATTGATGGATACGTTCCGCCTGCGCGACGGCGTCGAGCCGCAGACCTACGGCATCGGTATCAAGGAGATATGGCAGGTGGAGCCATCCAAACACCGGCAAGGCCTTGTGGAACATAGCGTCGGCTGGCCGATGGATGCGAGCACCTATGGTGGTTCGTTCATCTATCACCTCGAGGATAACCAAGTGGCGGTCGGGTTCGTGGTCGGGCTGGATTATGCCAACCCGCATCTCGATCCGTTCAAGGAGTTCCAGCGCTTCAAGACCCATCCGAAGGTCCGCCCGCTGTTCGAAGGTGGCAAGCGCTTGGTTTACGGTGCGCGCGCGCTGAATGAGGGCGGCTGGCAATCCATTCCCAAGCTCACATTCGCCGGCGGCGCGCTCATAGGTTGCAGCGCGGGCTTCCTCAATGTGCCGCGCATCAAGGGTTCCCACACCGCGATGAAATCGGGCATGCTGGCGGCAGAGGCGGCCGTAGTCGCGCTGGCTTCCGATACGCACGATATCGCGCCCTACGAAGCGGCACTCAAGGCGTCATGGGTCGGTGCCGAGCTTTATGCCGTGCGCAATATCCGTCCGTCGTTTCGGTTGGGGCTTTGGGCGGGCTTGGTGCTTGCGGCGTTGGATACCTATCTGTTTCGTGGCCGTGCGCCGTGGACATTCAAGCATCACGCCGATCACAGCGCCTTGAAGCCCGCTGCCACCCAGAAAAAAATCGCCTACCCCGCGCCGGACGGAGTCGTCAGTTTCGATCGTTTATCCTCCGTCTATCTATCGAACACCAACCACGAGGAAGACCAGCCCGCGCACCTGACATTGAAGGACGCCTCGGCGCCGGTGGCCATCAACCTTGCCGTCTATGACGGGCCGGAAGCGCGGTTTTGCCCCGCCGGTGTATACGAGTATGTCGAGGAAGGTGCTGGCAAACGCCTGCAGATAAACGCGCAGAACTGCGTGCATTGCAAGACCTGCGACATCAAGGACCCAACGCAGAATATCGTCTGGGTCACGCCCGAAGGCGGCGGCGGGCCGAACTATCCGAATATGTAGGCGGGGGCGTTACGCCCCCATGCGCCAAAGGCGCGAATCGCTACTAACCGTAGATCGCTTGGTAAGGGATCGGGCGCTTGGTGACCGCGTCCATCACGATCTCGCCGGATTCGAACGCCGCACCGATGAAGTCGATACCGCGGGTCGGGTCGATGATGCGGCAGGGCTTTACGGTCTTGCCTTTGTACTTGCGAAGTTCAGTGACCGCGCCACGTAGCTCTGGGTTGTTCTTACTGCTCATAAAATCCTCGTCGTGTGTTCGTGCGGTTCACGCATTTCGTTTGATAGGCGCGGCAATATAATGTAAAGAGCCAGCAGTGCAAGCAATTTTCGGTGGTTCGGGTGGTCACATGGCGCAAATCGCGCAAATCCTAAGGTTTGGCGCGCTTTTTTCGGTGTTCGCAGGGGGGGTGCTGTGCGTGCAGGCGGCCAACGCCGATGATCTGCGCGCAAAACCTGCCAAGGCCCGTGCCACGCTGGTCGCGGGGGAGGCGCTCGCCAAACCAGTGCCGACCGAGATACGCCCCGGGCTTGCCGGCAGCTTTCTTTCCGGTCGTTTCGCCAAGCAGAATCAGGATCTGAAGCAAGCCGCACGCTACCTGAGCGAGACCCTTGCGCACGACCCCAACAACGAGGATCTGCAACAAGAAGCCATGCGCATGTACTTGCTGGCCGGCGACATTGCGCCTGCCATGAAATTGGCACATAGCCTTGCCAAGGCAAAGAACAACGAACCATTGGTCGCCAGTTTGCTGATGCTTGAAAGCGTCAAGAAGAATGACTTCACCGGCGCGCAAGCGGCCATCAACGCCGCCTCGGCGGAAGGTCTGTTCGGCCTCATCCGCCCTGTTATGAACGAATGGCTGGCTGTGGCTTCGGGTCAGAAAGTTGGCATCGTTGATATGCAAACCACCATCGATAAGGCCGGTTTCTTCGCGCCCTTCATCAACTACCACACGGCCTTGATGAACGACGTGCTGGGCAACAAAGCCGCCGCGCAGGACGCCTATTCCAAATCCAATATCGACCCAGCCGTCACGCCTTACCGCGTGATCGAGGCCATCGCCAATTTCCAAGCGCGCCAAGGCAAGTGGGAGGACGCGCAAGCGACCTACGACGCCTATGCCGCCGCCAACCCGCAATCGAGCCTCATTCCCGATAAGTTGGGCGTCGGCGCTGCACCCGCACCCTTGATACAGGACGCTAAGCAAGGCCTCGCCGAGTTGTTCTTCACCACTGCCAGCATCCTCTTCGGCGAGGACGCGACCCAAGACACCTTCCTTTATTTGCGCATCGCCCTCGAGATCCATCCCAACCTGCCGCCGGCACAGCTGATGTTGGCCAACCTTTACGAGCAAGTGGGCGACTACAAACAAGCCATCGCCACCTACGATAAAATTCCTGAAGGCAGCGTGTTCGCCCGCCGCGCCCAGATTCGTAAAGCCCTCAACTACGAAGCGCTCGGCCAGAAGGAAAAGGCCATCGCCTTGCTCGAGGCCATCGCCGCACGTTACCCAAGCGATGCGTCGGCACTCATCACCAAAGGCGATATGGAGCGCGACGCCAATAAATTCGCCCTCGCCAGCGAGACCTACAGCGCCGCCATTTCGCGCACCGAGCCGTTGGGCGCTTCCGATTGGCCGCTGCTTTATGCCCGTGGCATCAGCTACGAGCGTTCGGGCAATTGGAATCTGGCCGAGGCCGATTTCATGCGCGCCTTGAAGCTGCAGCCCGACCAGCCGGACGTGCTGAATTACCTCGCCTATAGCTGGCTCACCATGAACACCAACCTTGTGCAGGCGCGCGAGTATCTCGAGATCGCATCCTCCCAACGCCCCGACGACGCGCATATCATCGATTCGGTGGGCTGGGCCTATTATCTCAGCGGTAACTTCAAGGCCGCGGTCGAGCAGTTCGAGCGTGCCATCACCATGATGCCGGACGACCCCACCGTGAACGACCATCTGGGCGATGCGTACTGGCGTGTCGGGCGCGAGGTGGAAGCCCGTTACCAGTGGGAGCGCGCGCTCACCTTCAAGCCGGATAAGGAATTGACGCAAGACCTGCAGGAAAAACTCATCAACGGCATGCCTGCGTTCGTCGCCGCGCCCAAGCCGGAAGTGAGCGCTAAAGCGCCGCAAGTCCAAGCACTCGATACACCTACCAGCGCGCCTGTCACACAGGTTCAGTGATGCGTGAGCAGTCGCTGCGGGCCCCCGCGAAGCTGAATTTATTTCTACACGTGCTCGGCCGGCGGAGCGATGGCTATCACCTGCTTGAGAGTCTGGTCGTCTTCACCCAACTTGCCGATATCCTCCACATCGCTCCGGCCGAGGATCTCTCGCTGACCGTCGTTGGCGAATTCGCTTCCGCCGCCGGCGATACCGAGAATAATTTGGTCATGAAAGCGGCGCGCTTGCTACAATGCCACGCAGCAACAGGGCAGGGCGCGCGCCTCACCTTGGAAAAGAATATTCCGGTGGGCGCTGGCTTGGGCGGCGGTTCGGCCGATGCGGCGGCCACGCTACGCGGCCTTCAGCAACTCTGGCAATTGGCGCTGCCATCCAGTGCATTGCACGCCATCGCCGTCACACTAGGGGCGGACGTGCCGATGTGCCTTGCGGCACAACCCGCCATTGCCAGCGGAATCGGCGATACGCTGCTTCCCATTCCCCATGCCTTGCCCGCTATGTCGGCACTGCTGGTGCATCCGCGGGTGCCGCTACTCACGGCGCAAGTTTACAAGGCGTTCCAAACTATCCAAAGCGTTGCGCCATGGCCCTCGACAGCGGATACAGCGGATGCATTCTGGCAAGCGTTGGCACGCACGGGCAACCACCTACAGCGGCCTGCCATCGCGGTCGATGCCACCGTTGCCGAAGTCTTGCTCGCGATCGAGACCGTTCAGCCGTCACCACGCATCGCGCGCATGACCGGTAGCGGTGCCTGCTGTTTCGGGCTTTACAGCGACCACGAAGAAGCGCAACGCGCCGCGCAGGCACTGGCTGCACAACATCCCAATTGGTGGGTGCGTGCCGAACGCATCGTCACGCAAGGCGCGGCGGCGTAGCAGAAATTAAGTGCTAGTTAGCAGCCGGTGCAGGCTTGCCGGAAAGGCGCGCGTCGAGATCTTCAGCGCTCATGCCATGTGGCACGATCTCGTTCTCGAACACCATGGTCGGGGTGCCTTGCACGCCCAGCTTCTCGCCAAGCTTGCGGTGGTTATCCAAAATTTCGGCTACCTCTTTGCTTTGGCTTTCGGCTTTCAGTTTCGCCGTGTCCATGCCCAGATCCTTGGCAATGCCAAGGGCGGCTTTCTCGTCGATCTTGCCTTCATGCGTCAGCATCTTGGTGTGGAAGGCGAAGTATTTGTCCGCATACAGCCGGCTGACGGCGATGCCCAGTTTGGAGTTGGTCTCGGAAACGGGGCCGAAGATCGGGAATTCGTGGAAGACCACGCGCGTCGTGGGGTCTTTCTTCAGCACCGCATCGATGCTCTTGAACATCATTTTGCATGCGCCGCAGTTATAATCGAAGAACTCCGCGACCACCCGCTTGGAATCTTTCGGGCCAACGGTCGGTGCGTTCGGGTCGTTGAAGATTTTGTCGCGCAGGTCGGCGTCCTTGAGGGCTTCGTTCGCACCAGCCATTTTCTGGCGTTGCGCGTCCACCTGGAATTTCTGTACCGAGTCAAGGATCAGCTTCGGCTCATCGGCGATCACTTCGCGCACGATCTTCTTCACCGATTCGGCGTCCGTTGCGCCACCGGCAACGCCCGTCTGGCCGGTGCCGACGACCACTGCGCCACCAAGTGCGGTACCCAGTAAAAGACCAATGATGAGTTGCGCGTATTTCATGGGAAGACTCCTGCGTAAGGTTTGTTGTTCGATGTAACGATTCTGAGCGTTCCGCTCATTTTAGCAAGTAAAAAAGCCCTAAAACGGCGAATCGTTTTTCTTTTTTTCCAGTTGTGCTTTCGCATCTCGTTCGAGGTCATCCAATTGCAGCAACAGGGATGGGTCGTTCTGGGCCTGCGTGCGGGCTCGGGCGACATGTTGCAGCACCCCCTCGGTATCGCCGTTGAGCACGGCTTCTTCGGCCAGCGCCGCATAGGATTGGCCGAGTTTACCTTGGTTGCCATAAGCGATGGCCAATTGCCGCCATGTTGTCGTGTAGCTGTCGTCGATCTCTTTCGAGCGTTCAAGTAGGGCAATGGCGCGCGATAATTCGCTGGGTTTGTTCTGCGCCATCAACGCCTTCGCATAATCCGTCAGGATAAGTGCCGAATCGCTCTTGAGCGTGCTGGCCTTGGCATAGGCAGCTGCCGCCGCTTCCGGCTTGCCGCTTTCGAATAAAATCTGCCCTTTGGTATCGTAGAAATACGGGTCGTTGGGGTATTCCTTGATAAGTGCGTTCATGCCGGCCAGCGCCGCGGCGAATTGGCTGCGCTTGAATTCCGCGATGGCGCGGGCATAGCGCCCCGCCACGGAGGTGTCGTTTGCGGGGTAAAGCCGCAGCGTGGTTTCATAGGGCTCAAGGAAGGCCGTGAGCTTGGCGAGCATGCGGGCATGCATGGCCGCAAAGCCGCTGGGCACCTGATCGACCGGTATCGTCGATTGGCTGACGTGGTTACGCATGGTGGCGATGCGTTCGCTCGAAAGCGGGTGGCTTTGCAGGTAGGGGTCCTTCTTCAGCCCGCCGCTTTCACGGCGGCGCAGCACCTCGAACATTTCCAGCGAGCCGCTGGCCGAGATCTCGTTGGCATCCAGAAATGTCAGGGCGGCATGGTCGGCCGATTGCTCGTTGACGCGGATATCGCTCAGGAACGTGCGGTTCGCGATATTCTGCGAACCGGCCATGATGCCCGCACCGGCCTTGCCCGCACCACCGGCGGCCGCCGCCGCGCCGATCACCGTGCCGATAAGCCCGCCCAACATCGCCCGCGATGCTTTTTCCTTGAACTGCGAAAGATGCGCGCCGGCGATATGGCCGGTCTCGTGCGCGATCACGCCGATCAGCATGCTGGGTTTGGTGGTCTCGCGGATGAGTCCGGTGTTGATGAAGATATTCAGACCACCGGCGACATACGCGTTCACCTCAGGGCTCGATACGATAAGGATACGCACCGATTCCGCCGGAATTTCGGCCGCCTGAAAAATAGGGCGACCATAGCTATAAAGCGTGTTTTCGATCTCGGCATCGCGGATGAGTCCGGCCTGCGCCTGCAACGGCAAGGTGAGGGCGGCGATGGCTGCGACCGCAGCCCGTGCCCGACGTTTCATTCCCTGCCATCGAACCCTACGCATACCGACTACCTCACCGTGATACCGTGGTCGGCTAATTCTCCAGCACGCGGCTCCACCATCCTTTGCGCTTGGCATTGCTGCTGTCGCCGCTGGAGTGGGAGATGATCGGCGAAGCGACCGCCGCTGGGTTGGTCTGCTTCTCGCTCAGCGGCGCGATGCTCGCCGGCCGGCTTGGGGCGGGTTGCGGCGCGGCATAGGACGTCGGCTCGTAGCTGCTCATCACGGGTACCATGAACGATTCGCTCGCGCCTTCGCTTGCCATCACGGGGTTGCCGATGCTGCCTTCCTCGCGTGGACGACGCTCGCCGCGTGGGCGGTTGCGGCCACCACGACGGCCGCGACGACGGCTGCGATCACCGTTGCGTGGTATCGGCTGGCCGTTCTCGTCAAGCTCGACAGGTGCGTTGGCTGCGACTTCGCCATTCGCGGCTTCCGCGATCTGTGCGGGGTCACGCGGCGTACGATCCGGACGGTCGCCACGGCTGCGATTGCGGTTGCGGCCGCCACGTTCGCGGCGCGGGCCACGATCGCCACGTTCCCCACGGTCGCCACGCGGCTCGCGCGGTTGGCGTGGGGCGAATTCGGCGTTGCCACCTTCGGAGGTCGCACCGATGATCTCGTCGTCGTCCTCGCGCATCGGCTCGTCCATCAGGTCCTCCGGCGAGGGGGCGCTGGTGGTACCATCGAAGCTCAGCGATTGACCGGATTCACGGCCACCACGGCGTCCGCGGCGCGCGCCGGCGGCACCGCCACGACGTCCGCGGCCTTTGCCTTCTTCGCCGGTGGCGGTCACATGGGTGATCTCTTTGCCTTCGCTCGTCACCTTGATGAGGCGGTGGTTGCCTGTGATGATGCTCGCATCCATCAGGATGGATACCGAAACATGGTAACGCTGCTCAAGCGCCTGCAAGGCCGCGCGT
>JBIIAV010000065.1:0-8567 GCA_044239745.1 Rickettsiales bacterium
AGATTGAGGTTGGCGTATTCAAACGTGACGGTCACGATCCAGAAATTCTCGGTATCGCGGGCGTTGGGGGCGGTCTCGGTGGTGGTGATGCGCGCTTGGATGATGCGCGAACGGGTGGGGCTTTGGGCGCGGCCGTTTTCCTCGGGGTTGGTGATGTAGACCATGGAACGGATCTTGACGTCGCGCTGGCCGGCGGCACCGAGGCGCTTGACGAAGCCGGCTTCGTTGGCGGGATCGACCTGAAAGCGGAAGCCGCGGAAGATGTCCGCCGTGCTCATCAGCCGCACGAGGTTGTAGTTATAGCGCAGGATGTTGATGTTGTAGCTCTCGCGCACGCGCAGGTAAGTGGCGGTGAAGTAATTATCGACCGCGGGAATGGCGGCGTATTCATCGCGCGAGATGGGGTTGACGCGCTGGGTGATGCCGGTTTTTTTATCCATCTCGAGCAGGTAGGGCTCGACCGATTTCAAGGGCGCGATGCGCATGACCGCAAACACAGCAAGGGTGGCCGTTATCAAGGCGACAATCGCGATGAGTGCCAATATGTTACGCTGGGTAAGGACGTGCTGGTACTTGTCTTGGTACCAGTGTTTCGAGCTGTCCGAAACGGCTTGTTGTGAACGTTTAAACATCTACACACACCACGTCTGTTGGGCACGGTCATTATGTCTTGTTGTGCGTGTCTTTTGGCGATTTTTGGCTGCAAATTTCAGGCTGATCCTTGAAATAGGTCGGCTATTTCTGCATATCATCCTGAAATTTTCGCTCAAAACTCCCTCAACATCCACACAGAACAAGACGTAACAACAGTGCCTAGTGGGTTTGACCCAAGGTCGACACTATATATGGGGTTTAGGAGATTGCAAGCAGTGGCGGCAAGTTACTACCAGCTTACTGTGGGCGCGCGGTTTGCCGACTTATTTGGGGTCGCGGCGCAAGGTGCCGAGGATCTGTTTCATGTTGATGCCGCCCGTGCTCTCGCCCTTGGCGAGTGGCTTGCCGGTGACCAAGGTGGATAGTCCGTCGCGCACGCCTTGGATGAGGCTGGTGGGCCCGTTGCCCAGCGGGTTGGTTTTGTCGGGGTTGATGCCCATGCCTTGGCGGAAGGCGTCGCCTGCGTCTTTAAAGCGCGCTTCGCCCGGTAATGGTAAAAAAGCTTGGCCTTGGCTGTCTTTGCCGCCGCCCAATTGCGGTGCGCCGAACACGCCACCGACACCGGTGGACAGACGCTGCGCTAATTGTGGCAGCAAGGTCAGGAGTTTTTCGACGATGAAGGCGAGGATGAGCATGGCGATGAGATTGTAGCCGGCGAAAAGCATTAGGCCGCTGATCTCTTTCGAGCCTTTTTGGGGGGTGAAGGCACCGGTGATGGGGATGGGAACTTTTTTGCCATCTTTTAACTTACATTGCATCTTGCCGCGGCTTAGCATGTCGCCGGCGTTGGCATCGGTGAAGATGATGGTGGGGTCGTTCTTATCGACGATATCGAATTCGCAGATGGTACAATATTCCCATGGGAAGCGGAAGGAGGTGGTCTCGCGGGTCTCCTGTTTCGGCATGATCATGTCGCTGATGTTCGACGAGAACTGCGACACCGGCAACGACAGGATGAACCCAAGGAACGCGAACAGCAGCACGACTTGAAACGCGAACGAGATCATGTAGCCGAGCCATTTCTCGAAGAAGCGGGTGGTGGCCTTGAACAGCGCGAACGAGAGGAAGAACGGGGCGAGGGCAAGCAGGAAGGTGATGCCGACCAAAGCATAGACATAGGCGAACACCGCGCGCACGAAGGTGATGGCGATGCGCGCCAGCAGCAGGATGCCGATATAGGCCAATAGCGGGAAAGCGACGGTCAAGGTGGCGAGCACCGCGAACAGCGCGTTCTTGCATTTAGCGGTCAGGCGCGCGGCTTCAGCAGCTTCTGGCGATAAGGTGGGGTCGACGGTCTTGACGCTATCGGTGGCGAAATGGATGGCGGTGTTCAAGAATCCGTCGAGCGCGCCGTAGACGTCCTTGCCGGTTTTATATTCACCGCCGAGCGCCTTGAGCACGATGGTGACGCCTTCTTGCATGCCGACGATGAGGAACTTGTAGCCAACCCCGATCAGCAGATCGGCGCTGGTGGCAAAGCCGGTGATGAAAGCAATTTTAAGCAGGAAGACGATGGCATCGCGCCCCGTGGCGGGGACGACACCGATGGTGAAGGCGATGCCGAAGAATACGGTGGCAAGGGTGGCGGCGCCCCAGACGACTGGCTCAAGCGATTTTCCCAAGCCGCAGAACATGTGCCCCATCAGGTTGCTGGAAAGCTGCTCCATGTTGCCGATGAGGAACGAGAAGATGTTGCTCATCGTTAGCGTAGTCGGGGCGTCGTTGGAGACATAGAGCTGGCCGACGGCCTTGCCGCCGACGCAGCGGAAGGAGCCGACGCTGCCATCGGCCTGCGCATACGCGATATCGGTGAACAGCAGGAAGCTGGTGACCAGCACGGCCAGCAGCAACAGCGATTGTGCAAGCGGCGAGAGCGTTCTCATACGGCCTGCGGCGGGGCATAGCCCATGAGCTCGGCCAAGGTATCGGCGGCGCTGCGCACCGGCGCCACTGCCTGACCGGCGAGCACCTGCAAGCTGGTGGTGGGGAAGCTGGATAGATCGGCCTTGATGACCACCGATTCGGGCCCGCGTTTTTGCAGCACGCAATGGTTTTGCGCATCGATCACGGCGAGGGTGGTGAGATCCTCCGGCGTGAAGTTAAAGCCCATGGCGTAGCCGGCATCCGGCTCGCGGTCGGCCATCGCGAAGATGGTGGCGGCCTTGGCGCTGAGCACCGAGGTGTAGGCGCGCGCCGAACTTTCGGCGATGGCGTTGGTGGTGAGCAACGCGGCGGCGTTATTCTGCGAGAGGTAGTCGCACCAGCCGCCGATGCGTGAGCTGAACAGCGGCGTATCGAGGACGCTGAAGCCTTCGTCGAGCACGATGATGGTCGGCGATTTGTTGATGAGCCCGGTGATGCGATGCAGCAGGTAGCCGGTGAGGGGCGCGCGGGTGGCGGGATCGGCCATCCAGCGCGCGATGTCCCACGTGCAGAGTTTGGTCGGCATGAACGTATCCTGCGGCTGGTCGAACAGGTCGCCGTAGATGCCGCCGGACGCGAAACGCTGGAAGCTGTTGGCGAGCAGCCCGTCGGATTCGCGGATGATGGCGACCACCGCCTGCATGCGGCGCTGTTCGCGTGGCAATTGCAAGATGCGATCGACCACCGACTGGAAGAAGGCCAAGGTGGAACGGTTGAGGGTGAGCCCCGTCGGGTCGCCGACGGTGGTCAGCCACAAGGCGAGGAAATCGCGGTTGGGCTGGTTCTCGTTCATCATCAGCGGATTGAGCATGCAGTTGGCACTGCCGACCGCGAAGCAATCACCCCCCATGGCTTGCATGAAGGGTGCCGCGCGGCCTTGGGTGTCGAGATACCAGATGGCGGTTTGCAAGCGGCGCGCTTGCGCCAGCAGGAAATGGGTGAAGCTGGTGCGACCGGAACCGGCATTGCCGAGCACGATGGTGTGCGCCGATTGCTGGCGATGGAAATTGAAATAATACGGTGCGTCCTGCACGGTGGTGAAGGTGGTGACGGGCGCGCCCCACGGCGAACCGGCGGCGTTGCCCATGGGCGCGGCCTGCAGGTTGGCAAAGCCGGCCAGATGGTCGGTATCGACGGGATATTTGCGGGCGATGAAGGTGAAGTTCGCCGGCAGTTGCGACCAGTAACAATCCTCGAAGCGCAAATCCTCGCGCACCACCACCATGCCCAAACGATTGAGCGAACGTTGCACCATGCGCACGTTGGATTCCAGCTGGTTGACGCTGGTGGCGATGAGGAAAAGCGTGGTCTGTTGCTGGCCGAAATTCTGGCCGCCGGCGTCGTCTTCGGCGTTCATCAGGCGGTCGATCTCGATCCATTTGGCGAGTTCCTTATCGCCGCTGTAATTCAGGTAGCGCGCTTGCTTTTCATACGACTCGCGTGCTTTTTCGGCACCGGTGAAATCGAAGCATTGGCTGACGATGACCTCGCACGGGACCTCGAGGAATTTATCGATGCCGCGCAGGGTGGATTCCTTGTATTCCTTCAAGGTGAGGATGGCGGCGAAGCGCCGCGCGCCGCCGGCACTGCGCACCTCCATGGCGTTGAAGCCGAAGGTGATCTCGCCGCTGGTGAGCACCTGCGACAGGTCGCGCTCGGGCACTGGCATCGGGCGATCTTCGAGGTTGATGAGCTTCTCGAGGAACTCGATCTGCTCGCTATAGAAGATGCCTTCACGCTCGACCATGGCCAGTTGGCGGGCGCCGAACGCGGCAAGCATGCCCACCATGCGGGTGGTGACAGCCTGTAATTCAGCCAGCGCCGATTCCATGGCGGCGGTGCGCGCCTGCTGGTCGCGTTTGGGCAGCAAGCTTTGGACAAGATTGCGCGATTGCTTGAGCGACGAGGATTCGCCCGCACGCACGAGGGTGATGTACAGCTCGTTGATGAAGCTGGTGGAGGAGGGCTGGGCGGCGCGCCATGATTCGTCGATCTTGCCGCTGAAAGCATCCGGAAAATGGGCGTGGGCGGGTGCAGCCTGCTTGCGGCGCAACGTGTGCAGCCACAAGGCGTAGGAGGCATCGGGAATCGCGGTGCGAATGGCGGTGCGGATGGCGGTGCGCAGGTCGTTCTCGCCGGCGCTGTCGTAACTCAGGCCGGTGATCTTGATGGTTTGCAGCAGCTCGCCGTCCTTGGTCGCGATGGTCGCGGGGTCGAACAGACAGGCATAGGGGACAAAATCGGATTCGATGACATCATCGGAGATATTGACGAAGGCTTCGAGGTCTTTGCTCGCGGCAGCGCCTTTGCGGGAAGGGCGTTTACGGTTGAGAGTGCTGTTTTCCGCCATAGGGACTCATGAACCATCGAATGCGTCGGGAGTTTATAGCAAAGTGGCTAACTGCGTGGCGCCGTTAGCCGAGTCGTCGGGGTTAGGGTTCGGGTGGGAGGATGGGTGCCGCGACGCGTGGCGCGAGCCACGGCACCCAAAGAGAATTAACTAGAATGAGCCGCCGCCGCCGCAGTCAGAACCGCCGCTGGCGCCGAGAGCAGTGACAATTGTATCCGCACCGAAGATGACGCCAACGCCGAGACCGACGATGATGGCCATACCCCACGATACTTTACCCATCAAGGCGCCGATGCCGACGACGATGATGGCCAGCGTTGCGATGCCGCCACCGATCGGACCGGTGAACCAGCTTACAACGTTACACAGCACCTTTGACAGTGCCGTGGCCGAGCCGTCTGTTGAGGCTAGCACTTCCACTGGAAACATGGTTGCTGCACACAACACGAGCAGTGCCAGTGACAGGGAGAGGGCATTGTATTTTTCTAAAGCCAATTTCATAGGTAACTCCTCAAGTTTGTTTTCAGATAACCGCGTTCAACTTCAGCCCGAACGATTATTCCGTAGTCAGACAGTAACACCATATTGTTACAGTTTTATTACAACTTTCGCTTAATTGTCATCAAACCGTAATTATTTTAGTCCGTACTCATACATATTTACCACAGTTGCACCGGAAAGACCAGCATTAAAGAAGAACTTAGATAATTTTAAAGTAGCTGATATACATCAATAAATCCATTATTTTTGCCAGCGAAGTCGATTTTTCAGGGGGTGCCGCTACCCCAAAAAATTAACCTTTTATCTTTTTTCATCGTTAATTAGTTGGCGGTGGAAGGGGGCGTCCCCCCTACGTCGCTTCGCTCCTTACCCCCTCCCTTCGGGCTCGCCATGGAAGGCTACGCACGGATTAGTTATAAGCGCTGGGGCGCACTGACGAGGGCCCTTTGCCCTTGAGCTGCCGCCGCCAGCGGCTCGCCATCGCCGCTACGCACGGATAATCACAAACGTTCGAGTAGGCGGTGCGTAGCGTAAGCGAGCCGCGCCAGCGGCGGAGGGTTAGCGGCAAAGCCGCTTAGGGAACGAAGCGTTCCCTACTACTAATAACAACACTTTCCCCTCGCCATTGGCGCCCACGTGATTTATGAAACTGCCATTCGTTTTCATCCAACATGTAAGGGGATTACCATGACGTCACTGCCAGCGAAACTTAAGGAATTGGGCATCACATTACCGGAAGTGAGCTTGCCGGCGGCCAACTATGTGCCGTGCAACATCAGTGGCAATATCCTTTATGTCTCCGGCCAGCTACCGATGGAAGGCGGCAAGCCGCAGTTCATCGGCAAGGTCGGCCGCGAATTCACTCTCGAGCAGGGGCAGGATTGCGCGAAATTATGCACCATCAATATCCTCGCGCATGCGAGCAAAGCACTCGGCGGTGATCTGTCGCGCATCAAGAAATTGATCCGCATGGGCATTTTCGTCAACGCGCCGGACGACTTCACCGACCACCCGAAAGTGGCCAACGGCGCCTCGGACCTGATGGTGAACCTGATGGGCGACGCCGGCAAGCACGCGCGTTTTGCTGTCGGCGTTTCTGGCCTGCCGTTCGGTGTCGCGGTCGAGGTCGATGCGACGTTCGAGTTGATCTAGTTATGGAAGGGGACTCTTAAGTTCCCTTTTGTAACGGCGTTGCCTACGCAAGAATAGGAGAGGGTTTATGGATGCTACGGTAAAAAAATCGCTAGAGGCGGTGCACGCCGCGCTCAACGATAACAACACGGGGCTTGATGCCGCAATCGCCGCGCTTAAGGCGGCGCTTGTTGCTGCCGGTGAAAAGACCGTGACGATGGACCAGACCCGCCTGCCGCAGAACAACCGCCAAGGCCGTAAGATGCTTCAGACCTATTTCAAGAAGCGCGGCGTGGGGGTGGTATTCCAAAAGGACTGAACAGCCACCAGCTGGCCAAGCTGCTCGCCCTCACAATCATGACGATCGATCATATCGGCGCCTATCTCTACCCTGACGATATGATCTGGCGGGCGGTGGGGCGCATCACGTTTCCGGTATGGTTTTTTTTGGTAGGGCATGCGCTTGCGTATCGCCCCCACCGCGATACGTTGCGGTGGGGGCTTGTGCTGGCGGTCATGAATCCGTGGCTGGGCGAAGGGGTGTTTCCGCTCAATAGTCTCGTTACTATTCTTGGGTGCCAATGCCTGTTGGTTTTGGTTGAACGCGGCGATTGGCTCCGGCGTTATCCCGCGACCTTGCTTGCTGCAAGCGCAGTCGCGTTCCTGCCCAGTATTGCATTCAGTGAGTATGGCTCGGTTGGGTTTCTCTATGCGCTGATGGGGCATGCGGTGCGCGATGGACGCATCCGCAGTTGGCAGGGGTACGTGATAACGCTGGCCGCCTTTGGCAGTTTTTGTCTGCTCACCGTACTCATGTTTGCGTTTACACCTGCGCAATATGGGCTGGCGCTTGGCGGTTCGGGGCTTATCACCCTCTACCTCGCGCGCTTTCGTCACCATCCGGTTGTTTTGAACCCTGCGGTAGCACAACCACTTATCTGGCTGTCGCGGCATTCGATGCAGTATTATGTGCTGCATCGTTTGCTACTGCAATCGCTTGGGGTGTTGCGTGGCACTTTGCAAACAGGATTTCGCTGGGTATAACGGCACTATGAACCACTGGTTATTCAAGTCCGAGCCGACGACATGGAGCTGGGACGCCCAAGTGAAGGCGGGCGCGAAAGGTACGCATTGGAACGGCGTGCGCAACCACCTTGCCAAACAGAACATGATGAAGATGTCACTCGGTGACCTCGGCTTTTTTTATCATAGCAACGAGGGTAAGGAGATCGTCGGTATCGTCGAGGTGATAAAGGAATATTACCCCGATGACTCGGACGCGACGGGCGCTTTCGTGATGGTGGACGTGAAGGCGGTGAAGCCGCTGAAAAAGCCGGTGACGCTGGCGCAGGTGAAGGCGACGCCCGCGCTTGCCACCATGTCGCTGGTAACCAGCATGCGCCTTTCGGTGCAGCCGGTAACGGCGGCCGAGTGGAAAACAATTTGCGCGATGGGGGGTGTCTAGTGGCCTACGAAGACCCAATCGAGGCGGCGCTGCGCTCACTGACCGATGTCGAATGGAAGAAGCGCAAAGACAGGTTCGAGGCGCGCACCAACCAGACCCACAAGAACGGCATCGTGCAGGTGCTGGCCGACCACCGTATCGAGGCGCAGGCGGAAGTGAGCCCCGAGCGCAGCGGGCGCTATATCATCACCGTGGCGGCGACGGAATTGCCGAAGATTTTAAAAGCAGTGGAAGTGACCGGCGCGACAGTGAAGCCCCACCGCCGCAAATGGAATAACTAAGCCGCTTGTTGCGAAAGCGCGACGGTGAAGGGCGCTTGCGTTTTGGCGGTGATCTCCTCGACCGTGACGCCCGTGGCCAGCTCGATCAACGTCATGCCTTTCGGGGTGATCTCGAACACGCCGAGATCGGTGATGACGAGATCGACGACGCCGATACCGGTCATCGGCAGGTCGCATTCACCCACCAATTTCGCGCTGCCGTCCTTGGCGTTATGTTCCATGATGACGACGACGCGCTTGACGCCGGCGACCAGATCCATCG
>JBIIAV010000066.1:0-8414 GCA_044239745.1 Rickettsiales bacterium
ACGCACAGCGTGCCGCGGTTACTATCGGGGATGAAGACGGTCTCGACTTCGTTGCCGTCGGCGAATTTCAGCAGCCATTTTTGGGTCTGATCGAAGCTGACGGCGTTGCGCGAGACGCCGGCGCGCGCGATGGTGAAATGCTGCGCGAGCAAGCCTTGCGTTTCTTTCTTGATGTTGCTCATCTGCGAGAAATCGGTGGCGCCTTTGGTGTAGATAGCCTGCCACATTTGGTTGGCGCGGAACCCCTCGATGCCCAGCGCCGTGACCTTCTCTTTCATTTGGGCGCGGCTCAGGCCGACAAGGTTGGGCAGCGCCGCCAACGCTTCGGCGCTGGTATCGGCGTTGCTGGCAGTTTTCATGATGGTGGCCGGTTCGATCATGCGCGCGTTCTACCCGTGATCATCGCCCAGCGCCAGCAGATAAGCGCCGTTGCGGGTGGTGATATCGAACGGGGCGGGCGCCAAGGCCGCAAGCTTCGCCCGCAGGCGGTAGATATGGGTCTCGAGCGTGTGGGTGTCGATATCCTCGGCGACGCCCCAGACATGCGCCAGCAGCGCCTCACGCGTCAGCGGCTGCGACGCTGCCTGTGCCAAGGTGGCCAACAGCAGGCTCTCCTTCTCGGTGAGGGTGACGGCGGTATGGGCGGCGTGGGTGAGCTGGCGGGCCTGCCGGTCGAGCGACCAGCCATGGCCGAGCGCGACGCTGGCCGGCTGGCGATAGAGGTTCAGCCGCTGCACCAGTTGCTGCGGCCGCACGGGGCAGGCGATCTGGTCGTCGGCGAGTGCGCTGCCGCTGACCAAGGTGAGCGTGGCGCCGTGAATGGTCGCGTGCGGTGGCAGGTGCTGGCCATCGACCAGTGTCAGCTGCGGCGATGCTTCGGTGCCGGCGAGCTGGTGGCCGGCGGCGAGGATGATGGATTCCAGCGTCTGGCGGACGGAGGCGGACGTGGTCTCGATCGCGATATGCATTATTGCGAGGCGCTCGGGGCGGTGGCGAGATCATCCAGTACGTAGACCTGCTTTGCGCCCAGCGGCCCCGGATGGACAACGGCGGGGACGATCGTTATCGCGGGTGCGGCGATGCTGGTGGTCGCGGCGGGCTTCATGGCGCGGTGCGGCTCGATATGCGATAGCCAATAGCTGACCACCACGTTCATGACGATGATGATGGCGAGCAAGGTGACCGCGAACCGCGCATCCTCCGACCATAGGGCGACAGGGGCGGGGGCAGCAGGCGCCGCCGATGGCGGCAGCAGGGTAACGGTGACAGGCGGGCTTACGATATCGGACATGGAGGCACCAGCGAATTGCGCCGGCCGTTTGAGAATTTTGGGATGGGCGAGGGCGCCCTCAAGCCGCGGGATCGGGGCTTGTTGCTCCACCATGGGAGTATGCATGAGCGCCTGTTTTTTTAGCGGCATGGCCAGTTACCAAAGAGGTTGGGTGCGGAAACGGTGGGCGTGACATCCAAGAACAGGAATGAATTTAAATGAAAAAAATGCGAAAAACAAGGCAAACTGCTTGACCAAAACCGATAGCGGATTATCATTCGATCTATGGCAAGCGCACCCCAACCGAGCACCAAAGCAGCGACCGCGAATACCATCGCCCAAGCTGCGGTCTATGGTGAGCGCGCGATGGCGATGATGAAATCCCTCAATATCCTTCCCACACCCGCGCATTACAGCGTTTTTTTCGGCTGCGCGGCCGGCCAGCCCAGCGGCTTGGTGAAGGAGATCGATAAGGCCATCGCCCAGAAGACCGAGTTCAGCGAGGATTTTCTCGAACATCTCTATACGGTCTATGTCGCCGGCCATCAGGCGCAGGTGATGAACGAAACGGCCGCCGGCGCCAAGCGCATTCTGGCCGAGATCATGTTGAACGTCGACCAGTTCGCCGGCGAGACCACCGCCCTTAGCCGCGATGTCTCGCAGCAGTTGCAGGCGATGGATGTGCAAAGCAGCGAGGAAGTGGTGCGCGAGCTGGCGGCGACCTTGGTGCAAGGTGCCCAAACCATCCAAGATTCCAGCGAGAACATGGCGCAACGCTTGGCCATGGCGCAAAAAGAAGTGGCCGACCTGCGCGAGAATTTGGCACGGGCGAAGGCGGAATCCGAGCGCGATTTCCTGACCGGCACCTTCAACCGCAAGGCCTTCGACAAGCGCCTCAACGATGCGTTGATGGTGGCGAAAGCCGAGAAAACACCGCTGACACTGCTGATGCTCGACATCGACCATTTCAAGACCTTCAACGATAATTTCGGCCATTTGATCGGTGACGAAGTGTTGAAAATTGTGGCTAAAACGCTGACCGACACCCTGAAGGGGATGGACAGCGTGGCGCGTTACGGCGGCGAGGAATTTGCCGTCATCCTGCCGAAAACACCCATCGGCGGTGGCATGATCGTGGCGGAATCCATCCGTAAATCCATCGCCAGCAAAGAGCTGAAACGCAAGACCACCGGCGAGAATTTCGGGGTCATCACCGTCTCCATCGGGGTGGCTGTCTTCCGCGAGAACGAGGATTCACCGATCACGCTGATCGCGCGGGCGGACGATGCGCTCTATCGCTCCAAGCATGCCGGCCGCAACCGCGTGACGCAGGAAAATCTCTCGGCGTAAGCGGCCTTAGGCCAGCAGGTATTTCGCTAAGAATGCGAAGAAGAAACCGATCGCGTATAAACTCACCGACGCACAGAATACAACGAAACTGACCCGCCGTGTGCGCGCGCAGGCCTTGGCTTTGGCCGGATCCGCCGGACAGGGCGCGTTGCGGGTGAGGTAGCGCGCCGTACCCGAGAGGCCGAGCATGATGCCGGCGAAGATGAACAGGCCGACCTTATGTTCCGATAACCACACCAATTGCGGCACCGTGCTGACCACGCCGGCAAGCACCGCACCGGCGCCGAGCGCGACGAAGAGTGCCGGCAGCGCGCAGCAGATGAGTGTGCTGGCCGAACCGAACAGCGCGAGGCTATGGAGGATGTGGTGGGAGCGCATTAGTTGCTGCGCTTGATATCGGTGACGGTGAAGCCTGCGTCGGTGATGAGGCGGGTGACGGTGGCATCGTCGATATCCTGTTTGGGCTTGGTGGTAAGGCTAACCAGTTTCTTCTCAAGATCGACATGGATGCTGGCAATCGCCGGCTCTTTGCCGAAGGTCTTTTCCAGCCCCGTAGCGCAGAAGGAGCAGACAAGCCCATTGACGCTGGCGCGGATGGTACCGGCATACGCGGTGGTGGCGATGAGCAACGCAGTGGTGAAGACAAGCAATGAACGGCGCATACGAACTCCTAAAATTGTTGAACCCAATTAAACATGACATGGTTGTTGCTGCTGTAGCCCGCCTCGACCAGCGTGGTCTTGTAGAACATGCGCACCAGTGGCGTAGCGACGAGGGTGTCCTCCTTGCTCGGATGATGATCGACCTGCAGCATGAGCCATGGTTGCAGATCGTCGTAGCCGCCCTTGTAGGGCGCGACACCGACACGGGCGCGCTGCGACAGCGATGTCTCGATATCACCGGCGGCCATGAAGCGCGCTTCGTACGACGTGAAGATGCGGCGTGTTTCATAGTCGCCGAGGATGCCGGTCCATGCGCTGGCCTGATCGTGGCCGCCGCGAGAGGAGACGCCGACACCGCTGGAATTGAAGATATTACCCTGACCATCGGGCAGGTTCCAGCGCTTGAGCAGGAAATTGGCCTGCGGCCCGACGGTTGTGAAATCCTCACTGCCGCCTTGGTCGCGCTTGGCATACAAGCCGAACGAGTAACGCGGGGTGACGGTGTAATCGACCGTGACGGTGTGGCCGGTCTCGTCGTTCTCCTGCATCACCATGGTGCCGCCGACATAGGAGATGGGTTTGGCGATGGACGCCTGCGGCGCAAGGGCAAGCAGGGCGCCGCCAAGGGCGATGATTGCGGCCGCCCGCCGGCGGGATTTTTTGCCTTTCGTGATATGGTCGACGATGGGGCAGGCGCTGAGTTTGCTGGCATCACCGGGGCAGGATTTAGCCAAACGGTTCAGCATGGATTTGATCTCCTTCAGCTCCTTGATCTTGGTTTCGGCCTCGGCGATTTTTGTTTTGGTGCGGCTTAGCATCTGGGCGCAGGTCGATTGGTCGGACGCATTCAAGGCCAGCATCTGGCTGATTTCGTCGAGCGTGAAGCTGAGGGCTTTTGCCCCACGGATGAAACGCACGATGCGTACCGCGTCCGGCGCGTAAAGACGGTAGCCCGACCCCGACCGCTGTGTTGCAACAATCAGTTTCATCTTCTCGTAGTAGCGCAAGGTATCGGCACTGACGCCTGTAGCTGTCGCGACCGCACCGATGGTAAGTAATTTCATGGCGTACTCCGTAATCGAAGTAGAGAATAGACCTTGGAGTATACTCCAAGGTCAAGCAGTATCATACGAAAGCGTTAGCCCTTGGGATTGCTTATGGATTTGCGGCCAATGCCGCCTCGATGGCGCTGACCAAATTGGCAGCATCGGGTGATGTCGTGGAGTTGAAATGATCGAGCAGGGTGCCGTCGCGGCCGACGAGGTATTTATGGAAATTCCATTTCGGGGCGGTGCCGAAACCCAGCGTGTCGCGCGCCCAGCGATAGAAGGGGTGTGCTTCGTCGCCGCTGACGACTTGTTTTGCCGCCATCGGGAAGGTGACGCCGTAGTTGAGTTTGCAAAACTGCGCGATGTCGTCGCTGCTGCCCGGTTCCTGCCCACCGAAATCGTTGCTCGGCACACCGAGGATGACGAGGCCTTTGTCGCGATAGGTATCGTAGAGTTTTTGCAGGCCGCTATATTGTTTGGTGAAGCCGCATTGCGACGCCGTGTTGACGACGAGGACGACCTTGCCCTTGAACTGCGATAGCGGCAGCGGCTTCTCGCCGATGAGGGTGGTGAAGCTGTAATCATAGGCGCTACCGGTTTGGGCGGCGGCCGTGGCCTTGCTGAACGGGAACATGAGCAATCCTCCGATGAGTGCGAGTGAAAGAACGGCAACGAATGGGCGCATGGTGATCCTCTTACGCTTTGAGTTTGGGGCGCACGCGTGACAGGCCGCCATCCACCGCCAGTACCTGACCGGTGATCCAGCTATTGGCGGGGTCGAGCAGGAAAACAATCGCGCGGGCGATATCCTCCGCCGTGCCGAGGCGGCCGAGCGCATGCATGGATTCGGAGAATTTGCGCGCGGTGTCGTTGCTGGTGAGCGACGCGGTGAGCGGTGTCTCGGTCAGCCCCGGTGCGACGGCGTTGAAGCGCAGGTTGCTTGGCGCATAGGTCGCCGCTGCCGAAAGCGTGAGGCCGAGAATGCCGGCCTTGGCGGCGGCGATCGCTTCGTGATTGGCGAGGCCTTCCATCGCCGCGGCGGAGGAGATGAGCACGACCGAACCGCCCAGCGCGCCCATGTGCTTGCCCGCGGCGCGCACGGTGGCGAAGGCGGTAGTGAGCGAGGCGTCGATGACGGATTGGAACTGGGCGTGGCTGGTCAGATGGGCGGATTTGAGCAACAGCGAACCGGCGCAGTTAACGACGCCATCGATGCTGCCCATGGTTTCCTGTGCGCTGGCGAACACGGTATCGACCGCGTCGAAATCGCTGGCGTCGAGCGTGGCGTCGGGCGCGATTTTACTGCTGTCGCGGGCGGTGGTGAAGACGCGGTGGCCGGCGGCGCGCAACTGGTTGACCGTTGCCTGACCGATACCGCTGGACGCGGCGATGACGAGGAAATTTGCCATGGATGCTCCGAAGATGATGCCGCTTTATACACCCCGCTGACCGCGGATGCGTGTATATTTTTGGTAATGTTGCGCCGCGCGGGATACAAACTTAAGAAAATGTAAGTAGAGTCGGCGGCGGAAATATCGTAAAAGCAACGCCATGAAAAAGATTCTCGTTGCCGCTTTTGTTGTGTTCATGTCCGCAAATCTTTCCGCTGCGCAGGCGGCCGACGTTTCACGACCTGCCGAGATCGGCAAGGCCATCGCCGCCACGACGCCTTACGGCACGGGCGACCTTAGCCGGTTGTTCATCGTCGCCTACGATGCGAGCTTATGGACGGATGCCGACACATGGTCGTACCGTGCGCCGTTCGCGTTGTCGCTGCGCTACCAGATGGGCTTCACCCGCGACGAACTGACCGACCGCACCATCAGCGAGATGGTCGGCCAAGGCGAGGTGCCGGCGCACGACCAAGCCGCCTACCGCGCGTTCTTCGCCAAGGCCTACACGGACGTGAAAAAAGGCGACCGCTTCACGGCGGTGTTCGTGCCACCGGCAACGATGCGGCTATATCATAACGGCGCGCTTACCGGCCAGCGCGAGGATGCGGTGTTCGCCAAACGCTTCTTCGATATTTGGCTGGGTGAAAAAACGACCGAACCGGCGCTGCGCCGTGGCCTGCTGAAGGTGCAATAATCGGCAGCGGAATCACATCCCGTGGGCTGCTGCGCTATGCCGCACTGGCGGTTCCCCTCGCGTTCGTCGGCCTGCCCATCTATGTTCATATCCCGAAATTCTATGCCCAGCTGCACGGGATGGATCTGGCGGTGCTGGGTTTGGTGCTGCTGGCAGTGCGCCTCGCCGATTGCTTCCTTGACCCGCTGATCGGCCTGCTGCGCGACCGCTACCCCGCGCAGCGTCTGCGCATGATGCTCGGCGCGGGGATATTGCTGGCAGCGGGCTATGCCTGTTTGTTCAACCCACCCGCGATGCTCGGTGCAGGCGCGTTGGTCGGTTGGTTGGTTGCGTGTTTGCTTATCGTCTATCTCAGTTTCAGCGTGCTGATGATCCATTATTACGCGGCGGGTGTGAGCATCGGTGTGGCGGCGGATGCAACGCGCGTTTCGGCCTACCGCGAGACGGGCATGCTGGCCGGTGTGTTGCTGGCGTCGTTATTGCCGCCGTTGCTTGCGGCACAATTCGCCGAGCTCTCGTATCGCTGGTTGGCGGCTATCTTTGCCATCACGCTGCTGGTGGGGGTATCGGTCACGTTGCGTTTGCCGGTGTTCCGCCATGTGGCTTCAACAGCCGCTGCGATGCCGGTGCGTTGGTATGATTTCATGACATGCCTGCGCGACGCGCCGACCCGTTACGTGCTGCTGGTGCTGCTGCTCAACAGCATTCCCAGTGCCATCACGGGGACGTTGTTCCTGTTCTTCACCGCCGATGTGCTGCACGCGACCGACACGCAGGCAGGGTTGCTGCTGGTGCTGTATTTCATCAGCGCGGCGGTGGCGATCCCGTTATGGAGCATGCTCAGCCGCCATATCGGACTGCGGCGGTCGTTGGCGGCGGGCATGGTGCTGGCGATCGTCTCGTTCGTGTTCGCCTATGGCTTGGGGCGTGGCGATATCGCGGCGTTCGCCATCATTTGTGCGGTATCGGGGGCGGCGGTGGGTGCCGACCTTGCGCTGCTGCCCGCGATGTTCGCCCGCGCCTTGCAGCGCATGCCGGAAGTTTCCGGTGTGGGGTTCGGGCTGTGGCACTTCACCAATAAACTGACATTGGCGCTGGCGGCGGGTGTGGCGTTGCCGCTGCTGGCGTGGGCCGGCTATGTGCCCGCCGGCAGCGCATCCATTAACGTTTTGTCATTAGCCTATGCCGCCATTCCGTGCTTAATGAAGCTCGGCGCCTTTGCGGTCTTGATGTTCGGCGCACCCAAGCAAGAGGAGTTCCCATGAAACGCGCACTTAGTATGTTCGCCGGTATCATCTATTTGCTGACCGGCTGTTCCTCGGTGACGACGGCCGATTATGCCGCCAACACGCCGCGGCTCGACATTCGGCAATATTTGAACGGCCGCTTGGAGGCATGGGGTGTGCTGTTCGATTATACCGGCAAGGCCGACCTGCATTTCCATGTGACGATGGAAGGCAAGTGGAACGGCAACGTGGGCACGCTGAAGGAAGATTTCGTTTACAGCGACGGCCGCAAGGACCAACGGACATGGACGATCACGTTCACGGATGACACCAATTTCACCGCCACCGCGCATGACGTGGAGGGGATCGCCATCGGCAGCCAAGCGGGCAATGCCGCCAACATGGCGTATGTGCTCAATGCCGTGCGCGGCAACGGCGACCGCATCACCCTGACGATGGATGACTGGCTGTTCTTGGTCGACGACAAGACCCTCATCAACCGCACCAAGATGAAGAAATTCGGCGTGACGGTCGGTGAGTTGATGATCGCCTTCAAGAAACAGTAGCGCGTGGATGTTCTCGGAAAACATATTTGGTTAATCGGTGCGAGTGAGGGCATCGGTGCGGCGCTGGCACAACAGCTTGCAGCGGCCGGTGCGCATGTCGCCATCAGTGCGCGCAACACGGCGTTGCTGAACGAAGTGGCGGCGACCGTATCGCCCGCAATGCGCGTGCTGCCGCTGGACGTGACGGACGATGCGCAGGTGAC
>JBIIAV010000068.1:0-8168 GCA_044239745.1 Rickettsiales bacterium
GGGTTGCGCTTTTGCGGCATGATGGAAGAGCCGCTGGTGAAGGCATCGCTGAGTTTCACAAAACCAATCAGCGGCGATGTCCAGAACACCAGTTCCTCGGCAAGGCGGCTTAAATGCGTTGCGATGATGGAGAATGCCGCGAGCAGCTCGATAACATAATCGCGTGCCGAAACCGCATCCATCGAGTTGCGCATGGGCGCGCTGAAGCCAAGCGCTGCTGCGGTCATCGCGCGGTCGATGGGGTAGGTGGTGCCAGCCATTGCCGCCGCACCCAGCGGGCACTCGTTGAGGCGTTTTGCCGCGTCCGCGATGCGCCCACGGTCGCGCGCGAACATTTCGCCGTACGCCAGCAGGTGATGCGCGAAGCTGATGGGCTGCGCCGGCTGCAAATGCGTCAGGCCGGGTATCACCGTCTCGATATGTTTTTCGGCCTGCGCGAGCAGCGCTGCCTGTAATGCTTGCAACGCCGCATCCATATGCCCGCACAGTGTTCGGGCATAGAGGCGCATATCGGTGGCGACTTGATCGTTGCGCGAGCGCGCGGTGTGAAGTTTGCCCGCCGGCGCGCCGATGATGTCCTTGAGGCGCGATTCGATGTTCATGTGGATGTCTTCAAGCGCCACCGAAAACGCGAGCGTGCCGGATTCGATTTCGGCTTTGACTTGCGCAAGTCCGCGCTCGATTTCTTTCAGCTCCTCGGCGCTGAGGACGCCGACCTTTGCCAGCATCGCGGCATGGGCGAGGGATCCTTGGATATCCTCGGCATACAGCCGCTGATCGACCGCGATACTCGGGTTAATCGCCGCGAATGCTTCCGCCGGGCCCATCGCATAATGGCCGCCCCACATGGCATTGCTTGCTGATTTTTTCTCGCCCATACGAAGCGTTATAGCGGATTTGTCCTAGGCTGCAAGGCTGAAGCCCGCCAGCACATAGGTCGGGTTCACGCCTGCGATGGTACAGATCTCGCGCGAATCCGCTTCGGTGATGTCGGCGCCGTAGCGGGTCTTGAGCACGCCGCCGGTGATGAGCAGGCTGTCGAAGCCTGCGTCGTTGGCGCCCTTGATGTCGGTCGCGGGGTTATCGCCCACGCACAGCACCCGCAAATTGCCCAGCAGCAACTTGCAGACATCATAGACTTCGCGGAAGGGCTTGCCGATATAGGCCACCTTGCCGCCCATTTTGCTGAACTCCGCCGCCACCGCACCGGCACAGAGGATCTGCTGGCCGTCCTGCTTCACCACTTCCATATCGGGGTTGATGCACAGCATGGGCAAATGCAGCAGCTGCGCGAGCAGGGGGATGATCTCCGCGTGCGGTTGGCCGTCGAACTCGTAGCCGGTGCAGAGGATGAAATCGGCATGCGCCGGTTCGTCCGCCTTGGTGTAATGGGCAAGGTCGTCGAGCACTTCTTCGTCCTTGCTGGGCCCGAGGTAATAGTAGCGTTTGGGGCTGGCATCGCGTGCCAAAAGGTCACGCGCCACTTGGCCGGAGGTAACGATATCGAGGTAATGCGTGCGCGCAATGGCGAGCCGGTCGAGGTTGGTCTGCGCCTTGGCCGAAACACGTGGCGCGTTACTGAGAAATAGCACCGGTTTTCTTAATTCGTAAAGCACACGAAGTGTGTCGGCGACGTTGGGATAGAGTTTGTCGCCATCATGGATCACGCCCCAGAGATCAACGATCAGGGCGTCGTAATTCGTGATAATATCCTGTAATTTCTGGGTCATCGCCATCTTCATCGAGTTGTCATACCGTAAAACGACGGCATGGTGTAGTCTATGCGTTTGTAAAGGCAAGAACTAACGCGAGATCATTGTTTCGAAGGCGACCGATGACGGACGATGGACATAAAAAAGGGCGTTTTACCCTCTATCAGGGCAGCGGACAAAAACCGACGGATGCCAAGCCCGCCGAGCTTAAGGCGGTCGCAGCTTCCGAGAGAGAGCGTGCTGAGAACGAACGCATCGCCTTCCTACGCTACGAAGGCGATAGCGACGACCCACCGCTGACCTTCAAAGAGGAGGGGAGTCTCAATTATATCAAGGTAGAAAAGGGTCAGCAGGCGATATGGCGGCAGGGGTTTCTGCTGACATTGCGCACCAAACAGCCGCCGGAGATGCTATTAGCAGGCATTCGAAAAATGCTTCACTCGCTTGGGATAGATTCGTTAGACGGAAACTTTAGCCTCGATCAGGGTGTATGGCTAAGCCGCGAAGCGATCGATGGTATTTTGATGCAATACCGTGCACGCGAGGGCGGCGCAAACCGCAGTGCCCAAAGCATCGGCGCCGAGTTCTTCGCCGAGGTCAAACGCTGCGTCGATGCAGATTTCGATGCCAGACGCTTCATCAATGCAACGCGCAATGCGGTCAGCACGATGCAGCCGACGATGGACATCCTGTTCGACCCCATCGATGATGGCTACTGCGTTCAGGTCTATCACGACCAACATAATATTCCCGCCACTGCCCTTATCCTGCAGGCGGTTGCCCTCGCTATCGATTGCCCTGAGAGGGATTTAACACTCAATGGCAAGGTCGCTAACGATCAAGTCTATGTCACACACGAACAACTTGCGAAAGCGATCGCCAAACGCGACCCCGAGCAAGCGGCCGAGGCGTTCGTAGGGGATGTGATACGGACGATGGTACCGAACTGGAAGCCGGATAAGGAGACGAATGTGCATCGTATGCAGCCTGCTACCACAGTGCTGCGCGTGGTGAAAGAGCCGCCAACGCCTAGGAGCGATCCATCGCGGCGTCGATAAGGCCGATGGTGCCCTGTGCGCCAAACAGCGCGATGAAGCTGCCCATGCGCGGCCCCTGCGGGCTGCCGAGCAACAGCTCGTAATTCGCTTTGAACCATTCGCGCATCGTTTCCTTGCTGTAATATTTCATGCCCAGATCATAAATTTTGGTCTGGATATCCTCGGCGGGGGTGCCGTCGGCAAGGGTGGTGAGGTAGCTGCGCAATTCGCCCATGGCGGCACGCTCGGTTTCGGTGGGCGCGCGGAATTGTTTGGTCGGCTTAATGAAATCATGGAAGTAGCGCACTGCATAGCCGCAGAGCTTATCGAGCATGGGTGAATTTTCCGGCGTCGCGTTGGGCAGCTCGCGCTTCAAGAACCCCCACAGCACGGATTTGTCCTCGGCGTTGCAGGCTGAAACGAGGTTCAAAAGCAAGCTGAAGCGGAAGGGGCTTTCCGGCTTGGGCGGGTTGCCGCCATGGATATGCCAGACGGGATTCTCAAGCTTCGCCGCATCTTCCGTCGTGTGGTATTTCTCGAGATAGGTGAGGTAGTCGTCCACCTGCTGGGGGATGACATCGAAATAGAGCTTCTTCGCGGTGCGCGGCTTGGTGAACATATAAAGCGCGAGCGATTCTTCCGGTGCGTAGGTCAGCCACTCGTCGATGGTGATGCCGTTGCCTTTCGATTTCGATATTTTCTGGCCGTTCTCGTCGAGGAACAGCTCGAACATCATCTGTTGCGGCGGGGTGCCGCCGGCGATCTTACAGATGCCATCGTAAAGCTTCGCGCTGGCGAGGTGGTCCTTGCCATACATCTCGTAATCCACGCCCAGTGCCGCCCAGCGCATGCCCATATCGGGCTTCCATTGCAGCTTGCAGTTGCCGCCCGTCACTGGCGTCTCGACTTCGCTGCCGTCTTCCTCGAGGTAGGTGATGGTGCCTTTCGCGACATCCGTTCGTACTACCTTGGCGAGCAACACCTTGCCCGAAATTTTCGAGATGGGCAGGAACGGTGAATAGGTCTCAGCGCGTTCTTCGCCCAGCGTTGGCAGCATCAAGGCCATCACCTTGTCGTATTCCTTCAAGATGCGCAGCAGTGCCGTATCGAACTCGCCGCTTTTATAGGTCGCGGTCGAGGATTTGAACTCGTAGTCGAACCCGAACGTATCGAGGAAGGCGCGCAGCCGCGCGTTCATGTGGTGGCCGAAGCTCTCGTGCGTGCCGAACGGATCGGGAATGCTGGTCAGGGGCTTGCCGATATTGGCCGCGATCATTTCCTGCTGGGGCAAGTTATCCGGCACTTTGCGCAGGCCGTCCATATCGTCGGAGAAACAGATGAGCCGTGTCGGGATATCGGAGATCTGTTGGAACGCGAGGCGCACCATGCTGGTGCGCGCCACCTCGCCGAACGTGCCGATATGCGGCAGCCCCGAAGGGCCATAGCCGGTCTCGAATAGCACGTAATCCTTCGGGCTTTTCATGCGCTCGATGCGCGTGAGAAGGGCGCGGGCTTCTTCGAAGGGCCAGGCTTTGGCGGTGAGGGCGGCGGTGTTCATAGGTTTCTCGCGATTCTGCGGTTAAGGGGGGTGGCGTAAACAATGGTTACGGCTTTAACGAAGCTTCGCCAGCTTGGAAAGAAAATTGCGCGCCGGCGGGGGTCTTATCGGTGGGCAAAAAGCGCTTGCGCCACCGGATTGATTCCCTTAGACACAGCGGTATAAACGAACCACCTGCGTATGGTCGCTCCGAGGATTTACGTGAAACACACCCGATTTGCGCTCGCTTTCGCCATGACGTCGCTGGCCGCTGCTCCCAGCTTGGCCGCGTCGATGACGATGGTGCAATTCGGCTCGTTCGAAACGCGCGAGGAAGCCGAGAAGCGCCTCGACGACATGAAGTCCAAATACAGCGCCAAGATCGCCGGTATCCCTGCCAGTGTCCGCGAGGTGAAATTGCCGCCGGATAACCTCACCGTCTACCGCACGCAGGCGGGGCCGGTCGAGAATCGCGCTGCCGCACAATCCATCTGCACACAACTCGCCAGCGCTGGCGACGAGTGCTACATCGTCCAGACCGCTATGCTGCCGCAAAGCACGCCTGTTGCCGTTGCCGCGCCCGCCACCGCCCCCGCACCGGCGAAAGCCACCTCCGTACTTGCGGCGCCGGTGGAAAGTGTGCTTGCGCCCGCCACCCCTGAAAACGACGGCGGCGAGGGATCGAGCATCACCAGCAAACTCGAAAGCCTGAAGGATGTTCCCGCGCGCGACCCCAGCAACCGCGAAGCCCTCGCGAGCCTGACGACTGCCGCCGCCCCCGCGGCGAGCGAGGCGCCGCCGGAAACGATCAGCGACGTACCCGCCGCATCGCCGGAGCTGAGCGCCGCGCTCGATAAGGCCGTCGCCGAGAAAGATACCGCGCCTGCCGCGGTCGACGCGACCACCCTTGCCGAGAAAAGCGAAAGCAAGCCAACCCGCAGCTTCTGGCAGCGCCTCAACCCATTCTCCGGTGATAGCGATGCCGCGCCTGCGGCAGCTGCTGTCGCGGTGCCTGCTGCGGCCGTTGCTGTTGCAAGCGCCAGTGAACAGGACGCCGCACCCGTCGTGCCGGTAGCGGTCGCGCCGTTGAAAGAGGCGAAGGAAGACACCAAAGAAGCGGCGTCGGTCGAACCTGAAACAGCGCAGGATGCCGCACCGATCGTCGTCACCCGCGCACCCATCGTGGTGACCACGGCGCCGGCCACGGCACTCGACCAAGCGCCGACCGCGATGCGCCTACCGCCGCCACCAGCACCGCTGAAGGCCGCCGACCGCGCCTTGCTGAACGCACCGAAAGCCCCGACGCCAGCGCCCGAACCCATAACCAGCGCCTTGCTGAACCCGCCGGAAGTTTTGGCGACCGGCAATGGTTCGGTGAAGGTGGAGGAAGCAAAGCGGGTTCCCGTCACCCAGAACGAAGCCCCGCCGCCAGCACCTGCGGCCGCGCCCGTGGCAACGCCGGTTGCCTCGCAACTGCAGCCGCCGGTATCGCTGGTGCCGAGCTCGACCAATGGCGTCAAGACCATTTGGGCGCAGATCGGCCCGTTCACGGATAATACCACCGCCCTCAATTTCTGGGCGAATTACCGTCAGGCGCATCCGGATTTTCCGGTCGTGCGCGTGCGCGTTACCACTCCGTATCAGCAAAAACTGCGCGGCAGCAACCAAGCATGGCTGCGTGTCGGGCCGGTCGCCCGTGCTGGGTTCATCAACAGCCTGTGCACCAGCCTGCCCAGCGAAGCCAAGCTTAACTGCGGCCATGTGACCGATCTGGGCATTGCCGTACCGCCGAGCGAGTGGAAGGGCATGCTGCCCAGTTCGCGCTATCAGCGCTAGTTTCGGCGGTTTTTTACGCCATGGTTAAGCGGCGTTAATAAAAAATCTGTGGATAAATCATTTATTCTCAAATCTTCAGTTTCACATCAGGTCGTGGCGCTATACGTTGCCGTGCCAATTAACTTAACCTCAAAAGGAGAATACCAATGGCACTTAAGTCTCTCTTCGTTGCAGTTGCTGCAGCTACCCTCGTTTCCACCGCTGCTTTCGCTGCTGCTCCAGCTGCAAAAGATGCAAAAGAAACCGCTAAAGAAGCTGCTAAAGAAGCTGCTCCTGCTGCTGCAAAAGAAGCTGCTAAAGAAGCTGCTCCTGCTGCTGCAAAAGAAGCTGCTAAAGAAGCTGCTCCTGCTGCCGCTAAAGAAGCTGCTAAGCCAGCTGCTGCTCACTAGTTTTGAGCGATCAAATACGCGGGAGAGTTTCTTCCGGCTGAATTTGGAAAAAGCCCACTCGCAAGAGTGGGCTTTTTTTATCCCCGCGTTCATATAGTATTTCCGAATGAGCGTGATTCGGAAATACTATCGAAATCGTCGCCGAAAGCGGCGATTTTGCGCCGCGAAAGCGAGCGCAATCTCATTAGGAAATACTATAGAATAGGTAACGCTATGCGTTTATTACTGGTCGAGGATGATGACATGCTGGGTGAGTCGCTGCGCAAAGCGCTGGAGCGTCACGCCTATGGTGTCGATTGGGTGCGCGACGGCGAGTCGGCGTCCATGCTGCTGCGTGATTCGCCCTTCGCCGCGGTGGTGCTCGATGTCAATCTGCCCAAGCGTTCCGGCATCGAGGTGCTAAGCGAGTTGCGCCAACGCAAGAACATGACTCCCGTGCTGATGCTGACCGCGCGCGACCTGCCGCAACAGAAGGTCGAGGGGCTCGATAGCGGCGCCGACGATTACCTCATCAAGCCCTTCGATCTCGACGAATTGCTGGCGCGCCTGCGCGCGTTGATACGCCGCAGTGCCGGCCGCGCCGAGACAAAACTTCGCTGCGGCAATGTCGAGATCGAGCCGGCCGCTTCCATCGTCTTCAAGGACGGCGCACCCGTGACCGTGACCTCGAAGGAATTCCGCACCCTGAAACTGCTGATGGAACGAGCTGGCAAGTTCGTCACCAAATCCGATATCGAATACCTGCTCTACCATGCCGACGATGCCGCCGAGAGCAACACCGTGGAAGTGACCATCTATAACCTGCGCAAAAAGCTCGGCACGCCATTCATCCAAACGGTGCGCGGGGTGGGTTACCGCGTCAACGGTAGCTAAGATGCGCGCCAATACCCTGACACGCTCGTTGTTCTGGCGCATTGCGCCGACCATTCTCGTAACCATCTGCTTCATCGGGGTGTTGGCGTTCAAGGGCGCCACCCGCCAGATCAACCACGTCTACGATGCACAGCTCATCAGCAGTGCCAACATGATATGGCTCGTCGTCGAGGACGAAATGAGCATCGAGTCCGAGCGCTTCCGCCGCATCCGCAAGATCGACCTGAGCGTGAGCAACCAAAAGGAGCTGAACGAATTCGCCGATGCCTATGCCCATAGCCGCATGTTCCGCGTCTGGAAGGGCGACCGGCTTGCCATGATCTCCGATAAAGCGCCGGTAGTTGGCATTCCGCAGCAGGCCAGCGGGCTTTCCTATGTGCAAGACGACGATGGGAACCGTTGGCGGGTCTATAGTTTGGAAATCCCCAACACTAACATCACCGTCGAAGCGGGCGAGAAGGTCAGTCTGCGCGGTTCGCTTGTCACCGGTATCTTGCTGACCTTGGCCGCGCCGCTGATGCTGCTCATCCCCATCGTCGGCTGGATGATCTGGGTCGGCATCGGTTCGGGGCTGGGCACCATCCGTGCCCTCATCGCCCAGATCAAAAGCCGATCGCCGGACGATCTGGCGCCGCTGACGCTGGTCAACGTACCGCGGGATCTGGCGCCACTGGGCCATTCGGTCAACCAGCTGATGCAGAAACTCGAGAATTCGTTCACCGCCGAGAAGCGCTTCGCCGAACATGCCGCTCACCATTTGCGCACACCGCTGGCCACCATCAAG
>JBIIAV010000001.1:0-88284 GCA_044239745.1 Rickettsiales bacterium
GTGGATGGAGGCCACGTTGATGATGCGGCCCCAGTTGCGCTCGCGCATGGCGGGCAGTGCCAGGCGGGTGGCGTGGAAGGCGCTGCTCATGTTGATGGCGATGATGGCGTCCCACTTTTCCGCCGGGAAGTTCTCGATGCGTGCCACGTGCTGGATGCCGGCGTTGTTGACCAGGATGTCCAGGCTGCCAAAGGTCTTGCTGGCGAAGGCAATCATGTCTTCGATCTCGGCGGGCTTGCTCATGTCGGCGCCGTGGTAGGCCACCTGCACGCCCAGGGCTGCGACTTCGGCCTTGGGACCGTCGACATCACCAAAGCCGTTGAGAACGATGTTGGCGCCCTGGGCCGCCAAAGCCTTGGCGATGCCGAGGCCAATGCCGCTGGTGGAACCGGTGACGATCGCTGATCTTCCTTTGAGCATAGCTATTCCCCTTTTTGTTGCGGGACTACATAGCGCCAATCGCAGCGCATTACAAGATGCAGAAATATAACAAAAAGGAAGTGGTGGCTCGAGGGTGATTTGAACACCCGACCAAGGGATTATGATTCCCCTGCTCTACCACTGAGCTACCGAGCCGCACCAATGAGGGGCCGCACCATAATCAAATCATTGCAACTGTCAAGCCAGCTGCAATGAGTCCAAGGCAGATTTTAAATCATAGCTGAAACGCCTTAGTTCTTCCGCGCCATATTCCTTGCTGGCGGTGCCCCATACGGGGTTTGGCCATGCGGCATCCGTTTTATAGCGCGCGATGACATGGACATGAAGCTGGCTGACTTGGTTGCCGAGCGTGGCGATATTGAGCTTATCCGGTGTCACCAGTGCCTTCAGGATATGCGAGACGACCGCGATCTCGTCGCTCAGTTGGTGCTGCTGTTCGCGCGAAAGGTCGATCCATTCGCTGGCTTCGGCCACGCGCGGCACCAGCACCAGCCACGGAAATGAGCTGTTGTGCATCAGCCGTACGTTGCAAAGTGGTGAATTCGTGATATCGTGCGTGTCATTGCTCAAGCGCCTGTCCAACTCGAATGCCGACGGTTTCATTGCCTCACCTTCCTTCATCCATGCCGCGTATCACGAAGCGCCCGCCACTACGTTGGGTGTATCTCTATGTGGCATTGATACCCCTCGTCAACTGGGGTTTTGCCAATGTGCCGACCGTGCCGATGCCCGACGGCGGCAATTGGGCACCAATGGCGATTGTGACCGGCCTCATCCTCGTTGTGCGCGATTTTGCACAGCGCGAGGTCAGCCATTATATTTTACTGCCACTAATGATTGGCCTTGGGTTTTCCTACTTCATGGCACCTGCGGAGATTGCTCTCGCCAGCGGCATTGCCTTTGGGGTGAGCGAGATGGTTGATTATATTGTCTACACCACTAGCAAGCGCCCACTTTCCGAGCGCGTTCTTATTTCGAGTAGTCTCTCGGCACCGATCGATTCCACACTATTCTTACTCATCGCGAACATGGCCATTCCGGGTGTGTTCAGCTGGATGACACTTCTCACATCGATTGTGAGTAAGTTAGTTGGAGCCTATGCGGTTTATTTGATTTTGAGGCGGCGCGAGAGCCGTTCTAACTCATAGATATAAACCCCTTAGGCAAGGCTTTAATAAGAGAAGAAAGCTTCTTGAAGTCAAACTGCGGTGCACTCTTTTTGTGAAAAGCTATGTGCCACTCTGCGCTTATCGGTTGGCACTCCATATTTAACTGAGAAAAAAGCACATGAATGCTAGATTGCGAATAAATGCTGATATGCCCATTACGGGGGCTGATATACCACCAGGATGTCTTTTCAGTTGTAATGTTGTCAGGCTGAAGCATCGTAGAAAATAGAACCATACCATTACTTGTCAGCAGTCTTTTCCAATCATGAATCACCTGCAAGGGTGAAGAAGCATGCTCCAAAACTTCGCTTGAAAAAAGAATGTCAAACTTTCCTTCAGGAAACGACGAGAAGCTTGGGTTGTGCGGATCAAAATTCGTTACATCGTAATCATTACCTAGAAGCTTACAAAATGTTCCGTTACCGGCTCCATAATCGATAATTTTAGGGTTGGGCTTACCAATATATGCCGTTTGCATCAGTGAGACAAAAAGTCGGGCGTTGTTAGTTGGTCTGATTATTGTATAAAGTGGGTCAACTTTAATGTAGTCATTATTATAGATAACCCTTCGCCAGTCTTCTGCGCTGAATTGGTCAAAATAATTTGTAAAAATGAACTCACAATTACCGCATTGAAAATAACTGACATCAATGCCCGTCTTTGGAAGAAAAAAACCTGCCTGCTCATTGCAATTTTTTGCGAGGTCTATTGACCCAAAAAAATGCGCCGTGGCCTTACAAATTTTACAGTTCACCCAAACACCCGCCCAAAAATCGTATCCACATGCTTGGTGTGATACTTCATATCAAACAACGCACAAAGTTCATCAGTGCTTAGGTGCTTGCCCACATCGTTATCGGCTTTCAATTCATGTAGGAAATTGGCGCCTTCAAGCCACACTTTCATGGCGTTGCGCTGTACCGCTTCATACGCCGCTTCACGGCTCATACCCTTTTGGGTGAGTGCGAGCAGCACCCGCTGGCTGAATATCAGCCCGCCGAGTTTGTTCAGGTTCGCTTCCGCGCGCTCGGGGTAAATGACCAGTTTTTCGATCAGCCCTGCCAAACGATGCAGCGCAAAATCAAGCGTGACGGTCGCGTCCGGTGCAATCATACGCTCGACCGAACTGTGCGAGATGTCGCGTTCATGCCAAAGCGCCACATTCTCGAGCGCGGGGGTGACATAGCCGCGCACGATGCGCGCCAAGCCCGTGAGGTTCTCGCTCAGCACGGGATTGCGCTTATGCGGCATGGCGCTGCTGCCTTTTTGGCCTTTGCTGAAGAACTCCTCGGCCTCGAGCACTTCGGTGCGCTGCATATGGCGAATTTCGGTCGCGATATTCTCGATGCTGGATGCAATGACCCCAAGCGTGGCGAAATACATGGCGTGGCGATCACGCGGGATGACTTGGGTCGAGACCGGCTCGACCGTAAGCCCCATCTGTTTCGCTACGTGCTGTTCCACCCGCGGGTCGATATTGGCGAAGGTGCCCACCGCGCCGGAGATGGCACAGGTAGCAATTTCCTTCTTCGCATTCAGCAGGCGAAGTCGGTTGCGGTCGAATTCGGCATAGAAGCGGGCGAACTTGATGCCCATGGTCACCGGCTCGGCGTGGATGCCGTGGCTGCGCCCCATGACGACCATATCCTTGGTTTCAAACGCGCGCGCCTTGAGGGCGGCGAGCACCGCATCCAGCCCCGCGATGAGCATGTCGCTGGCGCGGGTGAGCTGTACGGCAAGCGCCGTATCGAGCACGTCGGAGGAGGTCATGCCTTGGTGCAGGAAGCGCGCTTCCTCGCCCACGGTTTCGGTCACGAAGGTAAGGAAAGCGATGACATCGTGCTTGGTGGTGCGCTCGATCTCGTCGATACGTGCCACGGCTTTTTCATCGTAGGCTTTGGGTGCGCGCGCCCAAATGGCTTTTGCTGCATCCTTCGGGATGGTGTCAAGCTCGGCCATCGCATCCGCGGCGTGGGCCTCGATCTCGAACCAGATCTGAAAGCGGGTGGCGGGCTGCCACAGGGCAACCATTTCGGGGCGTGAATAGCGAGGTATCATAGCATTCCTAATCGGCCTACCGGCCTCGTCGTTTGATGCAACCGCATCATAACGCCCTGCGCGGCTTCAGCAATCAAAATCGGCATCTTAATAGGCAACGGGCACGGGGTCGAGCGCGCGCCACAGATACCATGTCGCCACCGTGCGGTAGGGCTGCCACCGCGTGGCCAATGCCTCATACTCCTTGGGTTTCAGCCATTTATCCTTTGCCAGTCGCTTATCGCCTTCCAGTAAATGCAGGTTGATGGCCTTCAGCACCCCGAGATCCTTCACCGGAAACACATCGGGGCGCATGAGATGGAAGATCAAGAACATCTCCGCCGTCCAGCTGCCGATACCCTTGATGGCGACGAGTTCGGCCAGCACGTCGGCATCGCTATGGTCCTTCCAATAGTCGGCCTTCACGCCGCGGGTGCGATAGAATTCGGCAACGTTGCGGGCATAAGCAACCTTGGATGCCGAAAGGCCGCAGGCACGCAGTGCTTCATCGGGGGTGGCGAGCAGTTTTTTAGGTGTCAGGGGTGTAAGGGCCTTTTCGACCTTTGCCCACACAGCATCCGCAGCTTTGACGGATATCTGCTGGCCGACGATCGAACGCAGTAGCGTGTAAAATCCATCGCCGCGCGCACGCAGTGTTTCGCCCTCGTAACGCGCAATAAGCTGCTTCATGGCGGGGCAATTAGCGCTTAGGTGCTTTTTTGCGTCGTTCCAATAGTGGGGTTGCATATTCGCCATAAAAATAATTTGTCATACCAGCGTAAGCTGGTATCCAGCATACTGAAAAAAGAACCGGATGCCAGCGTTTGCTGGCATGACAAAGGAGAGCATGATGACCGCAGCACAGAAAATGAACGCCCAAGTGCGTATGGAGAGCGACTCGTTCGGCGAGATCGCCGTCCCTTCGGATAAATACTGGGGCGCGCAGACCAGCCGCAGCCTGATGAACTTCAAGATCGGTGGCGAGACCATGCCCAAGCCACTCATTCGCGCCCTTGGCGTGCTTAAGCGGGCGGCAGCAGTGGTCAATATGCGCATCGCCGGCTTGGACAAGACCCACGGCGAGGCCATCGTAAAGGCGGCGACCGAAGTGATGGACGGCAAACTCGATGAGCATTTTCCGCTGGTCGTCTGGCAGACGGGTTCGGGCACGCAGACCAACATGAACGCCAACGAGGTTATCTCCAACCGCGCGATCGAGCTGCTCGGCGGCGTGATGGGCAGCAAAAAACCCATCCACCCCAACGATCACGTGAACATGGGGCAAAGCAGTAACGATAGCTTCCCCACCGCCATGCATATCGCTGCGGCCTATGAGGTGGTGCATAGCCTCACGCCTGCGCTAAAGCACCTGCGCGATGCGCTGGCGAAAAAGCAGGAGGAGTTCAAGGACGTCATCAAGATCGGCCGCACCCACATGATGGATGCCACGCCGCTGACGCTGGGTCAGGAATTCTCGGGCTATGTCCATATGCTCGACGATAACCTGGCGCGCTTGAGCGATAAGGGTGTGCTGTGCAGTATTCTGGAATTGGCGCAAGGCGGCACGGCAGTCGGCACCGGCCTCAACGCAAAAAAAGGCTTCGCCGAGGCATTCGCCGCCGAGGTGGCCGCCATCACCGGCATGAAATTCGTGACGGCACCTAACAAATTCGCCGCCCTTGCCGCCCACGATGCACTGGTCGACCTCAGCGGTGTCTTGAATGTCATCGCGGTCTCGCTGATGAAGATCGCCAACGATATCCGACTGCTGGGCAGCGGCCCGCGCTGCGGCTTGGGCGAGCTTTCGCTGCCGGAGAATGAGCCGGGAAGCTCCATCATGCCCGGTAAGGTGAACCCGACGCAAAGCGAAGCGATGACCATGGTCGCCGCGCAAGTGATGGGTAACCACACCACGGTCACGATCGCGGGCAGCAACGGCCATTTCGAGTTGAACGTGTTCAAGCCTGTCATCATCTATAATGTGCTGCAATCCATTCGCCTGCTGGCGGATGCCTGCACCAGCTTCGCGGATAATTGCGTGGTGGGCATCGAGGCCAACCGCGCGCGCATCGACCAGCTATTGAACGAATCGCTGATGTTGGTGACGGCGCTTAACCCCCATATCGGCTATGACAACGCGGCCAAGGCTGCAAAGAAGGCTCACCACGAAGGCACGACGCTGAAGGCGGCCGCCATGGCACTGGGGCTTCTCACCAGCGAGCAGTTCGATGCCTGGGTGCGCCCCGAGGATATGATCGCGCCGAAATAATGTGCGAGGCTAATAGGTGCGAAACGGCGCTTTCTCGTTCAGCACGATGCGCACAGTGCCGATGAGGTTGCCGACGCTATCTTCACTCATGGTGATGGTCACGTCCTGCTGCGCTTGCGGCTTCAGCTTCTGATAGATCTTATCCTCGGCATTGCGTGCATCGTCGCTAAAAAACAGCGCGGTTGAAATGCTCTTGATGCCCTGCCCCTTGACCTTGAGGTTGAGGAACGGTGCGCGTTTAGTGAGCGGTGCCGGAAACAACGTGATGAAGGCGAACTTGCCGTCGAGGTCGGTATAGGTGCGGCCTGCGCCGGCGAAGGTCGGCTCGGCGCTAGCAAGCGCGGCGCGGTCGGCCAATATCCACTTACCGTAGGGGTCGTTCTGCCATAGCTCCACGATCACTTCGGAAACGGGGGCGCAGTTACTATCCACCACTTCCCCGTTGAGGATAAGCACTTGGCCCTGCGCTGGCAGTGCCTTGCCGGCCGGCTGCACCAAATTATTACCGCCAAGTATCTTTTCGGCCGACGGATATTTCTCGACGGAGATGCGGGCGGTGGGTGCGCATTGCGGCGCGGCGGATGCCGCGGTGCTGCCCAAGCCCATGAGGCAAGCCAAGCCTAGGATAAGGAATCGTGTGCGCATCATGGTTGGCCAAGTATCTGTCATTCCCCACCACTAGCACGGACAGGAACGAACATTCAACCGAGGAGACGATTTTAATGACGGGTGGCTGTCGCCGGATGCAGTTGCGCCGGATTGATATCGCGATTCAGCGCCGCCACCCAGCGGTTATCGGCTGTTTCGGATTTTTCCTCGCGCGGTGTATCGTGATTCAGGTTCACCAGATCGTGGCGCTGCACGCTGTTGGCATAGACCGTGGTCACCGGCGCATGCTTCTTGACCATTTCCTGCGTTTTCACATCCGCGCCTTCGCGGGCGTTCACCTCGCGCTCGAAGTTCGTGCCCAAGCGCCACATATGCTTCAGATCGCCACCGACCGACCCCAGTTTGAATGCCGCGACATCATCCATGAAGCGGTAGATGGCCTTATCCATTTCGCCCGGTTTGCCGTCGCCTTTGCTATCGTCCACCCGCAGGCCTGCTTCAGCCTTGGCGAACATATAGGGGGTGTAGGAAAGCGAGGCGTCGACATATTCGCGCACGAAATGATGGCGGCTTTGCATTTCGTTCAAGCCCGGTGTTTTCGAGATGTTGTTGAACCAACGCCCCTTCGGCCACCAGCCCTTGGCCGCGAGCTTATCACTGAGGTTGGTAGCATTGGTGCCACGGTTATAACAGAACTCCCCGATGGGGTGGAGGAACTTGCTGAAGCCGGTCTCAAATCGGTCGAGCGCCGTTTTTTGTTCGTAGCCGCTGTAATGCGCCTTGCTGTAAGGCTCGGTCACGCTCGCTTTCATCAGCTGTTGCGATTCGGCGGCTTCGGGGTTTACCGTCCCTGCCCGCCATTTGCTTTGCGGCACACGGAACAGCCAGAACGGAACGACCGCGGGATTCATGTACATGTTGGCCTTGATGAAGCTTTTGGTCACGTAGCGCATCGATTGCCCGATGCCATCGACCACGGATGTCAGCGGATTGAAATGTTCCGGCAGGTGTGGATGGATGGCAAAGCCATCCTCTTTCCATTTTTTGAAGGCATTGCCGACCGTGTCGTAGCCCTCGCGGAACATGAGCGTGTACCAGTTGTAGCCGACAAAGCGCGCATGCAGATCGACCGCACCGACTAATTGATAATCACCGACCACCTTGCCCGCCGGATTGACGCGGTAGGCGCCGCCGTTCCAGCTATTATCGAATACCAGCTCATGGCCAGCGAAACGTTTCTTGTGGATGTTGCTTAGGAACTGGCGTTGGAATTTCATCTGGAACGCGTACGGGATCGCTGCTGCCCAATCCTCGCCTTGGTTTTTCGAGAGTACGCGCCATGAGGTCTTGGCAACGGATTTCGCCCATTCACCAGCCAAGAAATGCTTTTTCTCGCCGCGGGCGGCCGGGTCGCCGGCATCGTTCACCAGCCATGCTTTTTTCACGTTCGGGTCGAGCGCTTGAATGATGTTGCGCGTGCCCGCATCGCCGATGGAGGCCATCGCAAAGTCGAACGTGAAGTGCACGATATCCGAACCGTAGCTGCGGCCTTGGATCATCGCGCCGTTGATGCCGTTGGTCTGCACCGTAAGCGACGGGCGGAACGTAACGGCCTGCCGCGCGATCTGGGCGGCCTCAAGCGGTGTGTGGCGTGTGCGGGCGACGACGCGCACCGCCGTTTCGATGCCCTTGCCCAGCGTGAGGTCGAACCCTTTGGCGATCCATTGCAGCGGCTTGGATGTATCCCATTTTTCTGGGGTGTAGCCCACCATTTGGTTGCGCGCCATGCGCCCGCCGATGGTGAAGAACGCCGCGCCGACAATGCCGCGTGATACCAGACGAATCGCGGCGCGCCCTTTGATGCTATCGCTCCATGCCGGATTTTCAGTCGAGCCGGCACTGCCAAAAAGATAATTCTGATAGGAGCTGTCCTGCCGCGCCGTTTTCTTTTCCTCGTGGCCGTGCACGGCTTCGACGACGGACGGCTGCGCACTGCGCGCGGCGCGCGACGGAACGCTTCCTGAAACGGAAGGGGTAGTGCTATTGGGCTCTGACGTTTTTTCCGTCAAGGTAACCTCATGGTTTTTCTCACCTTAGAGAGTACCACAGCCCCCCTTGCTTGCATGTGAAGGTTTTGTGACAGTTTGGGCAAAATTGCGGCTGAAATGCCACGTATGACGGCTGGATTTTATAGGGAAACGGCGCGGCCTTCAGCGACCATTCCCTCAGCCGCGGCATGGCCTTGAATGCGATGCGCAGGGCGCGGCGCAACCGCATGCAATGCCTTTGATTTTAAATGGGAAATATCCTGAACCTTTGACGATTGTTCAGCGAGCTGCGGGGGGTGGTAATACGAAAAATCGTTGGCCAATTGGGTGTAAATGGCTGCGAAACCTGCCGTCGGGCGGTCCTTGAAATGTTCGGCCAAGCTTGCTGCAGTATTGGCCAATAGCTGGGGCACTTTTTCCGGCGGAGTCTTGGCGATGGTATCGCTGACATGGGCGCATAGCTCATCCATGTTGACGGTGCGTTCACCGAATTTCGCCCATGAACGTACGATGTAGCCAAGGGTGAACATGTTGGCGCCGATGCCGCCCAACCAGTCGCGGCGCACCTTGCCGCCGATCAACAAGCCGTTTTTGCGGGTGAACGCATCGTAGGCAAGCACGGCGAAGGAGGTCACCTCGATGAGGCCTCCGGTGAGAAAGCTTGCCTTCTCTCGGAACTGGTCGACCCATGTGTGGGGTTTGGGATTGTAGGGATCGGGGATCTTGGAGGTGAGCGCCACCGTTTTGCCGACGATGCTGCTAAGCCCCGTATAGACACGCAATGGCGAAGGATCCATCGCCGGAAAGCGGCGATTCACCACCGCCGCTTTCCAGTAGCGTGCGGGAAATGCCAGCGCGATCGCGCCGAAATAGCGCAAGCCCAACTCGCCGATCGCCACCGAATGCCGCCGCAGGAAATTCTTGGCACCATCCAGCTTGTCGTGAGGCTCCTCGTGCGGGCGCAGGGCTTGCCGGCGCTCATCAATATCGATCGGGGCCTCGCCGTCGCTTAAGTGGGGTGAAAGCTCGCGATTCACTTTTTGTTTGAGATAGCGCAGCTGGTGTTTGTCGTCGACCTGTTCGCCATGGTCGTATTTCAGGTTGATGGTATTGGCGAGAAGGTTGGCGGCAGCGAATACGAAAAGACTGCTATCGAGGCGCTTGCCGATGCCGGCGATGGGCGGACGCATGAACGAGGATGCAAGCTGTAGTATTTGGCCGCCGAAGCCAAGGATGCTGCGGGTCTTCCACGCATCGAAGGATTTGGCGTCCACCGCCAATTCGAGGGATTCGCCTTGTGCCGCCAACGCATCGAGCACCACGCGTGGCGCCACATCGCCACGGGTGATGAGCATTGGGTGGCCGCCAACATGGGTGATGGCGACAAGCGATTGATTCAAGGCTGGCGATTGCAACAGACGCCTGAAGAATTCGAGGCGGTTTGCGTCCTGAATCTGAACGAAGCTATAGTGCTGGCCGTGGATGGTCGAGAAGTCGACGCTGCGCAACGCGCCGTGGATGGAGCTGGCGCGATAGGTCGTGATCGGATGTGCGGGTGCCTGCATCAGTGCCTAGGGTTGATTGGTGTATTCCAACGGCGCTATGTATCAGGTTGTGCGGCTTATTTAACGCGGAGATTTGTGAAGATTTGATGACGCTGCATTGCGGCAACCCCGCGCCCAGCCCCACCAATAACCGCCATTTTATGAAGATAATGCTTGCGTAGCCACCCCGATTGCGCTAACAAGCCGCACCCCGCAACGCATGGTGCGTGTGGGGATACACACGTAAGTGTCAGGGCTGCTGGGGAGTTCCCAGTTACCCGCCGGTGCCAGCAATGGCCATCGCTTACGGAGGATTAACCGGACTTAAGGAGTTACTATCATGTCGGCACTTCCTGCCTTTTCCATGAGCGAGCTGATTGAAGCTGGCGTTCATTTCGGCCACAAAACTAAACGTTGGAACCCGCGCATGGCGCCATTCATCTATGGCACCCGCAACGACATCCACATCATCGACCTGCAACAGACCGTTCCCATGCTGCACCGCGCCCTTTCTGCGGTACGCGCTACGGTCGCTAAAAACGGCCGTATCCTGTTCGTCGGCACCAAGCGCCAAGCGTCGGAAACGATCGCTGAATCGGCAAAACGCTGCGGTCAATACTATGTCGATAACCGTTGGCTGGGCGGCATGCTGACCAACTGGTCGACCATTCAAAATTCCATCCGCCAACTGCGCAAATACGAAGAACTGCTGGCCGATCCGCATTCGGGCCTCACCAAGAAAGAGACCCTCAACACCCAGCGCAACCGCGACAAACTCGAGCGTTCGCTCGGCGGCATCCGTGATATGGGCGGCAAGCCGGACCTGCTGTTCATCATCGACACCAACCGTGAAGAACTTGCGGTGAAGGAAGCCCAGAAGCTCGGTATCCCGATCGTTGCCATCATCGACACCAACTGCTCGGTCGACGGCATCGATTTCCCGATCCCCGGTAACGACGACGCCACCCGTGCGATCAAGCTGTATTGCAAGCTCATCTCGGACGCGGCGCTTTCCGGCCTCAAAGAGAACCTGAGCGTGAAGGACACCGATTTCGGTGCGGCCGAATCGCCTAGCGAAATGGAAGCGACTGAAGGCCTGACCCCGCGTCAGGAGCAAGAAAAGCTGACCCGCGATACGTCGCGTAAGCCAGCCGGCAAGAAGCCCGCAGCGAAAGCCGCGCCTTCGAGCAGCACCAAGAAAGAAGCCTTCGCCGAGGAAGCTAAAAAAGCCGCTAAGAAAAAGGCCACCGAAGTGCCTTTCGAAGCGCCTGCCGCTGAACAAGCGGAAGCTCCCAAAGCGAAGAAGCCTGCCAAGAAAAGCGCTTAGCGCTCGACCCACGCAGTCATCCCAAGGGGCAAGTGCCACGCGCGCTTGCCTCTTGGACTGCGCCCCACCCGATCTTTGAATTTCATTACGACTAGGAGCATATAATGTCCGCACAATTGGTAAAAGAACTCCGCGAGCGTTCCGGCGCTGGCATGATGGATTGCAAACGCGCCCTCGATGAGAACAAGGGCGACATGGACGCCGCCATCGATTGGCTGCGTAAAAAAGGCCTGTCGCAAGCTGCTAAGAAATCCGGCCGCGTGGCTGCTGAGGGCCTGATCGCTGTCGCTAGCAACGGCACCAGCGCTGCCATGGTCGAAGTGAATTCCGAAACCGATTTCGTTGCGCGCAACGATCAGTTCCAAATCCTCGCCCATGAAATCGCGAACGAAGCACTTGCTTCGGGTACCGATATCGAAGCGTTGAAAGCGCAGAAAATGAGCGCCACCAACAAAAGTGTGGCCGATGCCATCACGGATGCCATCGCCACCATCGGCGAGAACATGAACCTGCGCCGCGTGGCGACCTTGAGCGTCAAGCAAGGTGTGGTCACTACCTACGTGCACGGCGCTGTCAAGGCTGGCCTCGGTAAAATCGGCGTACTTGTTGCGCTGGAATCGACCGGCGATGCAACGAAGCTTGAGCAGTTGGGCAAACAACTTGCCATGCATATCGCGGCAAGCAACCCGCAATACATGACGCTCGATGCCGTTCCGGCGGATGCGAAAGCCAAAGAGCTCGATGTATCGAAAACGAAAGCCGAGAAACTCTTCAACGAGTTCGTCGCTTTTGAAGCCTCGATGCAGAAATACAAGGATAAGTTCACTGGCAAGGAGCGTAACTTCTCCGAGAAGACCTTCGAGCCGAAACTGAAGGAATTCAACCAACGCGCCGCGAACCTCGATTCGCTGATCGACGATGTGGCGACCAAGTCGGCAAGCGAGGACCGTCAGGACAAGCAGGATGCCGAGAAGACCCAGAAACTTCTCAACGTCTTCTTCGAGGAAGTTGCCTTCATGATCAAGAAAGTACGCTCCTACGGCGATGATGCTGCAAGCAAAGCACGCCTTGCGGATATCTACTTCAACGAGACCATCCGTGAAGCAGTTCTTGGTGAGCAAACCTATGTCATCGATGGCAAATCGAAAATCAGCGACGTGCTGTCGAACGCCTCAACCGATGTCGGTGCGCCGGTGACCCTCAAGGCGTATGTTCGCTTTGCACTGGGTGAAGGCATCGAGAAAGCGGCGGACGATTTCGCTGCCGAGGTCGCCAAAGTATCGGGCGTTGCGTAAGTAAGGGATGTGCTATGCGTTGATTTCCTAATCAACGCTGCACGCAGCTTCGCTGGCTCATGGCTGGCTCGCCCTGCTCGCATTACCATAACAAAGGGGTCAGCAAGTGATTGCTGACCCTTTTCTTTTTCGCTATGCTACGGCGATGAAACAGATATGCGTATGGGGCTTGTTATTGGTGTCGCTGAGTGCGTGTGCCAGCATCACGGCCGATTCCGAACAAGCCATCGACATCACCACGCAGCCGGCCGGTGCTTCCTGCACCATCAGCAATAGCGCGGGCATGTGGGAAATTGCCACCACCCCTGATACGGTGACGGTGCCGCGCGCGTTCGAGCCGCTCGATGTGCTATGCAAACTGCCGGACGGCCGTTCAGCCAGAACGAGCCTTAAAGCCAAGACGCGCGGCCGCGCTTACGGCAATATCCTGCTACTGGGCTTACCGACACTGGTCGGTGCGAGCACCGGCGCCGGCTACGAATATGAGCCGAGCAGTCTCGACCTCGAGCTTAAGCCCGCCGCCAAATAAAAAGGTCGGAGGTAGCGACCCCCGACCTCTTCATTGCTTGCACGAAGGACTTACGCCGCTTTTTTATCGAGCAAGCCTTCGGATTTCAGTGCGGCCTGAACGCTGGGACGTTTCGCCAGACGCTCTTGGAACTCGCCGAGTTCTTTCCACTCGCTCAAGTCCAGCTTCACCATCGGCGCCCAGTTGAGGACCGTGAACAGGTAGGCATCCGCCGCACTGAACTGGTTGTTGAACAGGTATTCCTTGCCCTTCAATTCCTGCGCAACAAAGCTCAGGCGGGCGCGCAATTTCTTGCGGATCATGTCCTTCGCCTCGTCCGGCAGCGGTGCGAAAAGACCGCCGATGCCCTTGTGCAGCTCGGTGCTGATGAAGACCATCACCTCGAGGAATTTCAGGAAATCCGCGCTCGCTTGGGCGGGCATCAATTTCTTTTCCGGCTTCAGGTTGCTCAAATACAGGTCGATCGCAACGCCCTCGGTGATGATCTCGCCGTTATCGAGCTGCAGTGCAGGCACATACCCCTTACGCACGATGGCGTTGAAATCATCGCCCGATTGCGTTTTTTTAGTGGCCAGATCGACCTTGACCAAATCCAGCGTGATGCCGGCCTCGTGCGCCAAGATATGCGGTGAAAGAGAGCATGCGGCAGGCGAATAATAAAGTTTCATGGGTTCCTCGTTATGTGAGTGGTTCGTGGTATTGGAAAGCTAGTGTGGTTACATTTACCGCTTTACTTACGAAAAGCAAGTAGGTACCTTAAAGTTAGTAGTTTAGTAATAGTAACCATGAGGTTTGCATGCCACGCGCCGCCACCAAACCGCGCTTGAAAGATATCCGCGATTATAGCCCCATGCGTTGCCCGCTGCATGGGCTGCTTTCGTTGCTGGGCGGGCCGTGGACGAGTTATGTGCTGTGGCTCATCCACACTCATGGCCCGATGCGCTTCGGCCAGATCAAAAAGCAATTACCCACCATTTCCGCCAAAATGCTGACCGAGCGCCTGCGCATGCTGGAGGATGCGGGCATCCTGAATCGCCATCAGGAGGCGACGATCCCGCCCAAAGTCACCTACAGCTTCACTGCCCGCGGCTTCGAGTTGAACGAAGTGCTCGATGAACTCAACAACCTTGCGAAAAGTTGGGTCGTCGGTAAATGAGCGCCCGCCCGAGCCTTGCGAAGGCGCGTGGATAAGATATTAAATTCTCCTTGTAATTTGGTGCCAGCGCAGTAGTTCTAGGGCCGTTCACGGAGTGCCCTATGACCACCAGCCCATTGACCCACCAAGCCCCTGCCCCGAAATATCAGCGCGTGCTCATCAAAGTATCCGGTGAAGCGCTGATGGGCGATAAGGGCTACGGCCAAGACCTCAAGACCATCCAACGCATCGCGATCGATATCAAACAAGTCGCCGATATGGGCGTGCAGGTGTGTGTGGTGGTCGGCGGCGGCAACATCTTCCGTGGCATTTCCGGTGCGGCGCAAGGCATGGAGCGCAGCAGCGCCGATTATATGGGCATGCTCGCGACCATCCTGAACGCCCTTGCTATCCAGAACATCCTCGACCAGACCGGCATCGAGACGCGCGTGATGAGCGCAATCGAGATGGATCAAATTTGCGAACCGTATATTCGCCGCCGCGCCATTCGCCACCTTGAGCGCGGCCGCGTGGTGATTTTCGCCGGCGGCATCGGCAGCCCCTACTTCACGACCGATACCACTGCTGCCCTGCGCGCCAGCGAAATGGGCTGCGACGCATTACTCAAAGGAACGCAGGTGGACGGCGTTTATAGCGCCGACCCGAAGAAAGATAAGAACGCCACGCGTTATGAGCACCTCACCTATCACGAAGTGCTCGCCAAGGATCTGAAGGTCATGGACGCGGCGGCGATTTCCCTCGCCCGCGAGAACAACATTCCCATCCTTGTCTTTTCCATCAGCGATGCTGGCGGCTTTGCAGATGTGATTTGCGGCACGGGAAAATGCACCACGATTATGGACCCCAAATAACGGAGAGAACCGATGTTCAATGAACTCACCAAACGCATGGACGGCGCGATTGCCACCTTGCAAAAAGAATTCGGCAGCTTGCGCACGGGGCGCGCTTCCACCAACCTGCTCGATACCGTGCAGGTCGAGGCTTATGGCAGCATGTTGCCGATGAACCAAGTGGGCAATGTCACCGCACCGGAAGCGCGGCTTTTGGTCGTTTCGGTGTGGGATAAATCGATGGTGAAGGCCGTTGAGAAAGCCATCCGCGAATCGGATATGGGGCTAAACCCAGCGGTCGACGGCCAGACCATCCGCGTGCCGATTCCTGCCCCGTCGGAAGATCGCCGCAAGGAAATGGCAAAGATTGCCCATAAATATTCGGAAGCCGCGAAAGTGGCGGTGCGTAACGTCCGCCGCGATGGGATGGACGACCTGAAGAAACAGGAAAAGGATAAGAAAATTTCCGAGGACGAACAGCGCACCCAGTCGGACAAGATCCAGAAGCTGACCGATGATTTCGTCAAAAAGATCGACGAGATGCTCGCGGCCAAAGAAAAAGACATCATGAGCGTGTAGGTACCATGCCACTGGCCATGCAGGCGCGCCCCACCTCGAGCGATACGGCATTGCCGCAGCATGTTGCCATCATCATGGACGGTAACGGCCGCTGGGCGGAACAGCGCGGCGTCAGCCGTGTGCGCGGCCATAACCAAGGCGGCGAAGCATTGCGCGCCTTGCTTGAAAGCTGCCGCACCCGCCCGTTCATCCGCTATCTCACGCTCTACGCTTTCTCGATCGAGAACTGGAAACGCCCGGCCGATGAGGTCGAGGATCTGATGAACCTGCTGCGGCATTACGTGAAGCGTGAAGCCCCGACCTTACACGAGAACAACGTGCGCATCCGCTTCATCGGCGAGAAGGATATCTTGGCGCCGGATATCCGCCGCGACCTCGAGGAAGTGAGCGTGCTGACCCAACATAACACCGGCCTTACCGTCGCGATGGCCATCTCCTACGGTGGCCGGCAGGAGCTGACCACGGCCATGCGGCGCTTGGCCGTCAAGGTCGCGCAAGGCGAACTCTCGCCCGAGACGATCGATGAGGCGCTCGTCGCCAAGCACCTGCACACGCATGATGCGCCCGACCCTGATTTGCTCATCCGCACCGGCGGGGATAAACGCATCAGCAATTTCCTGCTGTGGCAATCGGCCTATACGGAACTGTATTTCACCGACACCCTCTGGCCGGATTTCCGACCGGCGGATCTCGACGCTGCCATCGAGGATTACTCACGTCGCGAACGGCGTTTCGGTCAACGCAAGGAGGGCTGATGCCTTCACTATCTGAATTACAGACACGCATCATCAGTGCCATTATTCTCGCCAGCGCCACGCTGGTTATTTTTTGGTGGAGTGCTGAAAGTTTCGCGCTTTTATGTGCGATTGCTGCCCTCATACTTCTCAAAGAATGGCGCGCCCTCACCCGTCATCGTCACCCACTTTTTCTACCGCTAGGCGTGGTATATATTGGCGCCGCCTGTGTAAGCCTGATTTATTTACGCTATGAGCATATGGCTATTTTGCTTGCGGTATTTGTGATTGTGTGGACAGGCGATATCGCCGCCTATCTCGTCGGCAGACGCTTTGGTCGGCATAAAATCGCACCCAGTATCAGCCCCGGCAAAAGCTGGGAGGGCTTCGTGGCCGCGATACTTGCAAGCGCCTATGTCGCCTCAGTGCTTGGTAATATCGCCCCCCTTTCCCACGCCGCATGGGGTGCATTGCTTGCCATCCTTGGCCTCGGGGGCGACCTGTTCGAGTCCGCGCTCAAGCGCCGCGCCGGTGTGAAAGATAGCGGCACACTCATTCCCGGTCATGGTGGCCTGTTCGATCGGGTCGATGCGTTGTTGCCATGCGTCATTGTCGCTGCCATCACGCTATACATTCATTGAAGCATGCAGTAATTTCACGCCATGAACCACGCCTTACACCTCTCCAGCGCCGATGCGCCACGCCGCGTCAGCATCCTTGGTGCCACCGGCTCGATCGGCGATAGCGCGCTGCGCGTCATTGCGCAGCACCCTGAGCGCTACCGCATCGTTGCCCTCACCGCACAGGACAATGCCCCCAAACTGATCGCCCTTGCCAAACAATGGCGCCCCACGGTGGTCGCTATCGGCAACGAAGCGCATTACGCCACCGTCCGCGACGCATTGCAGCCGCTTGGTATCGGTGTGTTCGCTGGCGCCAAAGGCATCGAGGACGCCGCGTGCGTACCGGCGGATATCAGCATCGCGGCCATTGTCGGTGCGGCTGGCTTGCTGCCCACCATGCGCGCGATCGAGCAAGGGACATGCGTGGCGCTTGCCAATAAGGAAGCCCTTGTGTGCGCCGGCCACTTGGTGATGCAGGCCTGCGCTACCCATGGCACGGTGCTCCTGCCCATCGATTCCGAGCATAACGCCATTTTCCAAGTTCTGGCGACGCAGCACCGCGCGCAGGTGGAGAAAATAACCCTCACCGCATCCGGCGGGCCGTTGCTGCGCACCCCACTTGCTGAGCTGGCAAGCATCACGCCGGCACAAGCAGTCAACCACCCGCGCTGGAGCATGGGTGCCAAAATATCCGTCGATTCGGCAACGATGATGAACAAAGGGCTGGAGCTGATCGAGGCACATTATTTGTTTTCCATGCCCGCCTCGCAGATCGACGTGCTCATCCACCCGCAATCGGTGATCCATTCGCTGGTGCATTATGCCGACGGCTCGGTGCTTGCCCAACTGGGCATGCCCGATATGGCCATTCCCATTGCCTACACGCTCAGCTGGCCGGAACGTATGCATGTCGATACGCCACGCCTGAACCTTGGCGATATAGGAACGTTAGGGTTCGAGCCGCTCGAGGCAGCGCGCTTTCCTGCGCTTAATTTGGCGCGGCAGGCACTGTCGGCCGGTGAAGCGCATTTGGTGGCGCTCAGTGCCAGCAATGAAGTAGCAGTGGCGGAATTTCTGGCCAATCGCATTGCCTTCACCGCCATCGCCAGCACCGTGACGCAAGTGTTGGAGAGGATCGAAACGACGCCCATGCACTCGATCGAGGATGTCGTCACCCTCGATGCGCAAGCGCGGCGCAACACCTTAGGGATACTGGCATGCAATTCATAGAGCATCTCTTGCATTATGCGTGGTCGTTCGCCCTCATCATCAGCATCATCGTATTCGTACATGAATACGGCCACTTCATCGTCGCGCGGTGGTGCGGGGTGAAGATCGAGACCTTCTCGATCGGTTTCGGTCGCGAGATCATCGGGCGCACCGACCGCCACGGCACTCGTTGGAAGATCGCTCTCTTTCCGTTGGGCGGCTACGTGAAGATGTATGGCGATGCCTCTGCCGCCAGCACGCCGGATATGGCCGCCCTTAGCGCGATGGCCGCCCAACAACGTAAGCAAAGCCTACATCATCAGCCGCTGTGGGCAAAAAGCCTGATCGTGGCAGCGGGGCCGCTGGCCAATTTTTTGCTGACCATCGCGATCTTCACCTATTTCATCTTCACGGTCGGCATCACTTCCAGTGAACCAGTGGTGGGCGAAGTGATGCCCAACACCCCTGCCGCCAGCGCCGGCCTAAAGGCGGGCGACCGCATCCTTACCATCGATGGTAAGGCCATGCGCAGCTTCAACGATATTCCCGAAACCTTGATGACCAACCTTTACACGCCGGTGCAGCTTACGGTACAGCGCAACAGCAAGACCATCACCCTCGCCATCACCCCCATCGCCTATGCCGAGAAGGACATCACCGGCAATATCGAGAAACGCCCGCTCATCGGCATCCGCAGCCAGAAAGTGACCCGTAAGGACGTGACATTGCTGCCGGCTATTTGGCTCGCGACGGAAAAGACCTACAGCCTCTGCGCAGCCAACCTGAAGGCATTGGGGCAGATCATCGTCGGCGATCGCAGCGTGCGCAACCTCACCGGCACGCTCGGCATTGCCAAACTTTCGGGCGATATCACCCAGCAGGGCGACTCCTCGCGCGATACGGCGCTGACGCTTTTGTGGTTCATTGCCATGCTGTCGGCCGGTATCGGGCTGGTGAATCTTTTCCCGCTGCCCATGCTCGATGGCGGGCATCTCGTGTTCTATGCGCTTGAGGCCATCCGCGGCCGCCCCGTTTCCGAGCGCTATCAGGAATACAGCTACCGCGTGGGATTCTCCCTCATCATCGCGCTGATGGCGTTCACCCTCTTTAATGATGCCCGCAAGATATTCTTCTCATAATTCCCTGATTTGATTCTGACTAATTCATGAAAATGACTTGCTTAGCGGGGCTTTTTATCGCTAGTGAGAGAACATGTATTACGTTGCCCGATTATTACTGCTGCTTTTGCTGTGCTATGCCGGTGCATTGCCTGCCGTTGCGCAGACAGGGGAAACGGTGCGCGAGATCCGCATCGAAGGCAACCAGCGTATCGAGGCGGACGCGGTAAAGACCTATCTCGGCATCACCACCGGCACCGCCCCATCGAGCTATGACCTCGATATCGGCCTCAAGAAACTTTACGAGACCGGATTTTTCGCCGATATCAGCGTCGCGCAGAATGCCGGCGTGCTGACCGTTCAGGTGGTCGAGAATCCCAGCGTCAACGAGGTCATCTTCGAGGGCAACACGCAGGTCGATAAGGAGGACCTCGAAAAAGAGATCACGCTCAGGGCCCGCTCCATATACACCCGCACCAAGGTACAAAACGACCTTAAGCGCCTGCTCGATGTCTATCGGCGCAATGGCCGCTACTCGGCGGAAATAACCCCGCAGATCGTTCAGCTTGAACAAAACCGTGTGAATCTCATTTACGCCATTACCGAAGGCCCCAAGGCACTGATCGAGAAAGTATCGTTCATCGGCAACGAGAATTATGCCTCAAGCACGCTCGAGAAGATCATCAACTCCTCGCAGGAGCGTTGGTACCAGTTCCTTTCCGATTCCGACAAATACGACCCCGACCGCTTGCAATACGACCAAGAGCTACTGCGCAAGTTCTACTACGAGAACGGCTATGCCGATTTCAAGGTCAAGTCCGCCATCGCTGAATTATCGCCGCAGCGCGATGCATTCTACCTCACCTTCACCATCGAAGAGGGTGAGCCTTACCGCCTTGGCAATGTTGATGTGGTGACCAAACTGCCCAGCAGCCGCACGCCGGACCTGAGCGCGACCATCACCACCGCCAGCGGCGATCTTTACAACGCCAGCGAAATCGAAAGCAGCGTCACCCAGATGACGGATAAGCTGGGTGATGCCGGCTTTGCGTTCGTTTCCATCAATCCCGATATCAAGCGCCGCGCCGGCAAGGAAAAGATCATCGACCTTACCTACAATATCGAGGAAGGCCCGAAGGTCTATGTCGAGCGTATCAACATTTTCGGCAACCTGCGTACACTGGACGAAGTCATCCGCCGCGAATTCAAGCTCTCGGAGGGGGATGCCTATTCCGCTAGCAAATTGAAGCGTACCGAACAGCGCCTTAACAACCTTGGCTACTTCGAGAAGGTGACCGTCGACCGCAAGCCAGGCAGCACCGAGGATCGCAGCCAGCTGGATGTGGAGGTGAAAGAGAAATCAACCGGCGAGATCAGCTTCGGTGCCGGATTGTCAACCTCCGACGGGCCAATCGCTGATTTTGGCATCCGCGAACGCAACTTCCTCGGCCACGGTCAGGATCTGCGCACCAAAGTGCAAGTGGGCGGCAAGCGTCAGCAATACGACCTTGGCTTCACCGAGCCCTATTTCCTTGGTCGCGAGCTAGAAGCGGGCTTCGATCTGTATAAAACACGGCAGGATTATCAGGATAATTCGTCGTTCGACCGCGAATCGCTCGGCGTTGTCCTGCGCACCGGCTATAACTTAAGCGAACATCTGAAACATCAGATCCGCTACACCTTCGAGCAAAGCCAGATCAGCAATGTTGATAGCAATGCCTCGCTCTTCATCAAGAAGCAAGAGGGCAAGAGCAACGTCTCGATGATCGGGCAATCGTTCCTGTACGATTATCGCGACAATAAATTCAGCCCCACCAGCGGCTATTTCCTGCGGCTGAACCAAGATGTCGCTGGCTTAGGCGGCGATAACCAGTTCCTTCGTCATGAGCTGCAGGGGGAATATTACATACCGGTCGCCAAGAAATGGACCTTGGTGAACAGCGGTTCAGCGGGCAGCATCGTCGGTATCGGCAAGGATGTGCCGATCAACCAGCGCTTCTTCATCGGTGGCAAGGAAATCCGAGGCTTTGCGAATGCCGGCCTTGGCCCACGTGATGTTGCGACTGCGGATGCGCTGGGTGGCAACAACTACTATGCCGGCACCGCGGAACTGCGCTTCCCGCTTGGACTTCCCGATGATCTCGGCGTTTCCGGCGCGACCTTTGTCGATGCGGGAAGTTTATGGGGTTTGGACGATTCTGGCGCAGGAATTAACGACAAAAACAGCCTCCGCGCCTCCGCGGGCTTTGGGGTGGCTTGGGCATCGCCATTCGGCCCGATCCGGCTGGATTTCGCCCGTGCCTTCCTAAAAGAGGACTTCGACGAGACCGAACTGATACGCTTCAATTTCGGCACGCGCTTCTAGGCGGGAAACCTCACCATCTATTTCAAAATGTTTCCATATTCCGGCCACGTGTTACTGGACAGGCCACTTAAAATGATGCAGATTGCCGACGCTTTTTAGTTTCACTTCCATTAGGGCTTATCGTTATGAAAAAATTACTCATTACCGCTTTGGCATCGCTCACCTTGTTGGCGGGCGCTGCCCACGCTGAAACTTCTGTCGGCACGGTCAATATCGCAAAGATCATGCGTGACTCGAAGGCCGCTGTTTCCGTTCGTACGCAGTTGCAGGCGAAACAAAAATCCTTCCAAGCAGAGCTGGACGCCAAGGAAAAAGCCTTGCTCGGCGAGGATCAATCGCTGGTGAAGCAGAAAGACTCCACCGATAAGGCCGCTTTCGACAAGAAAGTAAAGGATTTCCGTGAGAAAGCCGCTGGCGAACAGCGCGCCGTTCAAGCCAAAAAGGCCGCACTCGATAAATCCTTCGCCGGCGCACTCGATGACATCCAAAAGAACGTGCTCGATATCGTGAAGCAAGTAGCGGCGGAAAAGAAAATGGAAATGGTCGTGTCCTCGGCTCAGGTGCTGTATGCCGAGCCTGCGCTTGACGTAACGGACGAAGTGCTGAAGCGTCTCGATGCTAAGCTGCCGACCGTTACCGTTAAATTCTAGGCACACCCCGCGTTCACCCTCATGGTCGATCGTCGTTTCTTTCGTAATCACGGTCCGTTCACGGTTGGGCATATCGCCACGACCGTCGGGTTGTCGTTACCGGATACGGCGGATGCCGAACGGGTGATGCAGGACGTTGTGCCACTGGATCGGGCGACGGCTCAGGACATCAGCTTTTTCGACAATCCGAAATATCTGGAACAGTTCACTGCGTCTGCCGCCGGTGCATGCTTCCTGCGGCCGAAATACGCGAGCATGGCACCAGCCACGATGGTCGCCCTCATCACCGAGGACCCCTACCGTTGCTATGCGCTGGCGGCACAGCAGTTTTATCCGCAATCGCGCCCCACTGCGGCAATCGCGCCGACCGCGCATATCGACCCCAGCGCCGCGCTTGGCAAAGGCGTTGCCATCGGCCATGGCGCAGTGATCGGTGCCGGTGTCACGATCGGTGATTACAGCTCCATCGGTGCGAATACGGTGGTCAGCGACCATGTCGTCATCGGCAACGATTGCGATATCGGGCCTGTCAGCACCATCTCGCACAGCATGATCGGCGACCGCGTGATCATCCATCGCGGGGTGCATATCGGCCAAGATGGTTTTGGATTCGCGCTTGGCCGCGAAGGGCATGTCAAGGTGCCTCAGCTCGGCCGTGTGATGATCGGTAATGATGTCGAGATCGGCTCCGGCACGACGATCGATCGCGGCACCGGCCCCGACACCGCCATCGGCGACGGCACCAAGATCGACAACCTCGTCCAGATCGGCCATAACGTTCAGATCGGTCGGCGGGCGATCATCGTCGCCCAGTGCGGCATCTCCGGCTCCACCCGCATCGGCGACGGCACCGTCATCGGCGGACAGACAGGCATCGCCGGCCACTTGAAGATCGGTGCGGGTGTTAAAATCGCTGCCAAATCCGGCGTGATGAACGATATTCCCAATGGCAGTTCCTATGGTGGTGCGCCTGCTATTCCCGTGGTCGATTGGCACCGCCAGACCATCGCTATTTCCCGTCTCACCAAATCGAAACGAGGCTCCGTATGAGTGAAGTATTCTCCATCAATCCCGATCTTAAATCCTATGATGTCATGGGCATTCAGTCGCTGATCCCTCACCGCTATCCATTCCTGATGATCGATCGGGTCGTCAACATCGTGCCGGCGCAATCCATCGTCGGCATCAAGAACGTCACGTGTAACGAGCCGTTCTTCCAAGGACATTTCCCCAGCCATCCGGTGATGCCGGGCGTCCTCATCGTCGAGGCCATGGCGCAGACTTCGGCAGTATTGGTGATGCACACGCTGGGCGGTACGGCACACGGTAAGGTCGTCTATTTCATGTCGGTGGAGGGCTCGAAATTCCGTAAACCCGTGGTTCCCGGAGATGTACTGCACATCCACTGCGAAGCACAAAAAAGCCGTGGCAATGTGTGGCGCTTCTCCGGTGTCGCTAAGGTGGATGGCGTGAAGGTCGCCGATGCCGTCTACACTGCCATGATCATGGATGAAAAGGGCGCATAATGAGCACGAACATACACCCTACCGCCATTGTCGATCCGCGCGCAAAACTCGGCACGGATGTTTCGATCGGCCCCTACTGTATCGTCGGTGAGGACGTCTCGCTGGGCGACCGCGTACAACTTCTCAGCCACGTCGTCGTCGGCGGCACGACCCATATCGGCGAGGAAACGGAGATATTCCCGTTCGCTTCCATCGGCCTGCGCCCACAGGACAAAAAATTCAAGGGTGAAGCGTCCCAGCTTATCGTCGGTAAGCGCAACGTCATCCGCGAGCATGTCACCATGAACCCCGGCACCGAAGGCGGCGGCCTCATCACCCGCGTCGGCGACGATTGCCTGTTCATGACTGCGTCGCACGTGGCGCATGATTGTATCGTCGGCAATCAGGTCATCCTTGCCAACAATGCCACGCTGGCTGGCCATGTCACCGTGCATGACGGTGTCATCATCGGCGGCTTGGCGGCCATTCACCAGTTCGTGCGCTTGGGCGCTTATTCCTTCGTGGGCGGCATGTGCGGTGTCGCCAAGGATCTCATTCCCTACGGCATGGTCGTGGGTGAACGCGCTTCGCTCGAAGGGCTCAACCTTGTCGGCCTGAAGCGCCGCAACGTCTCGCGCGAGCAGATCAGCGCCTTGCGTGATATGTATAAAAAACTCTTCTTCGGTGAAGGCACCTTTGCCGAGCGCGCTGCCGCGATTTCGGCAAGCGCCCTACCCCCGGAAGCACAAGCCGTGCTTGATTTCGTCACCAGCGATTCCTCGCGCTCGTTCTGCACCCCGACGGCCGAGAAGCATTCTCGGGAAGCGGCATGAATGCGGTCGCAAAAACGGCGGTAGCATTGCCGAGTTTGGGCATTATTGCAGGCGGCGGAGAGCTGCCACGTGTCCTGATTCAGGCCTGCCACGAAACAGGGCGTCCGTTCTTCGTTCTCGCGTTGCAGGACACTGCCGATGAGGCGACCGTTGCCGCCGCCGGTGAGCACCACGCATGGATCCGTTTCGGCGCAATCGGCAAAGCCCTCGATATTTTGCACAAAAACAATGTCACGGAAATTGTAATGGCAGGCCGCGTGACCCGCCCAAAAATCTCTTCCATCCGCCCCGATATGAAGGGGGCGAAGCTGCTTGCACGCATCAGCGCCCAGCTTCTCAGCGGCGATAACGAGCTACTCAGCAGTATCGTCGCGTTCTTGGAAGAGGAAGGATTCCGCGTCACCGGAGCTGAGGAGATCGTGCACGAATTATTGGCGCCCGAAGGGATGGTCGGCAGCATCTACCCCGATAAGCGCGCCCAAAGCGATATCGAGACTGGCGCACGCATTGCCCGTGCCATCGGTGCGCTCGATGTCGGTCAGGCGGCCATCGTCCATAACGGCATCGTGCTTGGGGTCGAGGCCGTCGAGGGAACAGACGGGCTCATCGCCCGCTGCGCCGCCCTTAAATCCGAAGAAAAAGGCGGCGTACTGGTGAAGGTGAAAAAGCCGCAACAGGAACGCCGCGTCGATCTACCGACCATCGGGGTATCGACCATCGAACACATTGCCCAGTGCGGGTTTTCTGGTGTCGCGGTCGAGGCGGGCGCCTCGTTGATATTGAACCGTCGCGAAGTGGCGCGCCGCGCCGATGCGCTCGGCGTGTTCGTCGTCGGCTTCAGCATCCTCGAATAACACCATGTCGCGCCCCGCCACGATCGCATGGATTGCAGGTGAGACATCGGGCGACCAATTGGGCGGCTGGCTGATGGCGGCGCTGCGCAAAAAGCACGACGCATTGCGCTTCATCGGTGTCGGTGGCCCGATGATGGAAGCGCAAGGCCTACAAAGCATCTTCCCCATCCGCGATATCGCGCTGATCGGCATGGCCGAGGTACTGCCGCATGTATTCACCATCAAGCGCCGCATCCGCGAAACGGTGGCGCTGATCGAGCGCGAGAAACCCGACATCGTAGTCAGCATCGATTCGCCAGGATTCGTGCTGCGCGTCATCAAACAATTGCGCGCGCGTGGCAATGTGCGGCCGAAACTGGTGCATTATGTCGCGCCGACCGTTTGGGCATACCGCCCCGAACGGGCGAAGCTGATGGCGGAGCGTTTCGATTTTCTACTTTGCCTGCTGCCGTTCGAGCCGCCTTATTTCGATGCGGTGCCACTACCCAACCGCTTCATTGGCCATGAAGTTGCATGGTGGTGGAAATCGCGTGGCGACGGGGCAGCGTTTCGTCAGGCACACGGCATTGCGGCCGATGCACCGCTGCTCGCGGTCTTTCCGGGGAGCCGTCAGGGCGAGATCACGCGGCTGTGGCCCGCCTTCCAAGACAGCATCACCCGCCTGAAATCGAAAGTGCCGCAGCTACAGGTCGTGATTCAGGTTCAGCCCAGCTTGATGGAGCGCATGCGCAACGAAACGCATGCGTGGCCGGTTGCCCCTTTCATCATCGCCAACACCGAGGATAAAAAGGGGCTGTTCGCCGCGGCCACGGCCGCTATCGCCAAATCCGGCACCATTGGTCTCGAATGTGCGCTCGCCGGCTTGCCGAGCATCATCGCCTATCGGGCGAGCGCGCTCACGGCGTATCTGCTGCGGCGCATGATCAAGATACCTTATGCCAACCTAGCGAATTTGTTGGCCAACCGGCTCATCATTCCGGAATTACTGCAAGAGGATTGCACCGGCGAGAAGATCGCGGCCGTCGTGCTGCCGCTTTTGACCGACCCAAAAGCGCGCGAGGAGCAATGCACCGCACTTGCCGATATTGCTGCGCAGCTTGGCACCCGCGACGCCCAATCGCCAAGCGAGAAAGCGGCGGATATCATCCTTGGTATGCTACACTGATTTAAGCTGGGCGATGGCCGCATCGTATTCGAACAGCGCCAACAAAAGCCGCAAGGCCTTGCCCCGTTCGCTCACGAGATCGGGATCGCGATGCAAGATGAGTTTGGCGTCATCATGCGCCGTGCGCAGCAGCGGCAAGTGGTGATTCATATCCGCTAAAATGAAATCGGGCATGCCCGTCTGCCGTGTTCCCAGCATGTCGCCTGCCCCGCGCAGCCGAAGGTCTTCCTCGGCGATGACGAATCCGTCGTTCGTTTCGCGCAGGATATTCAAGCGCGCTTTGGCTGTTTGCGAAGGCGTATCGTGATAGAGCAACACGCAGCGCGAGGGTTTATCGCTACGCCCGACACGGCCGCGCAATTGGTGCAACTGCGCCAGCCCGAAACGTTCGGCATGCTCGATCACCATCACCGTGGCTTGCGGCACATTCACGCCTACTTCCACCACCGTGGTCGCCACCAATAGCTGGATGTCGCCGTGCGCGAAGGCGTCCATCACGCGCTCGCGTTCGGCAAGCTTCATACGGCCATGCACCAGCCCGACCTTATCCGGAAATAGCGCGTTCAATTCGGCAAAGCGCTCCTCCGCTGCGGCGAGATCGACCGTGAAGATGGTCTTTTCCTCCTCGCTCTGTGCCTCGATCAGCGGGCATATCCAATAGGCCTTCTCACCGGTACTCAGCACACGGCCGAGCCCCTCGACCACCTCGTTCGCCCGCGCGAAGGGCACCGCCCGCGTGTCGATCTCCTTACGTCCCGGTGGGCGCTCCGTCAGGCTCGAGATTTCCATATCGCCATAAAGCGTCATGCCGAGGCTGCGCGGAATGGGCGTTGCGGTCATTTGCAGCAGGTGCGGTTGATTGCCTTTGCGCGCTAGCTTCATACGTTGTCCGACGCCGAAACGATGCTGCTCATCGATCACCATCAAGGCGAGCTGCTTGAAGGCGACCTGCTCTTGGAACAGGGCGTGGGTGCCCACCAGCAGGTCGATCTCGCCGGCGGCTACTTTCTCGCGCATGGCTTCCTGCGCGCTTTTGCGCATCTTTCCCGAGAGGAACCCCAAGCGGAAGCCCGATGCTTTCGCCAGCGGCTCCAATGTCTCGATATGTTGGCGCGCCAGAAGGTCCGTCGGTGCCATGAGGCACGCCTGATGACCGGCGGCCACGACCTGCGCCAACGCACCGAAGGCGACGATGGTCTTGCCGCTACCGACATCGCCTTGCAGCAACCGCACCATGCGCTGGCCGGATGCCATATCGCGCATGATATCGCCCAGCACCGCCTCCTGCCCTTTGGTCAGCGTGAAGCCGACCGCCGCCTTCCAGCGTTTTTCAACACTCGGCTGATGGGTGATGGCATAGGATTGCTGACGTTGCACCAATCGCCGCGCCAAACTCAGCGCCAATTGATTGGCCAGTAATTCGTCGTAGGCCAAGCGGCTACGCGCGGGGCTGCTGGGCAGTATATCCTCCATCTGCAGCGGGCGATGCAACCGCACCAAACTGTCGCTCAAACCCATGAACCCTTGCTGCTGGATGAAGGCTGAATCGAGCCATTCCGGTAATGGCCGCATCTGGTTCAACGCCTGATCCATGGCCTTGGCCAATGTCCGCTGCGAGATACCGGCTGTCAGTGGATAGGTGGGAGCAAGCCGCAGCACTTGCGCTGCTTTATCCGTCGGCACGGCGATATCCGGATGCGATATGGTGGGCTGTCCGTCGAGCATCTCTACCTGTCCGGCGATGATGCGCCATGTGCCCACCGGCATGCTGCGCAGCAGATAATTATCCTTAACGTGGAAATAGGTGAGCAGCAGCAGGCCCGTCGCGTCGCGCGCAACGATGCGATAGGGAATCTTGCGGCGGATGCGCGGCGGCGGCACATGCTCGACGATCTCGACCTCGAGCGTGGCGTATTGCCCCGCCACCACATCGCGCAGCGGTGTTACGATGCGGCGATCGACGCTATCGACCGGTATATGGAACAACAGGTCGCGCAGCACCGGCGGGCGCAGCGTCACCGCCTCCACCTCACGGGTGGGGCGCAACAGGCGTGCGAAGGCTTCGGTGGTGGCAGGGCCAATATATTTAAGGCGGGTGACCGGCGCGAACCAAGGCGAGAGCTGTACTGGCACGCTCATATGCGGTTACACGGCATGCAGCTCGACAAGGGCGTTACGCTCGTTGCTGTCGAGATCGCTGATCGCTTTCGTGCAGCGCTCCAGCACTTCGTTGGCGGAGTGATCGTCGAGCATGTCGAAGCCGATGCAGGTCGAGATGGAAAAATCGGCCTTGCCACCGAACAGGATGCGGTGCCCGCGGATCTTCCAGCGCAGACGGTTGAGCACAACGCGGCTGGATTCACGGCTGATATCGAACAAAAGCAACCCCAGCGTACTATCGGAGAGCGCGAAGATCATGTCGTCGGCACGGAAGGCCGAACGGCAGCAGTTGGCCGCATGTTTCAACAGTTCGGCGCACGCCTCCTTGCCATAACGCGCAACGCTTTTTTCATAACGGTCGAGCCGCAATACGGCGAAGACGACACTCATTTTGCTATCGGCGAGATAATGTTGCAGCAGCGGCAGGAAAGCCTCGACCGTTTTATGGTTGGGCAGCCCCGTGGCAGGATCGAGTTCCTTGCGCCCTTCAAGGTTCAAGGCGATGAAGCTACTGAGCTTGGTGGTGGCCAAACGCTCGTGCTCACTTGGGATGACGATCTGGAAGCAGGCGTTCTTGCCCTGCGACATCAGCCGCGACAGGGTGCAATTCACTGCAATCTCATGCCCCAGCCGGTGGCGCAACCGCACCGAACGAATCCGCGAAAAGATATCGCCGAAATCAGGGGCGCTGTCGTCGTACTCCAAGTCGTCGGCGATGGAGGCCGCCTCGCGCTGCCCCAGTATGGTTTCCAAGCGTCGCTGGCTCAGTCCGCCCTGTTCGTAACCAAGCAAGGCCTCAAGCGAAGCATTCACACCACTGATAACTAATGATTTTTCTTCGTTATTTTGAACCACGAGCAAAACGGCTTCGCCCTTGCGTGCTTCCAAGGTGCTGACTTTGGGAAGATCCGCTTCTTCGGTGTTCATGGCTGCTCCGCACTTGCGAATTGTATGAACACCACTATGTTGCAGTCTTCACAACTGAGTCAAGCATATGCTCACGCAAACCGACCTGAACCGACCATTACCGCGCGAGCTGTGGCTCAAGCGCCTGACCTACCGCAGCTGGCACCGCGGCTGTAAGGAGACCGACCTCGTTTTGGGTACCTATTGCGCCACGCATATCGACACGCTCGACGAGGCGGCGCTCGCCGTATTCGAAGCGTTCTTGGACGAGGACGACGCCGAGATATGGAGCTGGCTGACCGAGAAGACTCCCTGCCCGCACGCCCATTACCAACCCCTGCTATCGGCGCTGCGCTCCCAGAAAATCAACTAACCATGCCGTTATCGCCATCGCTTATCCAAGGCCTGAGGACAGGCAACGCTTCGGTCGTGATCGAGGCACCCTTTGCCGCGCATGCCTATGTGCTGTGCGAAGTGGCGCGCGCGAGCGGCCGCCCCGTTGTGCATGTGTTCTCGCAGGATAAGGAGATGGCCGAGGCCGCGGCGATGTGCGCATTCTTGGCGCCGGATATCGAGCTACTGACGCTTCCGGCGTGGGACACACTACCATACGACCGCGTCAGCCCCAGCGCCGCCATTACTTCGGCGCGCATTCATGCCCTCAGCCGCTTGGCCACCATGGAAGGCGATGCTCCCGCCATCATTTTGACCACCGTCAACGCCATCACCCAGCGCTTGCCGCCGCGCCATGTGTTCAGTAAAGCCTATTTCACCATCAAAAAATCCACCCAACTATCGCGTGACGCGCTTTTCCAGTTCCTGCAGAATAATGGCTACCAACGGGTGGGCAAAGTGATGGAAGCGGGGGAATACGCTGTGCGCGGCTCCCTGATCGATTTATTTCCCTCCGGCCATGGCGAGGCGGTGCGCATCGATTTGTTCGGCGATGAGGTCGAGTCCCTACGCCGATTCGACCCGCTGACGCAGATCAGCGATGCCGCGGTCGATGCGCTGGAACTGCGCCCCGTCAGCGAATTGCTGCTGCAAGAAGATACCATCGCGCGTTTTCGCACCCGCTATCTCGAACTGTTCGGTGCCGTCACGCGTGACGACCCGCTGTACGAATCCATCAGCGCCGGACGCACCTATGCCGGTATGGAGCATTGGCTTCCCCTCTTCTACGAGTATCTTGATACGCTTGCCGATTATTGTCCGCGTGCGATCTGGAGCAGCGACCACCGTCTGGAAGCCCTCATCAACGAGCGTCACGAAGCGATCAGTGATTATTATGGTGCGCGGCGCGTCCATCAAAGCAAGGATAGCGGCGCCTACAATCCCATACCGCCGGAACGTTTCTTCCTCGACTATACGGGTGTCCTATCGATGTGGCGCGGCCATCCGCGGATGACGCTCACCCCGTTCGCCTCCGAGGGCGCACACGCAACCCAGCTTCGCCTCAGCCCGCAGCTTTTCAATCGCCGCCACGAGGAGCATCTCCATGCGCGCGATGTCATTCTCGATTACATCCAGAAAGCATCGCTGCCCGTTATCCTTGCGGCCAACTCCACCGGCAGTGCCGATCGTATCCACAAGATGCTCGGCTTCACGGAATCGCTCAGCATTGCCGAGCATCTCGCGCAGGCCTTGCCGCGCGCCCATTCCATCACGGTCCTTCCCATCGAACAAGGCTTCACCTGCGACACCTTCATCCTACTCACCGAGCAGGACATGTTCGGCGAGCGCATCATCCGCACGCAAAAGCGCAAACGCAAATCGGAAGCCTTCTTGGCCGAGGCCGCAAGCTTCATCGAGGGCGAACTGATCGTGCATCGCGAGCATGGCATCGGACGCTTCGAGGGGCTTCTCACGGTCGAGGTGAATGATACGCGCCATGATTGCCTCAAGCTCATTTACGATGGCGGCGACAAATTATTCCTGCCGGTCGAGAACATCGATCTGGTCAGCCGCTACGGCGCTTCGGAGGAAACAATCGCGCTCGATAAACTCGGCGGCGTGGCATGGCAGCGGCGCAAGTCGTCGCTCAAGAAACGTCTCAAAATGGCGGCCGAGGCGCTCATCAAGGTAGCCGCCGCACGCGCGGCCACCCCCGCAACGGTACTTGCCGCCGATGCAGGGCTTTACGACGAATTCGTCGCCCGCTTCCCTTATAGCGAGACGGAGGATCAGCTCGCCGCCATCGAGGATGTACGAGGCGATCTGGCCGCCGGTCACGCCATGGATCGCCTGATTTGCGGCGACGTTGGCTTCGGTAAGACCGAAGTGGCGCTGCGTGCCGCATTCATTGCCGCCAGCGCCGGCATACAGGTCGCGCTCATCGCACCGACCACGCTATTGGCGCGCCAGCATTATCACACGTTCAGCGCTCGCTACCGCGATCTTCCCATTTCGGTGCGCATGCTCTCGCGCCTGACCTCGGCGAAAGATGCTGCCGAAATCAAAACGCTGCTGCCTGAGGGCAAAGTCGATATCGTCATCGGCACCCACGCGCTGCTTGCCGGCGGCGTTCAGTTCAAGGACCTTGGGCTGTTGATCGTCGATGAGGAGCAGCATTTCGGCGTCGCCCAGAAGGAGAAGCTCAAGCAGCTCAAGACCAACATCCATGTGCTGACGCTCTCGGCGACGCCCATTCCGCGCACGTTGCAGCTTTCGCTTTCGGGCGTGCGCGAGCTTTCGCTCATCACCACCCCGCCGGTTGATCGCCTCGCGGTGCGCACCTACGTCATGCCCTACGACCCCGTGGTGCTGCGCGAGGCCATCTTGCGCGAATACCATCGCGGCGGAAAGATATTCGTCGTCACGCCGCGGGTGAAATACATGGCGGAGCTTCAGCAAAAAATTGCTGAATTGGTGCCCGAAGTGAAGATCGTGGCGGCGCATGGGCAAATGGGAGCGGTGGCGCTCGATAAGACCATGAACGCGTTTTACGACGGCAAGTACGACGTGCTCATCTCTACGTCCATCATCGAATCGGGTATTGATATCCCGACCGCCAACACCATGATCATCGACCGTGCGGATATGTTCGGCCTCAGCCAACTTTACCAGTTACGCGGGCGGGTCGGTCGCAGCAAAACCCGCGCCTACGCCTACCTCACCCTGCCGCACGGAAAAAAACTCAACCGCGAGGCCGAGCGCCGTCTTGAGGTCATGCAACAGCTCGATACACTCGGCGCGGGGTTCCAGCTTGCCAGCCACGATATGGACATTCGTGGCTTTGGGAATTTGCTCGGCGAAGAGCAATCCGGCCATGTGAAGGAGGTCGGCATTGAGCTCTATCAAGCGATGCTGGAGGAAGCCATCGCCGATATGAAACGCCGGCGCGACACGCGCAGCGGTTCGGAAGATGAAGTTCCAGATAGCTGGAGCCCACAGATCAATCTCGGCATGTCGGTGCTGATTCCGGAATCCTATGTCGAGGATCTGCCGCTGCGCCTATCGCTCTATCGTCGCGCCGCTTCCTTGAGCAGCGCCACCGAGCTTGAAGGCTTCGCCGCTGAGCTGGTCGATCGTTTCGGCCAAAGCCCGATCGAGGTCGAGCATTTGATTGCGACCTTGCACATCAAAATCCTATGCAAAAAAGCTGGCATCGCGCGGCTGGATGCGGGTCCCAAAGGAGTGGTGCTGGCGCTGCGTAACAACAAGTTCGCCAACCCGCCCGCGTTGCTCGACCATATCGCCAAGCACGCAGGGCGCATCAAACTGCGTGCCGATCAGACCCTGTTCATCGCTGCCGAGACCCACAACGACGCGCAACGCCTCGACGCTGCCCGCAGTATCGCACTCGAAATTATGCACCTACTGCCCGAAGCGGTGCCGCAAGCGGCGTAACGCGGCCATCGGCAAGTGCGGGAAGCTGTAGCTGAGGCATGGGCTTCTCTTCTTTTTGGCCAAGGAAAAACCCTGCAACGCCCAGCGGCAAGGCGCATGTCAATGCGTGAACACCAGCCAATCCCGCCGCGCCCATTGCCGTGCTCATGCCTGACGCCGCACCTGCAGCACCAAGGGAACCAAGCGCGAAGGCTATATCGATGAGCGTTGCACTTCCGACGAGTCCCCCGAAGAACATCGCACCCATGCTGATGGCGGGAATGATCGCCGGAAGGGCAATGAGAATACTGGTGCTAAGCGCCGCCCAACGAATGACCGAGCCCCAACGAAACTCACCCTGCCGCGTGCGCTTATCGAGGTAATTCGCCCACAGCATGCCGCCGACGGCCAAGCCACCGGAAATAGCGGCCGTGGCTAAGCCACCCGCCGCGATGCTCGGCCCGATGATGGGAATTTGCCTCAGCAGACCTGCCGCCGAAGCCGCCAAGTTGCTCCCTGGGCCAGAAGTGCAAAATGAAATGGCATTCGCCCCCGCCACGGCCACATTGGGACTCGCGACCACCATCGGAGCCACCACCGGCGCCAAGGCAAGACCAGCCGTGGCAACGCCGCCCACAGCCAGCGTTTTCAGCGCGGCATGCTCCCACGGCTTGTGCTGCACTCCGTCATGGCCTGTTGAATGCTCATTCGGTTTCATATGGCCGCCATTATGATGCGCCAAATCGCCCGCGTGTATGAAGCTTTTATGACAATAAAACCCCGCGGAAACCCTTGCACCGGAACAAATAATCGCTATAAAAGCACCCCATGTCCGATTTATTCAAAGCCGCCAAAGCCAAGCCCGTCGCCTCCCAATATTCCGCCGATTCCATCGAGGTATTGGAGGGGCTGGAGCCCGTACGCCGTCGTCCGGGCATGTATATCGGCGGCTCGGATGAAAGCGCCATGCACCACCTCATCAACGAGGTGTTCGACAACGCGATGGACGAAGCCGTCGCCGGCCATGCCAGCTTTATTACCGTCGATTTGCAGCCCAATAATCGCATTACCATCACGGATAATGGTCGCGGCATTCCGGTCGATCCGCACCCCAAATTCCCCAAAAAATCGGCGCTCGAGGTCATCCTCACCACGCTGCATGCCGGCGGTAAGTTCAACGATAAGGTCTACCACACCGCCGGCGGGTTGCATGGCGTCGGCATTTCGGTGGTGAACGCATTGTCGGACGACATGCGCGTCGAGGTCGCGCGCGAGCAGCAGCTTTACGCGCAGGATTACGCACGCGGCACACCGCTTGGCAAATTGCAAAAGCTCGGCGCGGTTAAAAACCGTCGCGGCACCAGCGTCATGTTCCACCCCGACGCCGAGATATTCGGTGCGAAAGCCAAGTTCCGCCCCGAGAAGGTCTACAAGCTCATTCGCTCCAAGGCCTATTTGTTCCGCGGTGTCGAGATCCGCTGGAATTGTGCGCCGGAACTCATCGGCGAAGGCAGTAAGGTTCCCGCGCAGGAGATCATCCACTTCCCCAACGGCCTGCATGATTGCCTGTTGCAAGAGCTTGGCGACAAGCCCCTGATCGGCAACCCCTTCTATGGCGACGCCGACCTTGCCGACGGTAAAGGGCGTGTCGAATGGGCGATCGCGTGGCCGAATGACGACGAGGAAGGCCACCAGTCGCTGTTTTGCAATACCATTCCCAACCCCGAAGGTGGCACCCACGAGCAAGGCCTGCGCGCCGCACTCACCAAGGGGTTGCGCAACCTCGGCGAGATGACCAAGAACAAGCGCGCCGCAAGCATCATGGCGGACGATGTGATGCAAGGCGCCATCGTTATCCTGTCGCTGTTCATCAAGGACCCGCAATTTCAAAGCCAGACCAAAAGCAAACTGGTGACGACCGACGCCACCCGCCTTGTCGAAGCGGCGCTGCGCGACCCGTTCGATCATTTCCTCTCGGGCGATCTGGAGCAAGGCACGGCGCTGCTCAATTACATCATCTTCAAGGCCGAGGAACGCCTGCGCCGCCGCAGCGAGAAGAACGTCAAACGCCAGAATGTCACCTCGCGCCTGCGCCTTCCTGGTAAGCTCGCCGATTGCACCCGCAGCATTCCCCAAGGCACGGAATTGTTTCTGGTGGAAGGTGATTCGGCTGGTGGCTCGGCCAAACAAGCGCGTGAGCGCGAGACCCAAGCGGTACTGCCGCTGCGCGGCAAGATCCTCAACGTCGCCAGCGCCACCATGGAAAAGATCCGTGGCAACCAAGAGATATCCGACCTGATGCAGGCGCTTGGCGTCAGCACCGGTAGCCAGTTCGATATCGCCGCGCTGCGTTACGAGAAAGTCGTCATCATGACGGATGCGGACGTCGACGGCGCGCATATCGCATCGCTGCTGATGACCTTCTTCTATCAGGAGATGCCGAAACTCATCAGCCACGGCCATCTCTACCTCGCGCAGCCGCCGCTTTTCCGCATCACTGCGGGCAACCAGACCTACTACGCACAGACCGATAAAGAAAAAGACAAGCTTGTTGCGCAACTGGCCGTGAAGCATAAGAGCCGTATCGAGATCGGGCGCTTTAAAGGGCTGGGCGAGATGACAGCACAGCAACTGAAAGAAACGACGATGGACCCGAAAAAGCGCACCTTACTGAAGGTCGCCATCGCCCACGAGGACATTGACGACACCGCTGAGCGCGTGAATCAGCTGATGGGCAAAAAGCCGGAGCTGCGCTTCAAGTTCATTCGCGAACAAACGGAATTGTACGGCGATAAATTCCGCGAAGCACTCGATGTTTAGTCGTTCGGTTTTTTCTTCGCCATCGGCGTGAGGTTCGCGGCGATGCGCTTCACGGATTGATGATCCGATTCACTCAGCGGCAACAGCCCTTTCATGGCCAAATAGCCGTCCTCGCCGGTTGCCGCATCCGAGGAAAGCTCGACCGCGAATTCACGCAAGCCCCCCACTTTCTGTGCATGCGCATTCTTCACATAGACAAACAAGCTGCGTGCCACATGGTAGCGCCCACTTTCGATGGCATCGTAATCGGGCATCACTCCATCCACACTGTTGGCCTTCACCAGCGCCATGTTGGACTCAAGGAAGCTATAGCCGAACACACCGAGCGCGTTGGGGTTATTGATGAGTTTTTGAACGATGAGATTATCGTCCTCGCCCGCTTCGACGAACACGCCGTCCTCGCGCATGGCAAGGCATTGCTGCTTTAATTTCTTCTCGTCGCCCACCAGCTTTTTTATTTCAGGAACGAGTTTGCAACCTTCGGCCATCACCAGTTCGGTGAAGGCGTCGCGCGTACCAGAGCTTGGTGGCGGGCCGTAAATCTCGATCGCCGCGTCCGGTAGCGCGGGGTCGATCTCGTTCCAGCGCTTATAGAAATTGGCCACCATGGCGCCGTTTTGGGGCACTTCCCGCGCCAATGCTAAAAATAGAATGCGGCGCGTTAACGCGTAGGAAGTGCTGCTACGCGCGTTGGCGAGCACGATACCGTCATAGCCGAGCTTCAATTCGGTAATGTCCGCAATACCATTTTTGGCACATAATTCGATTTCCGAATCCTTGATGTGACGCGACGCATTGACCATATCGGGATAATCATCGCCCACACCACTACAGAACACCTTGATGCCACCGCCGGTGCCAGTCGCCTCGACGATGGGGGTACGGAATTTTCCGCCACGACCGAATTGTTCCGCCGCCGCCGCCACGAATGGGAACACCGTCGAAGATCCGACGATACGGATCTGTTCGCGCGCCGATGCCATGGCAGGCAGCGCCATGCCCAACACCAACATCGCTTGTATCCAACGCTTAGCCATTGAGTAATTTCTCAACCTCTTCGGGGGATAGTTCGGTCGTCGCTTCGCTAGGTGCAGCAGCGCTAATGGTAGTAGCGGGCAGTACCGCGTCCGCCATTTTCAGTAATCGCTCGCTGTCGGACATCGTCGGTGCCGCTTCGAATATCGGGTCGGGCACGGGCGGTGCAACAGACGCAGCCGCCGGTGCTGGGGCGGGTGGAGCGCTTGTAGCAGCAGTCTTACTGTGTTCCTCGATGATCTGGGTCACCATCTCCGGCGGCAGGATCCGCGCGCGCATCGATGTCTGGCGTTGCAGGTCTGCAATCATCATTGGTTTGAAGGCGGCTTGCTTGGCCGCGGCATCGAGCTGCGGGATCTCGGCGATGACCTGCTTCTTCCGTTCCGTCTGCTTGGAAGGCAAGGTCACTTTTTCAGGATTGGTGGGGATGGCCGACATTTTCTTGGCCTCGATGGCGATGCCTTCCGTCGGCAAGTCGCGCACGATCTTGTGGGGCTTGCTCACCCCCGAAACCTTGACCGCCATCAGCGCGCTTTCGGCGATCACGGCGATGAAATCGACCGGCGTACTATAGACACGGTAGCGTACCTTATCCGTATCCGCCACGTTGGCGCGCCGTACCGTGATCTGCTCGATCCCCTGATTGCGCGACTTCATTTAGTAGGCCTTCCATTTCATGCCGCCCAGAAGGAAGCGCACGTCTGTTTCTCCCGCCATGCCAAGCGGTAATACGCAGGAACGGTATTTGATAAGCATCCCGCGCGCGTTGGTGAAAGTGCTTTCGTCCTGCTGCGGACGGGCGGTGCGAATGGCGGTACGGAATGTTTGCATCAGGGATACGGGATGCGGATAGACAAGCGTATCGGTGATTTCCTTGCCGGTGAAATCGTCGCCGTAGGCCTGCATCAACTCCGAACCGAGATAGCTATAGGCAAGGCGTTCGCCCGCAATATTCACCAAAAAGCAATGATCCCAGATGTTGGCCAGATCGTCGATGTTGATCTCGCTTTCCAGCGGCATCGGGCGCCCAGCGCACAGACTGTTCCAGTACTGTTCCAACTGTTCGTTGATGCGATGGTGGATCACCGATGTTGTCATGATTGGCCTCATTTGTGCCAATATAGCAGCCACTTGCTCTATTAGCTATGATTTTTGAGCACATCCCCCGCTAGGAAAAGCGAGCCCGCGATCAAGAGTGTTCCAGCTGTGTTGTTACCGCATCGGTCGGCGAATGCGGACAGCGTTTCAACATACTCGGCGTTTTCAATGCCGGCAGCGCGGGCACATTGCGCCAGCGTCGCGGGGTCGTAGGCATCCTGCTGCGCGATGGGTACCCCGACGAACGCGGATAGATAGGGCGCCAAGGGTTGCAAGAACGCCTGCGCGTCCTTGCGGCGCATCATGCCGCACAGTAACGTCACCGGCGCGCGCTGTTGCGACAGCCAATCGGCAAGCACCCGCGCGGCGCTTGGGTTGTGCCCACCATCGAGCATGACATCGCCGCGTTGCCCCCATGCCTCAACAAGCGGGCCATACTTCAGTTGCTGCAAGCGCGCCGGCCAGCGTGCGGATCGCACGCCGTTGCGCATCGCCTCTTCGCTAACCGGCAACGATGGCAAAAGTGCCCGTACCACTACCGAGGCCAGCGCTGCATTATGCTGTTGGTGCGAACCGGCGAGCGCCGGTAGCGGCAATTCCCAGCGGTCGCTCGCCTGCGTCACGCTCAAGGCTCCATCCGCCACCGCGTACGACCACTCACGGCCATGCGCTGTGCATTGCGTGTGCCGTTCATGCGCAACGGCATCGAGCACCGCAAGTGCATCGGCAGGCTGTTTGCCGACGATGCATGGGCGCGCATGCTTGATGATGCCAGCTTTCTCGCCGGCGATCTTTGCGATGGTGCCGCCGAGGAATTCCATATGGTCGTAATCGATCGGGGTGATGATGGTGGCAAGCGGTGCGGCGATAACATTCGTCGCATCGAGTCTTCCGCCCATGCCGGTCTCTAGCAGCAGCACATCCGCCGCTGTGTTGGCGAAGGCAAGGAATGCCAGCGCCGTCGTCGCTTCGAAGAAGGTGACGGGGATTTTTTGCGCGGGGGCATGCACCCGCTGCAGGTGCTGCCATAGCGTGGCGTCGTCGATATCGTTTCCGGCGAGGGTGATACGCTCGTTGAAGTGCACCAAATGCGGCGAGGTATAGCGATGCACGCGATATCCCGCTTCGGTATAGATGGCCTGCAGGAAGGCAAGCGTCGAACCTTTGCCGTTCGTTCCCGCCGCATGGATGACCGATGGCAATTGCGTGTGCGGGTTTCCAAGCGCTTCGAGCAATTGCATCATGCGCTCGAGCGACAGGTCGATCCCTGGTAACGAAGGGTGGTTCAACTCCTCGAGCAACCGCGCGATATCAGGGTTCAGGTGCATATCTTCTCGAAAAGCGCGGTATGACGCGCCACCGCGTGCACACGCACATAGTCGATGCCACTGGCCGCCAATTGCGCCGACCATGCAAGCGTCAGATCGTCGCGCTGCGCACTTGCGGCATCGGTGAATAAGGTGAGGAATGATTTTCGTGAATGGCCGAACAGCCACCTTCCGCCGCTTTGCTTCAAGGCCGCCGCTTCGGTCATCAGCTTCAACGATTGCATCGCCGTTTTACCGAAGCCGATGCCGGCATCATAGATGAGGCGTTCCGGCGCGATGCCACGCGATGCCGCCTGCGTCGTGATATCGCGTTTCCAATCCAATAGCGTGCGCACCACGTCGCAATCATGTGGCAAGGTCGTGTTTGGGTCGGCGGGGAGGCTGAGTGCATGCATCACCACCACGTCGCAATCATGCTCGGCCAATATCTCGGCCATGGCGTGATCCCTCAGGCCGCCGACATCGTTGATGATATCCACCCCCAGCGCCAATGCGCGGCCGGCGGTTTGGGCGTAGCGCGTATCGACACTCAGGCGCACAGATTCTCGCCAATCGCAGCGATGTAGTGCCGTGAGCACCGGCTGAAGGCGCTGCCATTCGGCTTCGGCCGTAAGCGGGGCTGCATGCGGGCGGGTGGATTCCGCACCGATATCCACGATATCCGCACCCGCTTTCATTACATCATGGGCATGGGCGAATGCATATTCGGCCAGCTTTCCATCACCGGAGAATGAATCCGGCGTGACATTCACCACCCCCATCAAGGCTGGGCGCTTCATGATGGCAACGCCGCTAACAGCTCCCGCGCTGTTTTCCGGTACACAGGATGCGTCCATTCGGGGGCGATCTCGACCAACGGCTCCAGCACGAAACGCCGGCTGTCCATTTGCGGGTGCGGCAGCGTCAGCGTCTCCTCCACCACCACGCGGTCGTCGTAGGCGATGATATCGATATCGATCTCGCGCGGGGCCCAGCGCGCCTCGGGGTTGCGCCCCAACTCCGCCTCGATATGCTTGATGCAGGCGAGCAGGTCGAGGGGCTGCAAATGCGTGCGCACCGCGATCACCTGATTGAGGTACGGTATATTCCACGATGCCGGCGCGCCTTCAGGCATCAAGGCCAGCGTTTCGTAGATGGAGGAAGTGTGCGTCACCTCGACATCGAAGGCGGCAAGCACACTGCGCGCTTGAGCTAGATACATCTCGCGGTTGCCAAGGTTACTGCCCAACGCAAGGAATATCATGCCTGCCTCAGTCGAAGGTCGCGACGGTCGATCCCGCCGGAAGGTCGCAATGGGTGAAGCAGGCGCCGCCGGTCAATCCGGGCACCGGTGCCGCCACCTTGTTGAGGCGCAACCACAGCTTGATATGCGAACCGCCGCGCGAATCCAGCTCGTGGCGCAAGTGGCGGTGCAGCTCCGCGCCCATGAATTCCACCAGCTTGAACTCGCGCGAGGCGATGAAATCGCTCAGCAGCTTGCATAGCTGGCCGTAATCGAAGAAGTCGGCCTCATCATCGAGCGCGCAGGAGGGGCTTTCCGGAAAATAGAGGCGGAAGCACACCTCGATCGGCTGGGGCTTGGCGCGCTCGCCGTTATAAAAGCCGATATGCGCCGGCACCTGCAGGCTATTGACCGATAACATATGGGCGTAATGGGGCATGGCGATCCTCTAAAAACTAGTGTCATGGCCGAAAATTCAGGCTAAAGCAAGCGGATGAATAAAAAAATGACCTGCATCAACGGAAGCTTCTTTCCCAGCGCCGAAGCACGCATTCCCGTGACGGATCGCGGCTTTCGCTTCGGCGATGGCGTATTCGAGACCATCGCCGTGGTCGGGGGCGTCGCCTATCAATGGGAATTCCACCGTGAGCGCTGCTTACAGGGCTTGCGCGCCCTGCGTATCACCCCGCCCACCTTCGATTGGCCAACGATGCTTGCGCAATGCCTGACCCAGAACCACGCGAGCGATGGATTCCTGCGCATCGCCATATCGCGCGGCTGCGGCAGCCAAGGCTACATGCCCGATTCAGGTATCGCTGCTACATGGGTCATCGAACATCTCGATGCCATGCCACCAACCCTCGACCCCATCACGCTTTACCGCAGCACGATCGAACGCCCGTCGCTTGCGGCATTGCCGGTCAACCACAAGCTGGCGCAAGGGGTCGGCAGCACACTAGCGCTGCTCGAAGCACGCGACCATGGCTGCCACGAAGCCTTGATGCTGAATGCAAATGGCCATGTGTGCGAGGCGGCAAGCGCTAATATCTTCTGGATCCGCGGCCACCAGCTTTATACCCCCGCATTGTCGACTGGCTGCGTCAACGGCAGCACCCGCGCCGCCATCATGCGCCTTGCCCCATGTATTGAAGCGACCGCAACGCTCGAGGAATTTTGCACCGCAGAGGCGGTGTTCCTCAGCAATGTGCGTCTGGGTGTGGCGGCGATGTCGTCGCTTCTGCCGAATGACGTTCATTTCTCGACCACGCACCCACAACTTTTGGAAATCGCTTCACGGCTGAAGGAAGATCGCGCCGCTTACACCAGCCAGCAGCGCAGCGCATGGGCAGCGGCATGAGCGATTGGAAATATGTCCGTCGCCTGCCATGGCGCGACCCGCTCGCCTTTTCGCAGCCCTTCGCGAACGGCGATATGGCATTGCTTTATTCCGGCATGACCGAAGCCTTCACCGGCAGCACCAGCTATCTTTTCGTCGAAGCCATCGAAGCGCGCAGCGGCAGCGATTGGCGTAACCTGCCGGCCCTCGCCCCTACTTGCGATATCCCGTTACCGGTCTGGGTCGGCTATCTGGGATATGGCATGCGCGACGATGACTTGCGCAGCAGCTCAAGCCCGATCGACCTGCCGGATTTCCAGCTCGTGCGCTACGCCCATCTCTTTTGTTTCGATCATGAAGCGCAGCATATCGATGTCTATGCCCACCCTGCGCATGCGCCACTGGATATCGACAAATCGTCGTCAACCGCATCGCCAGCCGCACTTTCACGCATCGCGCAACTTTCTTCCAACTTCAGCCGCTCGGATTACGGCGCGCTCGTCGAGCAGACGGTAGCGCGCATCCATGCCGGCGATTTTTACCAAGCCAATATCACCCGCAAATTCTTCGGCCAATTCGAGAGTGCGCCCGATAGCTGGCAGCTATTCACGCGGCTGACCGCTGCAAGCCCCGCCCCTTACAGCGCCTATATCCGCCATGGCGGGCTTGCTATCGTTTCCTCCAGCCCCGAATGTTTTCTCACCCTGCAGGCGGATGGGACGCTCATCACCCGCCCGATCAAAGGCTCTGCTCGGCGTAGCGACGATGCCGCCGAGGACACGGCCATAAAGGAACAGCTAAGAACCAGCACCAAGAACCATGCCGAGAATCTGATGATCGTTGACCTGATGCGCAACGATCTCGCCCGTGTCAGCGAAACCGGCAGCGTTGCGGTCGTCGAGCAATCCGTGCTTTATTCCTATCGCACCATTCACCACCTCATTTCCACCATTCGCGCGCGCAAAAAGCCGGAAATAACGGCCTACGAAGCGGTGCGCGCCTGTTTCCCCGCCGGATCGATGACCGGCGCACCGAAAATTGCCGCCATGCACTGGTGTACCCCCCGCGAAGGTCTCGAGCGCGGCGTCTATAGCGGCGTCATCGGTTGGTTCGGGCATGGCCAGCGCTGCGATCTCTCGGTCGTCATCCGCACCTTGATCGTGGCGGGCGATCGCTTCGAGTTCCAAGTCGGCGGCGGCATCGTCGCGGATTCCACGGCCGACGATGAATGGCGCGAGACCCTGACCAAGGCGCGCGGCATCCTATCCGCCCTTGGGTTGGACGAAACCGATATCGCTAACATTTGATATGATTTTACCGATGGATTTTATCGGGATTTAAGATAGAATTGGCCTGCATTGATGGTTCAAAAGCCCTACAGTTTTCAAGCGACTATCGCGCTTTACCGTGGCCACACGCTGTGGCACTACGTCAGCCTGCCTGCCGATATAGCCGAAAAAATCCGCAACCATTGCATTGCGCGCCACCTCAACGGTGAGCATGTGCCAGTGGAAGTGACGATCGATCGTGTGTCGTGGCGCACCAAACTGTTCGAGGATAAAAAATCCAAATCCTACATGCTGCCGCTGAAGGCGCATGGCAACGACAGCACCCTGCGCATCGGTGAATCGTTGGACGTCAAACTACGCATGACGGTATAATCACGCCGCTTCAGCGGTCACGCCACGCAAATGCTGCATCTGCATGATCTTCGCCGTCGCAATCGGGTAATGCCCGTTCAACGCCAGCTTGACCACGCCGCTGGGAAGCGTCACCAGTAATTCCACCTTCGCGCCACGCTCCTGCGGTGCCCCGATCATTTCTTTCAGCGCGTTCAGGTCCTCCACCGTATCGACCTTGACGGTGAGCGCTTGGGTGCGCACCCCCTGCGCGGCCTGATCGAGGGGTTCGATACGCGTGACAAGCAGCCGCTGGCCGCGTTCGCCGATGCGCACATCCACGCCAAACAACAGGGCTGTGCCAGCCTTCAATAAGGCGTGATGCTGGTTCAAAAGCGCTTCATCGAAAACGGCAACCTCATACTGGCCATACGCATCGGATAAGGTAAGGAATGCCGAACGCCCACGCGGCGAGCTACGAATTTTATTAGCGGTGAGAATGCCCGCCAGCTTAAGTGATTGGCGATCTGAAAGCGATTGCGTCGTCCGCGTCGAGGGCGAAACACCGAGCTTCTTGAAGACAGGGGCGTAAGGCTCTAGCGGGTGGGCGGAAAGATAGAACCCGATGGCGGCGCATTCATGGTTCAGTTTCTCGATGACCGGCCATTCGGCGATGTCCTTCAGTGGCCGCCGGTTCATATCCTGTGCCATGGCCTCGCCGAACAAGCTCACCTGCGCGCTGCCACGCTCTTGCGTCGCGCTCTGGGCGGAGGCGATCAGCGCGTCGAGCGATTCGAGCAATTGCCGGCGGTTGCCCACCAGCGCATCGAACGCCCCCGCCATCACCAGATGTTCCAGCTGACGGCGGTTCATCACGCTCGCATCCACCCGATTGGCGAAATCATAGATGTCCTTGAAGGGGCCATTACGTTCACGTTCGGCCACGATCTGCTCCATGGCCGCCGCGCCGACATTCTTGATGGCCGCGAGCGCATAACGAATGGCGTGTTTTCCGTCTGCCGTTTTCTCGACCGAGAATTGCGCATGCGAATGATTCATATCCGGCGGCAGCACTTCGATCCCGAATTTCTTCGCCTCGGCCACGAATTGGCTCAACTTATCGGTCGAGCCGCTTTCGTAGGTCATCGAGGCGGCAAGGAACTGCGTGGTGTAGTTCGCCTTCAGGTACGCCGTTTGATACGCGATCACGGCATAGGCCGCCGCGTGTGATTTGTTGAAGCCATAGCCCGCGAACTTCGCCACCAGATCGAAGATATGCGAGGCTTGCGCCTCCGGCACGTTATTGCGGCGCGCCCCTTCGGTGAACAAGGCGCGTTGCGCGTCCATCTCGGCCTTGATCTTCTTACCCATCGCGCGGCGCAGAAGGTCCGCACCGCCGAGCGTGTAGCCCGCAAGTATCTGAGCGATTTTCTGTACTTGTTCCTGATAGATGATGACGCCGTAAGTCTCCTTCAACACCGGCTCCAGCAGCGAGTGCAGGTAGTCCGGTCGGGCGCGGCCGTGCTTCACGTCGATGTAGTTGGGAATATTGTCCATCGGGCCGGGGCGATAGAGCGCGCCAAGCGCGATGAGATCCTCGATGGCGTCCGGTCGCAGGTTCTTGAGCGCCTCGCGCATGCCGGCGGATTCGAACTGGAACACGCCGAGCGTATCGCCGCGGCTGAGCATGGCGTAGGTCTTGGGGTCGCTTTCCGGAAGCGTCAGCAGGTCGATCGCCACACCTTCCGCCGCCAGCATATCGACCGCTTTTTGAAGGATGGAAAGCGTGCGCAATCCCAAGAAGTCGAACTTCACGAGACCGGCCGCTTCCGCCCATTTCATCGAATATTGTACGACGAGCATGTCGGATTTGGGGTCGCGGTAGAGTGGCACCAGATCGACCAACGGCCGATCCCCGATGACAAGCCCCGCCGCATGGGTCGAGGCATGGCGATACAATCCCTCGAGCTTGAGCGAAAACTCTGCCAAGCGGCTGGCGTTCTCGTCCTCCTCGATCGCCTGACGCAGCATCGGTTCTTGGTCGATGGCTTCCTTCAGGGTCACCGGTGCGGCGGGATTATTGGGCACCAACTTACAGATGCGGTCGACCTGACTGTAAGGCAATTGCAGCACCCGCCCGACATCGCGCAGCACCGCGCGCGCCTGCAATTTACCGAACGTAATGATCTGCGCCACGCGGTCGTCACCATATTTCTTGCTGACATATTCGATGACGCGTTCGCGGCCGTCCTGACAGAAATCGATATCGAAATCCGGCATCGAGACGCGTTCGGGGTTCAAGAACCGCTCGAAGATGAGCCCAAACCGTAGCGGATCAAGGTCGGTGATGAGTAGCGCCCACGCCACGATGGAGCCGGCCCCCGAACCCCGACCCGGCCCGACGGGGATGCCTTGCTCTTTTGCCCATGAGATGAAATCCGAGACGATGAGGAAGTAGCCGGGGAACTTCATGGTGATGATGACGTCGAGCTCAAAATCCAAACGCTCGCGATACGGTTTGGCGACCGCCTCTTTTTCTTCCGCGCTCATGCCTTCGGTGAATACCAGCTTGGCCAGCCGTGCCTCCAGCCCTTCTTTGGCCTTCAGTATCAGCGCGTCCGACTCGCTGAGCACCGCACCGGTGGCATCCGTCATACGGAATCCCGGCAGGATCGGCGAGCGCGACGGCGCCCAGATATGGCAACGCCGCGCAATGTTCAGCGTGTTCTCGATCGCTTCGGGAATATCGCGGAACAGTAGCTTCATTTCCTCGGTGTTCTTGAAGCAATGCTGTGCGTTCATACGCGGGCGGTTGGTCTCGGTGACGTAGCGTCCATCGGCTACGCACAGCAATGCGTCATGCGCCTCGACCATCCCTTTATCGGCGAAATAGATGTTATTGGTCGCGACAAGCGGCAGGTTTCTTTCAAGCGCGATATCGATCTGCGCTCGCTCGATCTGCTTTTCCTCGGGCAGGCCATGGCGCATCAGTTCAACGTAAAGTCGGTCGCCGAACATATCCTGCAACTGCGTCAGCATTTGTTCCGCTTCGGCCTTGCGATTGGCCAAAAGCAAGCGGCCGAAACCGCCATGCGTCGCCCCCGTCAGGGCGATCAGCCCAGCGCTGTGGGCGGCGATGGTCTCGTAATCCAACAGCGGCGGCGTGGCTAGCGCAGGGTGGGTGTAGGCCTTGCTCGAAAGTTGTAGCAGATTGGCATAGCCTTGCTCGTCCTTGGCGTAGACAAGCAGTGCATCGGGAATCATTTTCTGGTTGCCGACGGATTGGCGCTCGAGCGTGCTGGGAACGACCGAAAGCGTGATGCCCAGAATCGGCTGGATGCCCTCCTTGACCGCGTATTCCGAGAATTCCAGCGAACCGAACAGGTTGTCGTGGTCGCACAGGCCGAGGGCGGGCATCTGGGCGGCTTTGGCCAAGGCCACCAACTTCGATATCTTGATGGCGCCCTTGAGCAGCGAATAGGCACTGTGGCTGCGCAGGTGAACGAAGCTCATACCGCGATCGCTTCCACACGGCCGTCGCGCAGGGTGATAGCGCGGTGTAGCCGGCCGGCCAGCTCCATATTGTGGGTTGCCACCAGTGCGGCCACCCCCTCCTCGCGCGCTACCTCGAGCAGCAGGTTCGTTACCGTCGTGCAGGTGGTGGGGTCGAGGTTACCGGTCGGTTCGTCGGCAAGGATCAGCGGCGGCTTATTCGCCAAGGCGCGGGCAATGGCAACGCGCTGCTGCTCGCCACCGGAAAGCTGCGAGGGCAAATGGTGCCCGCGATCAGCAAGCCCGAGCCGTTCCAAAAGCAATGCCGCCCGCGTGCGGGCAACGCTCATGCTCGCCCCTGCGATCCGCTGCGGCAGCATCACGTTCTCGGCGGCGGTCAGCTCCGGCAGCAAGTTATGGAACTGATAAATGAACCCGATATGGCGATTGCGCAATTGGGTGCGCAAGGCATCGCTGGCGCTGCTGGCGTCCACCCCCGCGATGTGGATGCTGCCGCTTTGCGGGCTATCGAGCAGCCCTGCGATATGTAGCAATGTCGATTTACCGGAACCCGAAGGCCCCACAAGCGCAACGGATTCACCGGAAATCAGCGTAAGATTCGCCTCCCGCAACACCGGCACCGCGCCTGCCGCGCTTTGATAGATGCGTGAAACACCCTGCAACTCAAGCACGTTACTCATAGCGCAATGCCTCCGCAGGGTCGAGCCGCGCCGCGCGCCGCGCCGGATAGATCGTCGCCACCAGCGACAGCGCCAAAGCCAGCAGCACGATGACGGCGACCTCTTTTGGGTCGGTCTTGGTCGGTAAGGTCGAGAGGAAATAGATATTCTCAATCAGGATCTCTTGGCCAAGCGCGCGTTCCAACCATTGATGAATGGTCTCCAGATAGGTGGCAAGCACAAGCCCCAGCGCCACACCCGCCGTGGTGCCCACCACCCCGATCCACATGCCCGCCGCGATGAAAATGCGCATCACGCTGAGGCGGCTTGCGCCCATCGTGCGCAGCACGGCAATGTCTCGGCCTTTTTCCTTCACCAACATCACCAAGCTGGAAATGATGTTGAATGCCGCAACCAGAATGATGAGTCCAAGGATGATGACCATGACATTGCGCTGCACGGTAAGCGCGGCGAAAATGCTAGCGTTGGTCTGTTGCCAATCGTAGACCCGCGCTTGCGCGCCCAGCTGTTCGCGCAGCTGCGTGGCTATGCGCGGCGCATCGTTCACATCCTTCATCATCACTTCAAGGTTGCTCACCGCATCATCATCCGCCGTGGCAAGTAGGAAATAATTCTGCGCTTCGGCAAAGGGCATCAGCACAAGGCCGGAGTCGAACTCATGCATGCCGAGTTTGACGGTGCCGACCACCGGATAGGACTTCATGCGCGGGATGAACCCTGCGATGGTGGCGCGGCCTTGCGGCGAGATCAGCGTGACGGAATCACCGATGGCGACGCGCAGGTTCTTGGCAAGGCGCTCGCCCAGCACCACGCCCACCTCGTCGCGAATACCGTCGAGCGAGCCGCTGGTCACGTGCGTGGTAATCAATGGTCGTTTTTCCAGCGCTGCCCACGGCGTTGCCATGGCCTGCGCGCCGATGGCGACCCCATGCGCGGTGACCATCACTTGCCCTGTCACTTTCGGCGTCACACTCGCGACCCCTTCCAGCCCCGAAATCGCATCGACGACAGGGCGATAGCCCGAGAAGGATTGCGCGTTGCTATACACGGTCACGTGGCCGTCGAGCCCGATGAAGCGCGAGGTCATTTCTTCGCGGATGCCGTTCATCAGCGAGGTCACGAGGATGAGCGTCGCCACGCCAAGGGCGATGCCGATGATGGCGAACCACGTGGTGATGGAAATGAAACCCTCCGCCCGCCGCGCCCTTAGGTAGCGCCATGCCAGCATACGCTCGACTGCGGAGAACAGGACCATCAGGCCGCCAATGCCTTGGCACGATGTGCCACCACTTTTTCAAGCGCGGCTTCCAGTGGCATTTCCGATTTTTCGCCGGTGCGGCGGTATTTCATTTCGATCGTGCCGGCGGCGGCACCTTTGGGCCCCACCGTCAATTGCCATGGCAGGCCGATCAGATCCATCGTCGCGAATTTCTCGCCGCCGCGTTTGTCCGTATCGTCGTACAGCGGGTTCAGACCCTTGGATTTCAAAGCACCATAAAGCTGTTCGCACAAGGCATCGCAGGCCGCATCGCCGCTGCGCAGGTTGATGATGCCGACATCGAACGGCGCGACCGATTCCGGCCAGATGATGCCGTGCTGGTCGTGACTGGCCTCGATGATCGCTGCGACAAGCCGCGAAACGCCGATGCCGTAGCAGCCCATGTGCGGGGTCAGCGCCGCACCATCGGAACCGCTGACGGTGACGCCCATGGCTTGGGTGTATTTTTGCCCGAGATAGAACACATGCCCCACCTCGATGCCGCGCGCTGTGCGCAAGCGTTCCGGCGGCACGGGGCAGCTTTCCGGTTTGTGCTGCTCGTCCGCGGCGGCATAAAGCGCGCGCATCTGTTCGCCGGTCAGCGTCAGCTTTCCTTCGCGGATATCGTCGAACGCCGCGTCGTAATAGATCGCGCTTTCGCCCGTTTCGGCGATGACTTGGAACTCGTGGCTGAGGTTGCCGCCGATGGCGCCGCTATCAGCACTGACAGCCAGCGTCAGAAGCCCAAGCCGCTTGAAGATGCGGTGATAGGTATCGTACATATTGGCGTATTCACGCTTGGCGTCCTCGATATCGTTATGGAAGGAATAAGCGTCCTTCATCAGGAATTCGCGGCCACGCATGACGCCAAAACGCGGGCGCACTTCGTCGCGGAATTTCCATTGAATTTGGTAAAGGTTCAGCGGCAGCTGCTTGTAGCTTTTGACGAAGCTGCGGAAGTTACTGACGATCATTTCCTCGTTGGTCGGGCTGTAAAGTAGTTCGCGTTCCGCACGGTCGTTGAAGCGGAGCATTTCCTTGCCCAGCGCATCGTAGCGGCCGGACTCCTTCCACAAGTCGGTCGGCTGCAAGGTCGGCATCAGCAGTTGCACGCAACCGGCCTTGTCCAGCTCCTCGGCCACGATGCGTTCGATATTGCGCAGCACCGCCAACCCCAGCGGCAGCCATGTGTAAATGCCCGCCGCTTCTTGGCGGACCATGCCGGCGCGCAGCATCGTGCGGTGCGAGACGATCTGCGCTTCCTTCGGGTCTTCTTTCAATAGGGGAAGAAAATACTGACTGACGCGCATGTGAGGCTCCGGCGAATGATGGAGATGCACTATGGCGCGCGCACCATAAAATGCAATGCTTTGCGCCAGCTTATCGACAGATAAAGCTTACGGCAACCACGGCAGTTTCGCGGAGGTTTTTTGCACCCGCTTGGCAGGCGTCACGGCGTGGCGCCCTGCTTGCCAGCTCGATCCAGAATTCCAGCCCTTTGCCTGCATGCACGGCTCGATGATACGCATGCGCAGGCGGTCGACCTCGGCGTTCTTCCTGAAATCCGGCTCGACGCGAATGGTCTGGCCGCCGTAATAGCGGCCACCGAAACCGGTGCCGAAGGTGGTGTGGGCATAGCCGCCGTAATCGTAAAGCGTCGGCGGGTAGACAGTGTCCGCCTCCAATTCGCATGCGCTGCGGCTGGCGCCGAATGCGGCTTGTTGATCGGCATAATAGGCAAGGCATTTATCGTATTCCGCCGTCGCCTCGACCCCGAACGAACGGCAATACTGTACATTCGCCGGCGTGCAGCCCATGACAAGCAGCAGCGACACTAACGTCAGGCTGGCCAAACCATGTTTCATTTCGCCTCCGTTTTGGGGGCGCAATCGGCGCCATAAGTCGCTTGATTTTTAATTGGCCATCCATTCAGCGATGTGCTTCCGTCCATCCCCACGCGAAGCTTGCCGATACTGGCATTGCTCTCGCTCAGGTCGACATTGAACTTATCCGTATTGATGTAATTCTTGGTGGGGATATCGAGGGGTATGTCGACATGGTCGATCGCGTCGAAAGCGGAGCCCCCATCAAGATTCGCGGGCGCCACTTTTTTATCGCCGGTGCCGTAACCATCGCGCGTGCTGACGGTGTCATCCGCGCGGTGCAATGCGAGGGGCTCGCAGCCGCCGCCGACGTGATAGATACCCTCCTCGGCGCGGGCACTGTTTGAAACCAAATAAATGAGCAGCGTGGGCAAAAAGGCCAGCAGCGTGGTGAGCAGGAATTTGCGCTTCAGCCGCGGGTTTTGGGGCGCGGATGGCGCATGGCCGGCCATCGGGCTGGGCGATGGGTCGGCACGGTGGGGCAGCACCATGAAAAGCACCAGCCACCAGCACACGGCATAGGCAACAATGAATTGGGCGATCGTCATGCCACCTTTCTAGCATGTTTTAGGCCAAATGTAACAAAAGCTTCACAAACGCCCATGGCGATTATGCTAAAATGTGAGGGTAAAAACAGGGGTAGACCCACATTATGAGCAGTATTGAAACCACCGAGCTGAAGCTCAAGACCACACCCACCGGCGGGGTCGAGGCTTCGCACAGCCCCTACTACCGCCGTCTTCTTTCGGCCGGTTACAAGGGGTTCTTGCAAGGCACCATCGGTGGCGCTTCGCTTTACGGCACGTTCGGGCTTGTCATCGGCGGCTTGGTCGCTGCCCCCATCATCGCGTTCACGCCTGTCGGCTGGGCAGCGTTGGCCGTGGTGCCTGCCATGGCGGGGCTCGGCGTCGTCAAAGGCGCTTCCACCTTCGGCCAGATCGGCTCGGTTGCTGCCATCACCGCCGAATCATCCGACCTTTCCGAGCAGCGTCGCTACCTGCTCGACCGCTATTATGACCTGCCCGAAGGCCCGGAAGGCGACCGCGAGGCGGCAGCCATCCAACAAGAACTCATCAAGCGCGGCAGCGACGCACAAAAACAACCTCCGCATTTCTTCCACTGGAAATCGGTAGCGGTATGTGCGCTGCTTGGTGCGGGTCTTGCGCTTGCATTCCTCTCGCCGCTGGGTCTTGGCCTCATGGCCGGCGAAGCCGCCATCCAAGCAACGGCACTGAAACTCGGCATCAGCACCTTGGTATCGCAAGGCGCATTGACCGCCGGTGGTATGGCGCTGGGTGCGCTGGCAGGCGGCCTGACGGGCGCCACCATCGGTATCGACCGTTATTACATTCGCAAATGGTTCGACCACACGCAAGATATAGTCCATTCCAGCAGCCACAAGGAATCGGCGCTGATCGAGCGCGCGCAACAGGTCGAGCGCCTGAAGGCAGCATCGAAGGTCGATGAAAAAACCAAATCACAAATGTTCGCGTCGCCACTTGGCTTCACCGGTGCGGAGGGCGCCGAGAAACCAACGCACCACATCAGCCAAGCCCGACGCGAGGGGCTTGCTGCGATTCAAAAAGCGATGGAAGCGCCCACGGTTTAATTCACGCGCTGCGCGTGAGGCGCACTAGGCGAATGCGCCGCGGGTCGGCGGCCAGAATTTCCGCCTTCAGGTTTCCCTTCAGTTTCATCACTTCGCCGCGTACGGGTACGCGACCGAGATTACTGAAGATCAATCCGCCCAGCGTGTCGATATCCTCGGCGATCGCGTCGTCGCACAGCGATTCGCCAAGCGCCTTCTCCAATTGCTCGATGGTGGTGCGGGCGTCCGTTTCCACCACATGGTCGCCGAGCCAACGCATCATGGCTTCGGCCTCATGGCCGTCATGTTCGTCCTGAATCTCGCCGACGAGTTCCTCGAATAAATCTTCCATCGTCACCATGCCGTCGGTGCCGCCGAACTCATCAACGACGATGGCGATATGGCAGCCGGAGACGCGCATCTTCATCAGCAGATCCACGATGCGCATGCTGGGCGGAATGAAAAGGATCTCGCGCAGGACACGGCGGATATCGAATGTCTCGCCTGCTGTCAGGTGCGGAAAGAGATCCTTCACGTGGATGAAGCCCTCGATCGCGTCGAGCGATTCGTCGTACACCGGAATGCGCGTGTGGCCGATGGTGATGACGTGCTGTTTCAATTCCTCTAGCTTCACGCCACGCTCCACCGCCATGATATCGCTGCGGGGCACCATGATGTCGCGCACCGTCAGCTCGCCGAAATGGATCATGTTCTTGAGGATGGATTTTTCTTCGGCGCTGATGTTATTGCCACCGTTCTCATCATCAAGGGCTTCCTCGATCATGTCCTTAAGGGTGCCTTCGCCGCGCAGGCCCGCCTTCTCGCGGAACCAACGCACCGCAAGGCCGATGCGCGATGTGGATTCGTAGGCGGAGTTGGGTTTACTATCGCCCTCGGGGGCTGAAGCTGGCTGATTCATACCGTTGATTTAAGCAGATTCGTAGGGATTCGCAATACCCATCCGCGCGAGGATTGAAATTTCACGCGATTCCATGGCTTTTGCGTCACGCTCGCGCTCATGATCGAAGCCCAGCAGGTGCAAAACGCCATGAATAGTAAGATGCGTCAGATGGTGTTTCAGCGGCTTTCCCTGCTCCTTGGCTTCGCGGGCAATGGTGTCATAGGCCAGCACCACATCACCAAGTTGGCGCACCCCCTCCTCCACCGCATCGTCGGGGAAGCTCAGCACATTCGTCGGCTTAGGTTTGTTGCGATACGTGCCGTTGAGCTTCGCGATGGCCTTATCGTCCGTCAGCACCACCGCCACGGCACCAAGCCGGATGCGCTGCTGCGCAAGCGCCGCTTCCACCGCGCGCTTCACGGTCGGGGCCAGCCCCTCCCAGCGCGCATCGTGGCGGTGCAGCGTGATCTCGATCATCACTCGGTCTGCGCGTCACGCTCTTCGGCGTATTGCTTTTTCTTGGCGTCCCAATCGTCGTAGGCCTTGATGATCTTGGCCGCCAGCGGGTGACGTACCACGTCGCCATCACTGAAGCGCACCACCTCGATGCCAGGAATGGTCTCGACCTTGGGGATGCAATCGGTCAGGCCGGATTTGATGTCCTTAGGCAAATCGATCTGCGATTGGTCGCCGGTGATGATCATGCGCGAGCGTTCGCCCATGCGAGTGAGGAACATCTTCATTTGGGTGCGAGTGGTATTCTGTGCCTCATCGAGGATCACGAAGGCATTGCTGAACGTGCGGCCGCGCATAAAGGCCAGCGGTGCCAGTTCGATCTCGCCCGATTCGATGCATTCCTGCACACGATCGGCCGGCATCATATCGAACAGCGCATCGTAAAGCGGACGCATATAGGGGTCGAGCTTGTCTTTCATATCGCCGGGCAGGAACCCAAGCTTCTCGCCCGCTTCCACCGCCGGGCGGCTGAGGATGATGCGTTCCACCTTCTTGTTGAGGAACATATAGACCGCCATCGCCACCGCGATGTAGGTCTTACCGGTACCCGCGGGCCCGAGCGCGAACACCAGCTCGTTATCATACAGCGCGCGGATATAATTCGCCTGCACATGGCTGTAGGGCGTGATGGTCTTGCGCATGGTGCGAATGTAAACATCCGTATCGGTGGTCTCAAGGCCGTGACGATTCTTGGGCTTTTTATCGTTCACTGGCGGCATCATGCGAATGGCGGCATCGAAATCCGTATCGGTGATCTCGACACCGTTCTTGATCTGCTCGTACAGCGATTGCAGCAATATCTCCGTCGCGTCGATATCGCGCTTCAATCCAGTGATGGAGAGCATGTTACCGCGCGCCACCAGCTCCACGTTCAAGGCTTGCTCCAGCCGCTGAAGATGCGAATCGCGCTCGCCGTACAGCAGCGGCAAATGCTGGTTATGCTCGAAGAATACGTTGATGGTCTGTGTTTCGCGGACGGCTTTCTTATCGGGCTTACTCATGCACACTCCCAGTCATGGTCGCAGGTTGGCTTCGACGCTATCGGGGGTGCGAACGCTAGCTTGCAAACGCCTGTTTGTGGCCAACTATCTCACCCTTCAGGCTCAATTCGTAGGCTTCGGCAATGGCCACGTCAACCATCTGGCCAATCGTGTGCACAGCATTCTCCAGCACCACCGATTGCATCCACGGTGTCTTGCCGATGGCTTGGCCAGCCTTCTTTCCCAGCCGATCCATCAGCACCGGCTGCACCGTGTGCAGCTTGCTTTGATTGAAGCGCAACTGCTGCGCGCTGATGGTCTTCATCAGGCGGTGCATGCGTTCTTCCTTCACCGCTTCTTCCACTTGCGCGGGCTTATCGGCAGCGGGTGTACCGGGGCGTGGGCTGTATTTGAACGTGTAGGACGCGGCATAGCCGACCGTTTCCACCAGCTTTAAGGTGTCCTCGAAATCGGCGTCGGTTTCATCCGGAAAGCCGACGATGAAATCCGACGAGAACGCCATGTCCGGCCGTGCGGCGCGCAATTGCTCGACAATGGCGATATAATCCGCGGCCGTATGTTTGCGGTTCATCGCCTTCAAGATACGGTCGGAGCCGGATTGGATCGGCAAATGCAGCATCGGCATCAATGCTGGTATTTCGCCGTGCGCGCGGATCAACGCAGGGCTCATATCCCGCGGGTGCGAGGTGGTGTAACGGATGCGTTTCACCCCGTCCAACATCGCGATGCGTTCGATCAGCGATGCAAGATCGGCCACGCCGCCTTGTTCCGTGGCGCCGTGATAGGCGTTCACGTTCTGGCCAAGCAACGTGATTTCCGTGGCGCCTTGCGCCAGATGCGCCCGCACCTCGCGCAGGATGGCCGCGACCGGCCGCGAGAATTCCGCCCCGCGCGTATAAGGCACCACACAGAAAGTGCAGAATTTATCGCAGCCCTCTTGGATGGAAACGAAGGCCGAGACGCCCTGCGGCTGCAATGTTTCCGGCAGGAGATCGAACTTTTGTTCCTCGACGAATTCAAGATTGACCACGCTTTGTTTAGTACGCTCGGTCTGCTCGATCAGCGCTGGTAAGGTGTGATAGCTTTGCGGCCCCACCACCATATCGACATACGGCGCGCGGGCGATGATCTCCTCGCCTTCGGCTTGCGCCACGCATCCCGCCACCGCAATGAGCATGCGTTTGCCGCGTTCGGCCTGCGCCAGCTTCTCCAGTCGCGCACGGCCAAGGTCGGAATACATTTTCTCCGCCGCTTTCTCGCGGATATGGCAGGTGTTCAAGATGACCAGATCGGCATCATCGGGGGTTTCCGTCACCGCGTAATCCAGCGGCGCCAACACGTCGGCCATGCGTGTCGTATCGTAGACATTCATCTGGCAGCCATAGGTCTTGATGTAGAGTTTTTTGCTCATGATTTTTAAATCTGGGGGGCGTCTCGCCCCCGCTACCGCTCCCCCTCGTTCGGCTTTCGGCCTCCGGCTCGCGCGGGCCATCCGCGCTACGCAAGTCTACTAGTCGTTCCGCCCGATAGCGTCAATCTTTGCGGCGAGGATGAAATCGTTGCGCGACAGACCGCCGACGCTATGGGTCGCCACGATAAGCTCGACATACCCCCAGCCGAAATGCACGTCGGGGTGGTGGTCTTGCGCCTCGGCAATGACACCGACGGCATTCACGAACGCCAGTGCTTGCGCAAAATTCTTGAATTCCCAGCGTTTCTCGATGCGATCGGGGTAGAACACCCAATTATCCAGCTCCCCGAGCAGCACGATCGCCTGTTCGGAAGTCAGTTTCCCCTCGCCTTTTTTACAAGGGATGCAGGATTCGTTGCTAAGGCTCATGGGAGATTCCTTTACTTCGTGAGGACACAAGGCTAGCAGATTTCTTATGATGACCCAACCCATTCTTGCATACGATTGCGCCTGCGAGGGCGCCAGTATCGCCCTCATGCATTCCGGCGAGCGTTTTACCCATCGCATCGAACAGTCGCAGCAAGCGGGGGAGCTGGTCGCAAGTATTGATGCATTGTTGCAGCAGCACGGCGTGGCTTATACCGATCTTGCCTGCATCGTCACCACCGTCGGCCCCGGTAGCTTCACTGGTGTGCGCATCGGGCTAGCGGCGCTCCATGGTTTTGCGTTGGTCGCCCAAGTTCCCATCAAACTCGTCACCACACTGGCGGCAGCGGCATGGCAGGTCGCGGCCACACCTGCATCGCCGGAGGCATTCTATGTCGCGCTCCGTGCCGGCAAAGGCGAGGTCTATGCCCAAGCCTTCCGTGTCGACGGCCAGCAACCGCAGCCTACGGGCGATATCTTCCTCGCGCCGGAAAGCAAGGCCGACTGGGACATGCCCTGCTTAACCCATGCGCCGGATGCGGCATTGCTATGCACCATCGCCGAGTACTTACCAAGCGCATCGCTGGCACAGGCCGTTCCCGTTTATATCCGTCCGCCGGATGCAAAAACACCGGCCGCACCATCGTGGCTTGCCGCGAATTAAACTTTCGCCGTCGTCGCATGCGTGCTAAACAAAATTCGCCGCGACATCTTCGGAGGAAATCATGAAAAAATTCATTCTCTGCGCCCTTGCATTCGCCCTCACTGCCTGCCAACAGGCTCCCACCTCCTACACGCCGGAGCCATTCGCCTTCGAGTCCTCCGCTGTCGCACCGTGGCGCATCAATGTCGCCGAGATCCGTATCGTCGAAGGCTACCAATCCAGCTTGCGCAAACCCAATGTCGAACAGGATTTCCCCGTGCCACCCGCCCATGCGGTGAAAAAATGGGTGGCAAGCCGATTGAAGGCCACCGGCACGCGAGGGGTGATGGAGATCACCATCCGTGACGCCTCCGTTACCGAGACCGCACTGCCGAAGACCGAAGGCATCACCGGCTTTTTCACCGACGATCAGGACGCCCGCTACGACGCAAGGCTGGTCGTGACCATGCGCATCTTCAGTGGCGTGCAGGGCATTTCCGATGCGACCGGCGACGTGGAAGTGACCCGCAGCCGCAGCATCAACGAGAAGGCCACCGTCTTCGAGCGTTCGCAGCTCTATCACCAGATGACCCGTGACATGATGCTAAGCTTCGATAGCGAGGCCGAGAAGCGCCTACGCCAGTATTTCTCCGCATTCCTCAACTAGCATGCATCTCTATCTGCCCATCGCCGAGCTTTCCGCCAACGCATTGCACCTCATTCTTCTGGGTGGCGCGGCGGGCTTGCTTTCGGGGCTGTTCGGCATCGGTGGCGGCTTCATTCTCACGCCCATGCTCATTTTCATCGGCATTCCGCCCGCCATTGCAGTGGCGACCGGCACCAACATGATCGTGGCGTCCTCGTTCTCGGGGTTCTTGTCGCATCTCAAACATAAGCGCGTCGATATCCAGATGGGCTCCTACCTCATCGTCGGCGGGTTGATGGGGGTCTGTGTCGGTGTCTGGTCATTCGCCGTGTTCCAGCGCGTCGGACAGATCGATCTCATGATCACCCTGCTTTACATCTCGCTGCTGGCTTCCGTCAGCGTTCTCATGCTGCGCGAGGCGCGCCACATGTTGCTGGCACGCCGCGCCGGTAAGGAGCATCAGCACCACACCTCCCTCGAGCTGCCTTCATGGATGATCCGATTGCCATGGCAGGTGACATTCACCCGTTCGCAAGTGACGCACAGCGTACTGTTACCCATCGGTATCGGCCTGATATCGGGCCTGTTGGTCGGCCTGCTTGGGGTTGGTGGCGGCTTCATCATGCTGCCGATGATGCTGTATGTGCTGCGCATGCCCATGCATGTCACCATTGGCACCTCACTGTTCCAGATCATCTTCATCACCGCCGCCGCCACGCTGCTGCACACCATCACCACCCACGCGGTCGATATCGTGCTGGCGGGGCTGTTACTCATGGGCTCGGTCATCGGCGCGCAATATGGCGCCCGCCTCAGTCACCGCATCGCCAATTATCTGTTGCGCTTCCTCATGGCGTTCCTGCTGTTGGTGGTGGCAGGCAAATTAGCCTACGGTCTTTTCGTCACGCCGTCGGAAATCTTCACCCTAGTGACCAACACGCCATGAAGCATCGCCCCTATATCGGCCTGTTGGTCGCCTGCCTTTCGATGCCGTGCGGGGCACAGAACCCGCCGACTTCCGTATCGCTCACCAACCCCATGGTGGCCGATATCTCGCAGACCGCCATCGAGATCCGTTCCGATTTCAACGGTACCCAGCTCCTCATTTTCGGGGCGCGCAATGTCGCGGGCGATCTCGTCATCGCCGTGCGCGGCCCAAGCGTCGATAGCACCTTGCGCCGGAAGGATCGTATCGCCGGTATGTGGATGCATGTCGACCAACGCAAATACGACGACCTGCCGATCTTCTACGCCATCACCTCGACCAAACCCCTCAACCAGATCGCGCCACCTTCCGTGCTGCAATCGCTGGGGCTTGGCGAGCGCCGCATCATCGAGGCCAGCAACACCAGCCCCAACGAACAGTTCGATACCGCGCTGGCGGCATGGATGGCGCATAAACGTTGGTGGCAAATGGGTTTCAACCCCATCACCTATTTCGGTGAAAGCCTCTTCAAAGTGCGCCTCGACCTGCCCGATACCCTGCCCAGCGGCCAATACACGGCCGAGGCCTATCTGTTCAGCCGCGGCAAGCTCATCAGCCTGCAGACCATTCCGTTTCAAAGCTACAAAACAGGGTTCGATGCCCGCGTGGCCGACACCGCCAAGCATGACGGCTTGCTATACGGGCTTGTCGCCATCGCGATGGCGCTGTTCGGCGGGTGGCTCTCCCACCGCATCTTTCACCGGTGATGGCCGCCATTTACCCTTGAGATAAAAGAATCCGCGCTTGCAGTGGTTCCAATACCAACCCGTCGGCCGCAAGTTCAGCACCACCGTGTCGGCGATGTAGTCGTGCCAACCACGCCGCTGCTTGTTGAACATCGCCCAGATGATGCCGAGCATCAGCGGTGCGCAGGCCGGAATATAGGCAAAAAAGCGAAGTACGAAGCGTTGCCAGCTCACCGGCGCGTGGGTGGTGGTACGCACGATCTTGATGCCGATGAGCCATTTGCCTGGCGTGGTGGCGAACGCCGCTTGGCAACCGACGATCGCGACCCCAAAAAAGGAAAGCTGTATCAGCAGCCGCTCCAACCACTGCGTGATGAACTGCGCCTGTTCGTCCACGCTGGTGGCGCTTGCCATTTGACCAAGGAAATCGTTGGCGATCTGTGGAAAATAGCGCTGATCCATCCAATAAAAAAAGTCAAAAAACAAAACAAACAAAACCAACAGATCCAACGCCGCCGCCAGCGAGCGCGTAAAGATATCGGCATAAATATTCGGCTCTTTGATTCTTGGTTTCAGTCCAAATGGTACCAACAAATTTCTCATAACTGGCTCTCCAAAACGTGGATGGCGGTAGCCTCCTTCCACGAAGTCACTCGTGGCTGAAAGACGATATGCATATCGGCAATGAACGGCGCAAGGCCGGCTTGCGCTTCTTGCCACGCGACACTACTTTCCGCGCTTTCGTTCATCACCAGCGCACGCACACGAATGCCACGCGCGCGCACCACCGATAGCGCCGTCAACGTATGGCTGATCGTGCCGAGGTAACTGCCGACGACCAGAATGACCGGCAGGCCGAGCGCCACCATCCAATCCAAGGTCGTGTCGCGGTCGTTCAGCGGCACCATCACGCCGCCGACGCCTTCCACCAGCGTTCGCGGCGTATGCCGTATCTGTTCGTTCGTCCAATCGGTCAGGCTTCCCATATCCAGCGTTTTTTGTTCCAGCGCTGCCGCACGATGGGGCGACAACGGCGCAGCAAAGCGCCACGGCGAAATTTTCGCCACCTCACCTGTCATACCGCTAGCCACGATGATCTGTGCCGTGTCGCTGGTGGCATCCGCCGCATCCCAGCCCGAAATTACAGGCTTCAATCCGCGCATCACGGCACCGCGTTGGCGCGCCGCATGCAGCAAGGCACAGGTGGTGAATGTTTTACCCACACCCGTGCCGGTCGCTGCGATGAAATAGGCTGTCATGCCGGTTTATGGACCACAAAAAAATGATGCTCCCACGTCGCGGGGATGCCTTGGGCAGTGCGCTTGGCCTCGTAAGCGCGCAGCATCACTGCCCAGCGTTTCGGGGCAATATGCCGGCGCGAATTCTTGAAATTATTGCCAGCACCGATGCCGCGCATCGAATCAAGCAATGCCATCACGTTGGGGTAATGCTCCGTCACCAACCGCTGCTGCGCGAAGCTGATGGTGAAGCCGCTGTCGCGCCACGCCTGCTTCGACGCCTCGAATCCGCGCATGGGCAACAAGCCCAGCGGTAGCTCCGCAGCCTGCGCTGCCGCGCGCAGCTCGCACAGGCTTTGGGTGCCAAGGCTTGCCACCACGGCCATGCCGCCGCTTTTCAGCACCCGCGCCAGCTCAGCGAAGGCCTGCGTTTGATTTTCCACCCATTGATAGCATAGTGAGCTGACCGCCGCATCGACCGCCGCATCGGCCAACGGCAGGCATGCTGCATCCGCCGTGATGGCGGTGCAGCGAGTTGCGGCAATCTCGCTCATGCCCTGCGCGATATCGATGCCGATGATGTTCCATTGCGGGCGTGAGGCTTGCGCCATAGCCGCGAAATAGCCGGTACCACAGCCGATATCGGCAATGCGTGCGCTGGGCGCGAAGAACATGCGTGCCGCATCCAGCACACGCAGCGTTTCGGTATGCTGGAATTGCGCGCGCGCATCGTAATGCGCGGCGGCATCGCTGAAGTTACGTTGCAGACGTTGTGTCGCCACCCGCATCATGCCACTCCGTGTAAAGCGCGGTGTTCGTGCATTTCACGGCGTAACCGTACTGCATCGTGCGCGTGCGGCGCATGGCCGACCTGCGCCCAACTGTTCAGCTGGGCACGCGGCAAGTGGCGCGCCAGATATTCGCTCTGCGCATGCGGTACGATGACATCGTTCATGCCGTGAATGATAAGGGTTGGCGGCGCAGATGCAAGCCCCACCATGTCCAACCGGTAATGCGCCAGATCCTCCAGCCACGGCAGCCAGCGGCCGATATCCTCGACCTGCGGGTGATAGCCCAGCAGCCCCATCACCTGCTTGAAGGCACCATCCCCCTTGGCGATCAGGCCGTGAAAGCGGCTTTTGGTGCGCGCGGGGTCATGCATGTAGCTTTCCTTGAACAAGCGGTACGTCTCGGCACCCATGCCTTCGAGATCACTACCGCTGCTGACGAATTGCACCGGCGCAGCAATCACGGTGAGATGCTTGGGTGCCAAGGCACCGGCGGCAATCGCCCGTAGCGCCAATTGCCCGCCAAGCGACCATGCCACAGCGTGGCGGGGCTTTAGTTTTCTTAGCGCCTCGATTGCCGCATCGGGGCTCGCATAATCACTATAATCGAACAGCACCGCATCATCCGCCAGCGGGGCCAGCGCGTCGGTCGGTTGTGTCCAACCGCTGAGCAGTAAGGTCGTCATTGCAGGTTACGCAGCGCTTGGATCAACTGCTCCACCTGCGCGTCGGTATGTTCGGCGCTGAAGGCAAGCCGCAAGCGCGCGGTGTGCATCGGCACCGTCGGCGGGCGAATCGCCATGGCCAGCAGCCCCTGTTGTTTCAAGGTTTCGGAAGCATTCAGCGCCGCTTCCGCCGTACCGCACATGAACGGCACAATGGCGCTTTGCGCCATGGGCAGGCCAAGCGCCTGCGTCACGCGCTGTGCCAGTGCACGCGCACGCGCACCGCGCTGCGGCTCCGCCTGCATCACCGTGAGTGCGGCAAGCGCACTGGCGCACGAAGCCGGCGCAAGCCCTGTGGAGAACACAAAACTACGCGCGTGACTGACCAAAAAATCGATAAGGGCACGGCTTCCGACCACATAACCGCCGTAACCGCCCACCGCTTTGCTGAGGGTGCCCATCCAGATATCCATTGCGGCGGCGGGGGGCACGATGCCAAGGCCGTGCGCATCGTCGGCCATGGTCCATGCGTCGTATTTCTCGGCCAGCGTCGCGATATCGGCCAGCGGCGCCACGTCGCCCTCCATGCTGAAAACATGGTCGGTCACGATCAGCGCGTTAGGCGATTCCTCGCGGTGCTCCTTCAGCAATGCCTCGAGATGCGCCATATCGTTATGGGCGAAGCGGATGAGGCGCGCGCCGGAAAGCTGCGCCGCATCGATGATGCAGGCATGCACCCATTTATCGGCGAAGATCACATCCCCCTTGCCCAGCAGCGCGGGAATGACCCCAAGATTGGTAAGGTAACCGCTGCCGAACACCAGCGCCGCCGGTGCGGATTTCATGGCCGCAAGCGCGGCTTCGAGCGGTGCATAATAGGGGTGGTTGCCGGTGATGAGCCGCGAAGCGCCTGCCCCAGCCCCGCCCTGCGCCAAGGCCTTCTCGCCCGCGACGACGACGGCGGGATGGTTGCGCAAGCCCAAATAATCGTTGCAGGCAAAGGAGATATAGCGCTGCCCGTCCTGCACCAGCGTGACCGCGGAATCCGCCGTCCGTGCGCTCACCCGCAAGGTGCGCCGAAGCTGCTGCCCCTCGGCACGCGCGATGGCGGCCGAACAATGTTCATCAAGATGTGCCATTTTTCCTTGGCAAGTCCTAGCATTCGCGGCTAAATCTCGCAACCACCAACCAACGAGCATGTTATGAGCACACCCCGCCACCTATGGACCCACGACGAAGCGATGGCGCTGCACGCCCTGCCCTTGAACGAACTGCTGTTCAAAGCGGCTACCGTTCACCGCGCGCATTTCGACCCGTCGGAAGTGCAGATCTCGCAGCTTTGCTCCATCAAAACCGGTGGCTGCCCCGAGGATTGCAATTACTGCTCGCAATCCGCCCATTTCGAGACCCCCGTCAAGGCCACCAAGCTGATGGATGTGGACGCCGTGCTGGCCGATGCACGCGCCGCCAAGGCCGCCGGTGCCAGCCGTTTCTGCATGGGCGCGGCATGGCGCAACCCCAAGCCGCGGGATATGGAAAAAGTAACGACCATGATCGCGCAGGTGAAGGCCATGGGGCTCGAGACCTGCGCCACGCTGGGCATGCTCACGGCTGAACAGGCGCAGCAGCTCAAGGCGGCAGGGCTGGATTATTACAACCACAACCTCGACACTTCCGAGGAATATTACAAAGAGATCATCACCACCCGCACCTATGCCGACCGGCTCGACACCCTTGCCAACGTGCGCGATGCAGGCATGAAAACCTGCTGCGGCGGCATCCTCGGCATGGGCGAGACCGCGGCCGACCGCGTCAGTATGCTGGTCACCCTCGCCAATTTGCCCACCCACCCCGAATCGGTGCCCATGAACCTGCTGATTCCGGCGGACGGCACGCCGCTGGCCGGCAACCCGCGCATCGATGCGATCGATTTCGTCCGCAGCGTCGCCGTCGCCCGCATCCTGATGCCCACTTCCATGGTACGCCTTTCCGCAGGGCGCGAGGGTATGAGCGACGAATTGCAAGCCCTGTGCTTCTTCGCGGGCGCCAATTCCATCTTCATCGGCGAAAAGCTGCTCACCGCCGCCAACCCCGATGTGGATGCGGATAAAGCCCTGTTCGCCAAGCTCGGCCTCAAGCCGATGGCACTTGTTGGCACGGAATCTGCACAAGCGGCATAAGCAGCATAACGATACATATATCCGTCAGGGGCTTTTTATATGAGGCAATTTCTAGAAATGGCCGCCCGCAGAATCTTGAGCGTAGCAGCGCTACGTGAGATTCGAGGACGGGCATGACACCGAAATTGACCATAGAAAAAGCCCCTCCGTGGCTTACCGAAGGGTTTGCGCATATCTGGTTGCCCTACACCCAGATGCAGACCACGGCGATGCCCGAAGCGGTCGTCGGTGCGCAGGGCTGCCGCCTGAAACTGGCGGATGGGCGCGAACTGATCGACGGTACCGCGAGTTGGTGGAGCATGTGCCACGGCTATCAGCACCCGCATATTGTCGCCGCCATCCAAAAACAAGCGGGCGCGTTAAGCCATGTCATGTTCGGCGGGTTGGCGCATGAGCCGGCCTACCGCCTTGCCACCCGCCTTTGCAAAACGGCTGGCATGGGTATGCAGCGCGCCTTCTTCGCCGAATCCGGCTCGGTCGCGGTCGAGGTCGCCCTTAAAATGGCGCTGCAATACTGGCGCAACAAGGGCGAGCCCAAACGTAATAAATTCATCTGCTTCAGCAACGGCTACCACGGCGATACCGTCGGCGCGATGAGCGTTTCGGCGCGCAGCCACTTCAACGCTGCATACGACAGCCTTACGTTACGCAACTACACGCTCGATATCCCGACGGACGAATACAGCTTCGCCGAATTCTCTGATACCATCGCCGCCATCAAGGGTAATGTCGCCGCGCTCATCATCGAACCGCTGGTGCAGGCCGCCGGTGGGTTCCGCATCCATTCGGCCGATATCCTGTCCGAGATCCGCCGTGTCTGCCGCGAGCACGGCATCCTCTTCATCGCGGATGAGATCGCCACCGGCTTTGCCCGCACCGGCAGCATGTTCGCCTGCCATGAAGCTTCCATCGAACCGGATATCCTCTGTGTCGGTAAGGCGCTCAGCGGTGGGCACATGCCACTTGCCGCCACCCTCACCAGCGCCGCTGTGTACGAGGCGTTCCTTGGCACCGAATACGAAAAAGCATTGATGCATGGCCCCACCTTCATGGCGCACCCCATTGCCTGCGCTGCGGCCAACGCCTCGCTCGACCTATTCGAACGCGAACCGCGCATGGCGCAAGTCGAAGCGCTGGAACAAAAATTATGGGAAGGCCTAAGACCCTTTAAACAAAAAAGCGATGTGGTGGATGTGCGCATCAAGGGCGCTATCGGCGTCATCGAGATGCAGTCGGACGCCGAGAATAACCAGCGCTTGCGTCAGGAATTCATTGCACGTGGTGTGTGGTTGCGCCCGTTCGGGCATGCGCTTTATCTCATGCCGTCGCTCACCATCAGCGATACCGAATTGGAAACGATATTTGAAGCGATCGACGCCGTACTAGGCTAGCCGCGTTAGGCGCCCAGTTCCTTGATGTAGCCAGCGATCACATCCAGCCCCGCTTGCCAGAAATCCGGCTTGCTGGCATCGAGCCCGAAGGGTTTCAGCAGCTCCTTGTGGCGCAAGCTGCCACCGGCCTTCAGCATCGCCATGTATTTCTTGGCGAAAGCATCGCTGCGGCCGGCCTTTTTCTCCTTGAGGTAAACGCCGTAAAGCGAATTCACCAAGCAATCGCCGAAGGCATAGGCATAGACATAGAACGGCGAGTGGATGAAATGCGGAATATACATCCAGTAGCTGCTATATTCGGGGTGCAGCGTGATGGCGGGCCCGAGCGATTCGCGGCTCACCTGCATCCATATCTCGCCGATGCGCGCGACCGAAAGCTCGCCCAAGCGGCGTTCGTCGTGCACCATGCGCTCGAACTCGCAGAAAGCGATCTGCCGCACCACGGTGTTGAGCATGTCCTCGATCTTTCCAGCGATGAGCAATTGCCGGCGTTTCTTATCGCTCTCGCGATTCAGTAGCGCTTGGAAGGTCAGCATCTCACCGAAGACACTTGCCGTTTCCGCAAGCGTCAAGGGGGTGTCGGCCATCAGCGCGCCCTGACCGGCCGAGAGCACTTGGTGCACGCCGTGCCCCAGTTCATGCGCCAAGGTCATCACGTCGCGCGTCTTGCCGAGGTAGTTAAGTAGCAAGTACGGGTGCGCCGAAGGCACCGTCGGGTGGGCGAAAGCGCCGGTCGCTTTGCCGGCGCGCACGGGCACATCGATCCAATCGTTATCGAAGAATTTCTGGCCGACCTTCGCCAATTCTGGCGAGAATGCATGGTACGCCTCGCGCACGATCTTCACGCCATCCGGCCAAGCGATGCGGGCATCGCTCGCGGCAGGCAGTGGGGCATTGCGATCCCAATAGTCGAGCGCCTTCACCCCGAATTGCTTTGCCTTCCACGCATAGTAGCGGTGCGAAAGCTGTTTGTAGTTTTTCTTCACGGTCGCAATCAGCGCCTCGACCACCGCATCCTCGACCTGATTGCTGACATTGCGGCTGCTGATGGGTTTCGCGAAATGGCGTTTTTCGTCCTCGATATGTTTCGCCTTGGCCAGCGTATTGGTAATGAGGGCGAACAACGGCGCATTGGCCGCGAACACGCGGGCGATCTCTTTGGCGGCGGCTTTGCGCTTCTTGGTGTCCTTACCCGAAAGTAGGTCGAGCGCTTCCGGCTCGCTCATTTTCTTGCCGTCGACCGTGAACTCCAGCCGCGAGATGGATTCGTCGAACAAGCGCTGCCACGCCCCCATGGTCACCGAGGTTTCGTGGATATATTGCTCCAGCTCGTCGCTCAGTTGGTAGGGCTTGTAGCTACGCACCACATCAAGCCACAGCTTATAATGCACGAGCTTCTTCGATTGCGCGTAACGCTTGGCAAGCACCGCGTCGCTCAGCGTGTTCAGCTCCAGCGTGAAGAACACTAACTGCGACGAAATCACCGTCAGCTGCTCCTGCGCATTTTGGTAGAATTGCGTGTTGGCAGGGGCGCTCATGTCGCTGGCATAAAGCAACTGGGCATAGCTTCCCACTTTGCCGGCCACATCCTGCATCACTTCGTATTGGCTCACGGCCAGCGCCAGCGCGTTGCCATCGAGCGCGGCAAGCTTACCGGCATAGGCCTTGCTGAAATCCGCCGCTTTCTTCGCCAGCGCCTTGAGGTCACGCGCGACCGCAGGGTCGTTCGGTGCGCGGTAAAGGTCGCTTAAATCCCAAACAGGCAAGGCGCTCGCTTTTTTAGCGGCCGGTTTTTTCGTCGTTGTTTTCTTTACAGGCTTGCGCGTTGCCATCATCACCCCCGTACACCATGATCGGGCACCGCAATCGGCGCGGCCTTCGGTTTATCGACCGGCGGCAAGGCCGGCACCAAATGCGGCGTCTTGGCCGGCGCAGCTGCGGCCGAAGGTTCGCCTGCGCGCTTGGATTCAAGCGCATGCTTCAAGAAGAGCGCGAACAATTCCTCGAAGGTCGTTTGGCCGATCTTGAAGGAGCCGCCACGCGCGCGCTCCACCGCGATATTGATATCTTTCCATGCTTGCTCAGGCGCGCCGGTCACCTGCTGCAATGCTGCAAGCACCAACGGCTCGGAGGTGGCATCGAGCAGGCCGAATTTACGTAATTCGCCCAGCACGAACGGTGCATTGGTGAGGGCGATATTGGCGCTTCCAACCGGCAGTACATCCGCGGCGTTGGCCGTAAAATTACCGGTCGCATTGAAGCTCGCGTCCTTGGTGGTGATGGAGAATTTCTTGAGCGCCATCGCCAATTCCTGTGTTTGTACCTGCGCGATCGATTGCGGCGTTTTGGAAAGCATGCCCTCGTAACTACCCTCGATATCGACCATCACCGGCAGGTATGGCGCCGCCGTATTGGCCGAAGTGACCGGCCCCAAAGTGAACGATCCCGCCAGCGCATTCAATTTCTTTTCGTTCAGTTGGTTGCTCCAGCGTCCGCTGATCTGGGCGATGCGCATAGCACCTTCGGGGGCTTCCTTCGGCGTCAGCACGATATCGTGGAAGAAGATGCTCGCTTCGCCGATGCCGCTACCATCCGCCGCCATGCTGCTACGCACGCCGCCGTCCTTTGCCATATCGATCTGCAACGATTGATAGACGGGAACCAATGTCGGAGTCGCCTCCTCCTCGCCGGTGGCTTGCTGTTCGTGCAAATAGGTCAGCAGCATTTGCGTCGGCGATTGGTAGTGAATATCGGTCGTGCGCACATCGCCGATTTTTTTGTGGTCGATGGTCACGCTCAGCGGCATATCGCTGGTCACATTCAGCAGTGATTTTTGCGGTGCGTCCTCGGCGGCCAGATCGATCGGGTCCGGCGCCACGATACGCAGCGACGAGAAATCCATCGACTGGGCATAGATCGCAATCGTCGGTGTCGTCACCAATAAGGCATCGACCACGGGCTTACCATCCACCACCGCTGGTTTGCGGTTCAGCGGCTTGATCGACAGGATCGGATTATGCATCACCACATGTTTGCTCGCGAAGCTGCCCACCACCTCGAGATCACCATAAGTGAGGTTGATGTCGCGGCCTTGGGTGCGCCCTTTTTCCTGCATGTCCTCGATGAAACCATCGATCTGCTGTTTCACCAGCGCCTTATCGAGCCCCGCGCGCGAAGCGATGAAGCCGACGACCGCGATGCCCAAGAACACCAGTGCCAACGGCAAGAAAAGCCCGCGCTTCTTTTTCTTGAGCAGGGTGTCGACAACGGGTGGCGTGGCATCGTTCATGGTCATCTCGTTACGATTGGGGATTATTTCTTATCGACCTGCATGTTGCGGGTCGCGGCAGGTAGGCTCACTTTCAGGCCTTCCAAGCTGTCATTCATCATGATCTGGCAGCCAAGGCGCGAGGTGTGCGTGAGGCCGAAGGCAAGGTCGAGCATGTCTTCCTCGTCGTCGGTGGCTTTCGGCAACTGTTTGTAGAACGCCTCATCCACAATGACATGGCAGGTCGAGCAGGCAAGCGAACCCTCGCAAGCGCCTTCCAGCGCGACATGGTTCTTGTGCGCCACCTCAAGCAACGAGATGCCATTGGGTGCATCCACGGTTTTTTCGCTTCCATCGGCAAGTACGAACGTAATCTTTGGCATAGTGACTCTATCGTTAGCGTTAATCGTTATCCATTTACTTCATCCACATTCCGCCCCGCCAGTGCCTTCGCGATCGCCGCGTTCATGCGGCGTTCAGCGAATGGGCCCACCATCGCATTCAACTGCTGCGCCTCGTGGTCGATGCGTTCGCGGTTGCTGCCGGCGATGGCCTCCTCAAGGCGTTTGATCTGGCCATCGATCATGGCCTCCTCACCTGCCTTGAGTAACGCCGCATCCGCCGCGATCGCGGAACGGACATCGCCGATGACACGATTGGCGTCCACCCGCGCCTCGATCACCAGCCGTTCGCTGATATCGCTGCGCGCATGCTCCATACTTTCGGCAACCATACGTTCGATTTCCTCGAAGGCAAGGCCATACGAGGGTTTGACTTCGACCTGCTGCTCGATACCGCTGGTCAGTTCCTTTGCCGCCACAGTCAGCAAGCCGTCGGCATCGATGGTGAAGCTGACGCTGACGCGCGCCGCGCCCGCCACCATCGGCGGAATGCCGCGCAGGTGGAACTTCGCTAGCGACCGGCAATCGTCGGCCTTCTCGCGCTCGCCTTGCAGCACATGGATGATCATGGCCGTCTGGCCGTCCTGATAGGTGGTGAATTCCTGCGCCACCGCCGCCGGAATCGGCGTGTTGCGATAGATCACCTTCTCGACGATGCCGCCCATCGTTTCGAGCCCGAGCGACAACGGAATGACATCGAGCAATAACGTGTCCGACCCCTTGGTCAGCGCTTCGGCCTGAAGCGCCGCGCCCATCGCCACCACCAGATCGGGGTCGATGCTATCCAGTGGCGCGCGGTTGAAGAACGCGCCGACCGATTTCTTGACCAGCGGAATGCGCGTCGACCCACCGACCAGCACCACACCGGCCACCGCATGCGGCGTTAGCTCGGCGTCGCGCAGCGCACCATCACAGCACGCCATCGTGCGCGCGATCAGCGGTTCCATCATGCGCTCCAGCATCGGCACATCCAGCGCAAAGCGCGTGTCCTCCCAGTCGATCTCGGTCGTGTTCGTCGCACTCAGCGCTTCCTTTGCCGTGCGGCAGCGTGCGAGCAGTTCGCCCAGCGCCGCGGGGGCAAGCGTATGTTTCGCCACGCCTGCCTTCTCGATGACTTTTTCCGCGATGGCATGGTCGATATCGTCGCCGCCCAGCTGGGTGTCGCCCGCCGTCGCCAGCACTTGGAACACCCCCGCCTCCAGTTTCAGGATCGAGATATCGAAGGTGCCACCACCGAAATCATAGATGGCAAAGATGCCCTGCGCCTGGCTTTCCAAGCCATAGGCCAGCGCCGCTGCTGTCGGCTCGTTCAAAAGGCGCAGCACCTCAAGGCCTGCCAAGCGTGCGGCGTCCTTGGTCGCGGCGCGGGCGGCGTCGTCGAAATAGGCCGGCACGGTGATGACCGCGCGCTTCACGTCGCGCCCCAGCGCCTCTGCTGCCATGTCACGCAGATGCTTCAAGATATCGGCCGAGATCTCGACCGGTGTAAGGGTGCGGGCGCCCACATTCAGGCGCACCATGCCGTCCTTCATCGCGTCGATATCGTAGGCAAGCTGCCCCGCCACCTCGCCGATATCGGCAGCGGCGCGCCCCATCAAGCGTTTGATGGAGGCAATGACGCCCGCTTCGCCTTCACCATAGGCGCGGCGCGCCTCGTGGCCGACGACCACGCTTTTGCCGACATACTGCACCATGGACGGGATAATCGCGCGGCCATGCGCATCGTGGATGGCTTCCGGTTCGCCGTTGCTCGCGACCGCGACCACGCTGTGCGTGGTGCCAAGGTCGATCCCGATCGCCGCCGTATCGGCGTGCGGCAGCGGCGTCTCGCCGGGCTCATAAATTTGTAACAGGTTAACCATGGCGCGCCTTCAATCGGTAGATGAGCATATGGGCTTCTTCCATCGCTTTGCCAAGGTACTGAAGACGGATTGTTTCGTGCGTCGCGGTGGCGTAATCGCTTGTGGCAAAGGCGGCCTCGAGTGCGGCGCTATTGGCCGCGACCATCGCCCGTATCTCGCCGACAAGGGCGGCCAGTGCCGCGCCGTCATCCCCGCTATCAAAGATGCGTTCGCGCAAGTCCATCATCTCGGCCAGCACGGCGGCGGGCGCGCGGCCATCCTCGGCCAGCGCATCGATGCCTTGCAGCTCGAGCAAATGTTGGGCGCGCGTCAGCGGGTTTTTGAGGGTTTCGTAAGCATCGTTCACCAATTGCGAACGGCTGATGGCAGCCACGCGCTCGGCTTCGGGCTTGCCGACGAAGCGATCGGGGTGGCAGGCGCGCTGCGCCGTGAAGTAGGCCTGCTCCAACGCCTTGAGATCGAGCGTAAAGCGCGGCGGCAGGCCGAGTATATCGAATAACGTTTGCATGTGCGCGTATTAGGCCAGAACCGCCGCCCTGTCTAGGCCGATTAAGCCATCACCCGCGTCGGCGCATCCGCATCGTTGTAAAGGGGGTATTGGCGGGAATTGAAGAGTTGGTAATGCCACCATTCATTGCGGTAGAAATCCCAGCCGGCGGTGGTCATGATACCCATCAACAGCAGGCGGTTACGTTGGGCCTGCGCGTTCACATCCAACCGCCCATGGTGCGAGCGTGGGTGAAACGCATCGAACGCCGTGCCCATATCCAGCGGCGTCCAATCCCACTGGCACAGCACCAGATCGACCGCCACCCCGCGCGAATGCGGCGAGCCACGGCGCGGGTCGGCCAAGAAATTGGGGTCGGGCGTGTGCTCCCACAATTTCCACTGCACTTCGGTCGGGCGGAAGGCATCGTAGATGGTGAAGCGATAGCCCTGCGTGCGCGCCAATTCCACGGCGACGGCAAGTTTCTGCGCGGCCTCGGCATGCAAATAGCAGCGCGCATCGGCACGATAGACCGGCGCTCCGGTGAAGTTATCGGCCGTTGCGTATTTCAAGTCGATGCGCACATCGTGCGACGCAGAGCTTATCTCAACTAGTGACACCGGCAGCCTCCAGCTGTTGGCGCAAGCCCTCGCGAATGGTGTTCTCGCAGCTTTTGGCCAACGCCTTGCGATCCTCGTGGTTGGCGATGCGCTCGACCGGATAGAAGTTCACCGCCACGCGCACGCTTGGGAATTTCAGCAACCGCCAGAAATGCGTCACGAAGCTGGCTTCGCCGATCCACGCCACCTGCTCACGCGTGGCTGCCGAAAGCGCGACATCGCCGATATGGGTATAGGCGATGCTCACCGGCTGTAGCGGCAGATCATGTGCTTCCACCAAATTCAGGAATCCGCTTTTGAACGGCATCACGTTAAAGCCGTCGCCCGTCGTACCCTCGGGGAATAGTGCGATCACCTTGCCATTGCTCAGCCGCGCGCCCATTTCGGCCTGCGCGCGCTGCATATCCGTCGGCCGGCGCTCGATGAATACGCAATCCGCCAGCACACATAAAAAGCCGATGATCGGCCAGCTACGGATCTCGAGTTTCGGTGTGAATGATAGCGGTACCACCGAACCCAGCACGAAGATATCGAGGTAGCTGGAATGGTTGGCCACCAACATCAAGGGGCGCTGGGGGTTCACGCTGCCATGCATGCTCAGGCGTACGCCCGAAATGCGGCCGATGAGGATGAAAAACACCCGCACCACCCGCGCCCGTATCTTCTCCAGCGCCAAGCCCCATAATATGAGAGTGGGCACAAACAGAACGGCCGTGACGATAAGGAACAGGGCGCATTTGATGTAGGCGCGCACGGTGGATGTCGAGATGGCGGAAGCAGCGGTCATGGCGTCATTCCGGCAGATAGCGGTCGGCGTAGCGCGCGTGCAGCAAATCCGTTTTTACAACAATGGAAACATCGCAGGTGTTGAAAGCGTAATCGAGCACGGCGCCGTCGCCCACCATGCCGTTGAGGCGCAAATAACCTTTGATCAGCGGCGGCAGCACCGTCAGCGCGGCGCGCGGCACCACCTCTTCTTTGGGCATCAGGTTCATGTTCACGTAATGCGCCGGCAGCGCGATCGGGCGAATCTCCTGCGGTGCCATGTGATAATGGTAAAGGTACGATAGCGCGTGAATATGTTCCTTCACGTTCACACCGTGGAAGCTGGCGCAGCCGAACATGAGCTTGATGTCCTTGGCGACAATGAACGAACCAATGCCCTGCCACAGCATCTGGATAACGGGGCGCGTGCGGTATTGCTGCTCGACACAGCTGCGCCCAAGCTCCATCAACTCCAAGCCGCTGCGCTTGAGTGGCGCGATATCGTATTCCGTTTCGGTATAGAAGCTACCGACCTTGGGCATGTTGGTATGTGTCAGCAAGCGATAGGTGCCGACGACCCGCGCATCCCCAACGCGGTTGTTATCGATCACGATGAGGTGATAGCACGCCTCGTCGAACATATCGAAATCGCGCTTTTGCTGTTGCACGGCAAGGTTCGCCACCGCGCCCATCTCCTCGCAGAAGATGCGGTAACGCAGGCGCTGCGCGGCATAGACATCGGCCTCGTTCTCGGCAAGGCGCAGCGTCAGCGCACCGGCGTGGATAGGCTCAAAGACAGGTTCAAAATCCATGGCACCGTACCTAGCTGGTTTTCTCGTCCAGCGGCAAGCAGAATAGCTCCAGCCGATGGTCGACAAGTTTATATCCAAGCTCCCGTGCGATCTTTTCCTGAAGCAACTCGATTTCCTTATTGGTGAATTCCACCACCTTGCCGCTGCGCAGGTCGATCAGGTGGTCGTGGTGCTCTTCGGGCATTTCCTCGTAGCGGGCGCGCCCGTCGCCGAAATCATGGCGCTCGATGATATGCGCATCCTCGAACAGTTTCACCGTGCGATAGACCGTCGCGATGCTGATATGCGGGTCGATCTTCGTCGCGCGCTTGAAAAGCGCCTCCACATCCGGGTGGTCGGCCGAGTCGGAAAGCACCCGTGCGATGACCCGCCGCTGTTCGGTCATCTTCAGGCCTTTTTCGACGCATTTTTTCTCGAGTATGCTTGGCATAAGGGGCGTTCATAGCCCCAGTTGCGGCGTCAAGGCAAGTGTTTCGAGTAAACGCTTCAGCCAACTTGACCCAATGGCAGGAATGGTGTAGTGAAACTACAGTAATCAACAATAATATGAACATATGTTCAATAAAAAATAATCAGCAACCCTAACTGCAAAGGCAAGCATCATGAGAACCAAGTCCGCCGCCCTATCGCTCGCGAGCCATTCGGAACCCGCCACTGTCAGCAACGCTTCGCATGAGACCCTCATCGCGGCCGCGTCGCAGATCGTCAGTGCCTATATCGTCAACCGCCCGAACGAGGCCTTCAACCTCACCGCCCTGACGACGGATGTCTATGCCACCTTGCGCAGCTTGGTGCAAAGCGATGCAAGCCTCGGTGCAAGCAAGCCCACCAGCGGCCAAAGCCGTAAGCCGGTGGTCGCGGTCGAAGAATCGGTGCATGCGGATTTCTTGGTGTGCTTGGAAGACGGTAAGCGCGTCAAAATGCTCAAGCGCCATCTCAAAACGGCGTATGGCATGAGCCCCGACCAATACCGTGCCCGCTGGGATCTACCTGCGACATACCCCATGGTCGCGCCGAACTATGCGAAGGTGCGCAGCCAACTCGCCAAGCAGATCGGCCTTGGCCGCCGCGCTTTGCCTACCGCTAAGCAGCGCATGAACGCCGCCGCAGCGAATTTGCGCTAGGCCTCGTCCAGCCCGATATCGACTGCCACGGCGGAATGGGTGAGCTTGCCCACCGAGATGGAATCGACGCGCGTCTGCGCGATTGCGCGCACGGTCATCAGGTTCACGTTGCCGCTGGCTTCCGTTCGCACCACCTGCCCTGTGGCCGCTTTGTGCGCGCGCACGGTCGCCACCGCTTCGCGGAGCTGGTCGTTCTCCATATTGTCGAGCAGCACACTATCCACCTGATCCGTCGCCAACGCTTCACCTAATTGCGTCAACGTATCGCATTCCACCTGAATGGGCACACCGCTTGCGACACTCGCCTTAGCCGCTTTCACGGCCGCCGTCACGCTGCCTGCCACCGCGATATGGTTATCCTTGATCAGCACCGCATCATGAAGCCCCATGCGGTGATTCGTACCGCCGCCGCAACGCACGGCGTATTTTTGTGCCGCGCGCATGCCGAGCACGGTCTTGCGCGTATCCAAAATGGTCGCGCCGGTACCCGCCACCGCATCGACATATGCCCGCGTCAGCGTCGCCACGCCGGAAAGCTGCTGCACAAGGTTGAGGGCCACACGCTCGCCCGCCAGCAGTGCCCGCGCACTGCCCGAAAGCGTGGCAAGCACCTCGCCCGTCGCCACACGGCCGCCCTCAGCTGCGGTGATCTTCACCGTCACCGATGGGTCGATCATGGCGAACAGTTCCGGCAGGAACACCAACCCGCACACCACCATTTCCTGCCGCGCGCGCATGACAAAACGGGCGGGCTTATCCGCCGGAATCGTCGCATTGCCCGTGATATCGCCGGTGCCGATATCCTCGGCGATCGCGGCTTTTAATACGGCGGAAATATCGATGGGTGATTGCATGAAGCCGTTTCTCTCATTATCTAAGGTTCTGGATTGCCACGTCGCTGCGTTGCCCGCAACGACGAATTGCCGTGAGAAATGAAATGACTGCCTACCCCATCACCCATCACAGGCTCGACGTCGCCATCATCGGCGCCGGTGGCGCAGGCTTGCGCGCCGCCATCGCCGCCAGCGAGGGCGATTTACGCGTCGGCGTCATCAGCAAGGTCGACCCGCGCCGCAGCCACACCATGGCGGCGCAAGGCGGCATCAACGCCGCGCTTGGCACCCGCGGGCCGGACGACTGGCGTTGGCACATGTACGACACCGTGCGCGGCTCCGACTGGCTCGGCGATCAGGACGCGATCGCGCGGCTATGCGAGCAGGCACCGCGCGCCATCAACGAGCTGGCTGATTGGGGCGTGCCCTTCACGCGCGACGATAAAGGCCAGATCTATCAGCGCCCCTACGGCGGCCAGACCATCGAGTATGGCGGCGACCCTGCCTTCCGTGCCGCCGCCGCCGAGGACCGCACCGGCCAAGCCATCATGCAGGTCATGCTTCGCCGCGCTATGGGTCGCGCCATCACGTTTTATTCCGAATTCTTCGCGCTCGATCTATTGATGAGCGCGGATGGCGCCTGCACCGGCGTGCTGTGCCTCGAGCTTGCCACCGGTGCGCTGCATGCGTTCCATGCGCCGCTTACCATCATCGCCACCGGCGGCTACGGTCAGGTCTATGCCTCCACCACCGCCGCCAATCTTTGCACCGGCGACGGCAACGCCATGGTGCTGCGCGCCGGCCTGCCGCTTCAGGATATGGAGTTCGTGCAATTCCACCCGACGGGGCTTCATGGTTCGGGCATCCTCATCACCGAGGGTGCGCGCGGTGAAGGTGGCTATTTGCGCAATGCACTGGGCGAGCGTTTCCTCACCCACTATGCCCCAAGCAGCATGGAGCTGGCCAGCCGCGACGTCATCGCCCGCGCGATCGTGCAGGAGATGCGCGCCGGCCGCGGTGCGGGGAAACACAGCGATCATGTCTGGCTAGACCTCACGCATCTGAGCGCGGATGTTTTCACTACCAAGCTGCCGTACATCACCTCGCTGTGCGAGACGCTGATGCGGCTTGACCCACGCACCACCATGATTCCCGTCGTGCCCACCGTGCATTATTCCATGGGCGGTATTCCCGCCAATGTGCAAAGCCAAGTGCTGCGCATCGCAAGCGATGGCAGCGAATCCACCGTCACAGGCCTCATGGCCATCGGCGAAGCAGCGAACAATTCCTGCCACGGCGCCAACCGCTTGGGCTGCAACTCGTTGCTCGATCTCGTCGTCTTCGGTAAGGACGCGGGCGATTGGGCGGCGACCAACATTAAAGCAGCATCAACCAGTCCAAACACACACAGTGTGTCGCTCGATGCTGCCCTCGCGCGGCTCGATGCCATGCGTCATGCGCCCGTGCGCAGCAGCGCACGCGATATCCGTCGGCAATTGCAATCCATCATGACACGCTGCGCCCCCATCTATCGCAACGGGGCAGAATTAACGCAAGGCTATGAGGCGCTCGAGGCGCTGGCTCGCGAGCCGCTGGGCACCGCCGATGCCGATCTGGCATGGAATGTCGACCTCGTCGCCGCACTCGAGACCGATAATTTGCTCGCCCAAGGCCGCGCCACCATGCTGGCCGCGCTCAAGCGCACCGAGTCACGCGGCGCCCACGCGCGCGAAGATTACCCAACGCGTGATGATGCGAACTGGCTGAAACATTCGCTCGTTTGGGTCGATGGTGCGCACGCGCCGCGCCATGCCACCCGCGCGGTCCATCTCACCGCGGGGATGGATGAACCGAGCTTCGCGCCGGAGGTTCGGGCGTATTAAAAACGCACGAGTATAACTACATTAAGATTTGCCGGTAAGTATCTGGTAAAAATAAAAAATGTTTCACGTGAAACATTTTGGGGCGGCCTACGGCGTTTGGTAGACCAGCGCCTCGCGCAGCATGCCCACAAATAGCTGCAACGGGCGATCCATTTCATCCGGTATGGGCTGATAGATCGGGATCGTCAGGCTCATGAATTTGAAGTTGGCGTCCCGCGCTTGGCCATTGAGTTGCATACGCAAAGTGATGGATGCCGGAAAATCGACCGCGAAACGCTGCACGGGTGCATCCGCCGCAACGGGCGGGCACACAGCACCCATCGGCACACCACAGCGCACCGTCAGCGCCTGCGCATCGAACAGCAATTGCGGCAGCACATCGGCACTCACGAAATAATGTTCGGGCGCGCTACCATCCTTGGCGTAGAGCGCCTCGACATCATGCGGCAACTGCACGCGGTAGCGCCCCTGCCCCGCATCCACCGGCACCAGCGTTACCTTCGCGAAGGAAACGGAATAGCTTTCATCACCCGAGACCATCGACAAAGTCGGGCGGTCGATGCCGACCATGAACCGGAACGGGAAACCCGTGGCATAGACTGCGTCCGCCTTGAAATTAACGTAAGCGTTCTTTTTGCGGAACGCCTCGTTGTGATAGGTGATACTGGCCTTCACCCGCGCCACGTCGCTGGCCATCAGGCCAAACCAAACGCCCAGCCACACAAGCGCGGCGGCAACCAGCGCCGCCATTATTTTTAACAGCTTACGCATGGGGCTTCGCAATCGCGGTCGAGGCAATGGCTTGCGACATCGCCAGCATGCGATCGAGGGGTTTACGTGCCGCCGCGATCAGCTCCGGCGATAATAACAGCTCCGGCGATTGGTCGCGCATGCATTGGTAGAGCTTTTCCATCGTGTTCATTTTCATGAACTCGCAATTGTTGCAATTGACGCAGGCGCCGCCATCGAACACGCCGGGCACGGGATAGAACACACTGCCAGCCGAGCGTTTTTGCATCTGGTGCAAGATACCTGCTTCCGTCAGCACGATGAATTCCTGCGCGGGGCGGCTTTCGGTGAATTTTAACAAGCTCGAGGTCGAGCCGATATGGTGCGCATGGGTCAGCAGCGCCTCGGGGCATTCAGGGTGAGCAATGATATGCGCCTTCGGGTGCGCCACTTTCAGCTTAATGAGTTCGCGCTCGGAAAAACGCTCATGCACCATACAACTGCCATGCCACAGCAGCATATTGCGCCCTGTTTTCTTGTTCAGGTAATCACCCAAGAAACGATCCGGCGCGAAGATGATTTTTTGATCCGCCGGCAGCGCATTCAAGATCGCCTCGGCGTTGCTGCTCGTCACGATGATGTCGGACAGCGCCTTGATTTCCGCCGAGCAATTGATGTAGGTGACCACCAGATGATCGGGATGTTTTTGCTTGAAGGCGCGGAACTGATCTGGCGGGCAGGAAATTTCCAAACTGCACCCCGCGCTTAAATCCGGCAGCAGCACTTTTTTCGATGGATTTAAAATCTTGGCGCCCTCGGCCATGAATTTCACGCCGCAAAAAACGATGACATCGGCTTTTGTCTCCGCCGCCTTGCGCGCCAGCTCCAGCGAATCGCCGATGATATCGGCGATGTCTTGAATATCATCCTCCTGATAATAATGCGCAAGGATGACCGCATTCATCTCGCGTTTGAAGCGAAGGATCTCCTCCTCGAGATTGCTCGGTATCGCGCTTGGATGCTTGGTTTGCGTGCTGTGGGCGGCGGTTTGCATACATGCTATCTAATGCACCGCCTGAGAAAAGCAAGGGAATCAGGGAAGTTCGTGCAGCGGCACCCGCGCCAGTTTTGGCGTTGCACTTGATTTCAGCGCCGTTTGCAATTCCTTCTCCAACTGGGCTTTCACCGGCGCCTCAAGTCGCATGCAGTCTTGGTCGGTCAGTGCGCCATACAGCGCATAAAGCGCCATGCGATTGATGAATCGCGGATAGGATGCCTTGTAGCGCAGATAGGCTTCCATGTAGCCCATCGCACGCAGCGCTTCGGCGGAATCGACGCCGATGCGCTTACCGTATTTTTCCATGGCCGGCCCCAGATTCTTCAAGCTGGAAAGCGGCGTACTCAACCGACCTCCACAAAAGTGGATGGATTGAATTGCGGTAGTAGCGCCAGTAAATCCGAGCGCTTCAAGGCGATGCAGCCTTCGGTGCCGACGCCGTCGTCGCGCATCAGGTGCATGAAGATCGCGCTACCGGCACCGGCGACAATCGGTGCGTCCGCCCCGTCGTTATACCCCAGCGGGATGATGAGATCGTAGACCGAATCTGTACGCCAGAGGGTTTCGTGGCGCGCCGGAAACGGCAAGGTCACATGCTGATTATAAAGCGGGTGCGCGGGGTCGTCGCACCAGCCGTCCTGCGGGGTCAGTGCGATCAGCGGCAATTCGGTTTTTGGTGGTTGCATGCGGTCGGGGCGGTAGTAACTGGCGCGCAGCGCAAAGCGCCCTGTGGGTGTTTTCAGGTCGCCCTCGCGCTTTTCACCCGCCGCCGCGATACCGCCACGCCCGATGCGGCAATCATAGCGCATGCCTGCAATTTCGAGGGTCGTCGCATCAATCAGCTTGATTCTTGAGAGGCGCTCCGCCATACCATGTGCACACCAATAAGTTGAACGCACCCATTAAACAAGCGAACCCAAATCACAGCAAGGAAAAACCATGCGCCATTTCATGACCGCCCTCACCCTCGTTGCATGCGCCCTTGCCACCCCTGCGTTCGCGGGCGTCAGCAAGATCAGCAGCCCTGCCGTCACCAAAGGTAAGGCAGAGATCGAATATTTCGGAACGCGCTATAGCGACGGCGGCAAGAAGCTCAACAACAAACAGAACCATTTGTACGAGATCGAATACGGCCTGACCGATAACTTCAAGGTCGGCGTGGAAGGTAAATCCGAACGCGTCACCAAAAAGGGTCATGAATTTGTAGGTTATGGCGTGGAAGCACAGTACGAGCTGACCCAGCAAGGCGCGTGGTGGTTGGCCTCGGCGGTGAAGGGCGAATATTTCTGGGGCGCAAGCAAAGCTAAGCCCGATGAGTTAGAGGTAAAAGCGCTACTCAAGCGCAGCCTCGGCGCGAACGATGTGGTGGCCAATATCGGCCTTGAGAAACAGATCGGCGATAACCGCGCCAAAAGCCTTGCGGTCAGCTCGAAATTGCAAGCTGTCCATAACCTTAATCCGCACTTCAATCCGGCGGTAGAGTGGCACGCCGACTACGGCAAACTCAACAAACTCGGTGATTCCGATACGGCCGAACATTATGTCGGGCCTGCCATCACCGGTGACCTGTTCAAGCTCGCCGGTGGCGATATCGGCTACACCGCAGGTTACTACTGGGGCTTGACGGACGACTCGGCCGATAGCGCCGCGCGCCTGCAATTGGGTTATGAAATTAAGTTCTAGGGCTTGCTAATCCGCCGATAATTGCGTAAACGCGAAGCATGAACGCGAACACCCCAACCCCGATGCTTGATCGCGCACGGCTTCCCGCCGACACCCGCGACATGAGCATCGACGAACTGAAACAACTCGCCGATGATCTGCGCCGCGAGACGGTGGATTCCGTTTCGGTCACCGGTGGCCATTTGGGTGCTGGGCTGGGTGTGGTGGAATTGACGGTCGCGCTGCATCATGTGTTCGACACCCCGCGCGATAAAATCATCTGGGACGTCGGGCATCAGGCCTACCCGCATAAAATCCTCACCGGCCGCCGCGACCGCATCCGCACCATTCGTAAGGGCGGCGGGCTTTCCGGTTTCTGCAAGCGCGACGAATCGGAATACGATGCCTTCGGCGCCGGTCACTCCAGCACCAGCATTTCGGCAGGGCTCGGCATGGCGGTGGCGCGCGATATGGCCGGCGAGAAATTCGAGGTGGTCGCCGTCATCGGCGATGGCGCGATGAGCGCAGGCATGGCCTACGAAGCGATGAACAACGCCGGCGCACTGGGCACACGGTTGATCGTGATCTTGAACGATAACGACATGTCCATCGCCCCGCCGACCGGCGCGATGAGCGCGTATCTTTCACGCCTCATCTCGTCGAAGTCCTATCGTTCGTTGCGCCACATCGGCAAGATGGTGGCGAGCAAATTTCCCGAGCCATTGCAACGCGCCGCCAAAAGCACCGAAAGCCACATCCGCACCTATGCCACCGGTGGCACGCTGTTCGAGGCACTCGGCTTCTATTACGTCGGGCCGGTCGATGGCCACAATCTCGATCAGCTTCTGCCGGTACTGAAGAATATCCACGCCGAAAAAGATTCCGGCCCCGTGCTTATCCATGTCGTCACGAAAAAAGGCCATGGCTACGCCCCCGCCGAAGGTTCCGACGACAAATACCACGGCGTCAACACGTTCGACGTGAAGACGGGCGCGCAAGTGAAGGCAAAGGCCGGCGCACCGAGCTATACCAGCGTGTTCGCCAACAGCCTGATCGCCGAGGCCTCGCGCGATGAGAAAATCGTCGCCATCAACGCCGCGATGCCCAGCGGCACGGGCATGGATAAATTCGCCAGCCAATTTCCCGATCGTTCGTTCGATGTCGGCATCGCCGAACAGCACGCCGTGACATTTGCGGCAGGCCTCGCTTGCGAAGGCTACAAGCCCTTCTGCGCCATCTACTCCACCTTCTTGCAGCGCGCCTACGACCAAGTGGTGCACGACGTTGCCATCCAAAACCTGCCGGTGCGCTTTGCGATCGACCGCGCGGGGCTGGTGGGGGCGGACGGCGCAACGCACGCCGGCGCGTTCGATATCGCCTATTTGTGCACCTTGCCCAACTTCACGGTCATGGCCGCAAGCGACGAAGCCGAGCTCACCCACATGGTAGCGACCGCCGTGGCGCATGATGGCGGGCCCATCGCGTTCCGCTACCCACGCGGCGAAGGCACCGGCGCGGCACTACCTGCGCGCGGCGAGCCCCTTGCCATCGGCAAAGGACGCGTGGTGCGCGAGGGTTCGGGCGTCGCGCTTCTCAGCTTCGGCACCCGCCTTGGCGAATGCCTGAAAGCGGCGGATGAACTGGCGACTCAAGGTATCCGCCCGACGGTGGCGGACGCACGCTTTGCCAAGCCACTGGATGAAGCGCTGGTGACGCAGTTACTGAAAACCCATGCCCTTGTCATCACGATCGAGGAAGGCGCGTGCGGTGGCTTTGGCGCACAGGTGCTGAACTACGCCAGCAATGCCGGCCTGCTCGACGCGGGCACGACCAAACTGCGCACCCTCACCCTGCCGGACGATTTCCAAGCCCACGACACGCAAGAGAAACAATATGCCCAAGCCGGTTTGAACGCCGCGCGCATCGTGGAACTCACCAAGGAACTTTTCGCGAAGGCATCGACCCACAAGGTCGCCTAGATCTCACCCAAGCACCACAGCAAAATCGCTTTTTGCACATGCAGGCGGTTCTCTGCTTCGTCCCACACACGCGATTGCGCACCGTCGAGCACGGCGTCGCTCACTTCCTCGCCGCGATGGGCGGGCAGGCAGTGCAGGAAGATGGCGTCCTTTTTCGCTAACGCCATGCGCGCTTCGTTCACCTGAAAGCCGTGGAAGGCCTGCTTGCGCGTGAGGGTATCGTCGTCGCCCATGCTGACCCATGTATCGGTCGTCACCACATCGGCACCGGTTACGGCATCGTCGGGCGCGGTGGTGAGGCGCACCTTGGCGCCGGCAGCGATGGCCGCCTCCAGTATTCCCAGATCCGGCGGTAGGCTGGCAGGGCACGCGAGCACCAGCTCGAAGTCCAGCTTCTCGGCCATGGTGATCCATGTGTTGGCCATATTGTTACCATCGCCGACCCAGGCGACTTTCTTGCCCGACACACCACCCAGATGCTCCTCGATGGTCATGATATCGGCCATCAACTGGCAGGGGTGCAGCAGGTTGGTCAGGCCGTTGATGACAGGCACGCTGGCGTATTGCGCTAGTTCCATCAAGGTCGCGTGGTGATAAGCGCGCAGCATCATCGCATGGACATAGCGCGAGAGCACGCGCGCCGTATCGGCGACGGTCTCGCCGCGACCGAGTTGCAGATCGTCCTTTTGCAGCACGATGGGGTTGCCGCCCAACTCGCGCATCGCCACCTCGAAGGAAACGCGGGTGCGGGTGGAATTCTTCTCGAAGATCATGGCGAGGGATTTGCCGCCCAGCTCCTGCTCTTCGCCATGGGTACGCACCAGCTTGCGGCGGGTGGCCTCGGCAAGGATGGCGATGATGTCGTCGCGCGTGATGTCGCGGATATCAAGGAAATGACGCATGGATTACTCCTTCACTACGGTCTCGATGATGGCAAGCGCCTGCTCGACATGGGCACGCTCGATGATCAGTGGCGGCACCAAACGAATCACGTTGGTGACGGTGGCGGATGTGGCAAGCCCCTGCGCCAACAGTTTGGCGGCCAGCGCCCGCGCATCGCCCACCGGCTCGAGGCCGAGGATGAGGCCGACGCCGCGCACATCGCGGATCTTATCGGGGTGGCGGGCTTGCAATTCCTTCAAGCCGGTGCCGAGTAATTCACCCATGGCCTGCACATGCGCGAACAGGCCTTCCGCCAATAACAGGTCGAGCACGGCGTTGCCCACCGCCATCGCGAGGGGGTTGTTGTTGTAGGTGCCGCCATGGCAGCCTGCCGGAAGCACACTGCCCACGCGCTCGCTGACCAAGGTGGCGCCAAGCGGGAAGCCGCCACCGATGCCCTTGGCGGCGCTGACGATATCCGGTGTGATGCCGGCGCGCTGATGCGCGAACATGCTACCGGTTCGGCCGTAGCCGCATTGCACTTCGTCGCACATCAACAGGATGCCGTGTTCGTCGCACAGGCTACGCAACTGCTGAAGGAACGCGATATCCGCGACATGGATGCCGCCCTCACCCTGCACCGGCTCGATGAGGATGCCAGCGGTATTTTTGCCCAGATGTTCTTTCACCGCAGCGATATTGTTCAACGGTACGCGGTCGAAGCCGGCGAGCATCTGGCCGAAGCCAAGGCGCGCATAATCGTTGCCGCCAGCGGAGATGCCGCCATAGGTGCGGCCGTGGAAACCGCCCTCGAAGGTGATGATGCGGTGACGGTAAGGCTGCCCCGTTTCGTAGTGGTAACGACGCATGAACTTGATGCCTGCCTCGACCGCCTCGGTGCCGGACGAACAGAAGAATACGGAATCGGCGAATGTCGCATCGACTAGCCGCTGCGAGAATTCCTCAAGCTGCGGGGTGATGAACTGGTTGGAGCAATGCCACAACGTGGCTGCCTGCGACTGCAGCGCCCCCACCAAATGCGGGTGACCGTGGCCGAAGGAATTGGTGGCGATGCCGGCGGCGAAATCGAGGTAGCGCGTGCCATCGTCGCCGATGAGATGCACCCCCTCACCTCGCACGATGCGCACGCCGGAGCGCCGGTAGATGGGAAGATATGGGGTGATGGTCATGTTAGGATTTCAAGCGCCAGCCGCGCGCGAACATGCGGTGGGCAATGGCGAACAGCACAAGGTTCGCGCCGCTGAGCACCACCACGCCGAGCATGGGGTTGGTATCGGAGCTGCCCGTCAGCGCGAAGCGGAAGCCATCGATCATATAGAAGAACGGGTTGGCGTGGCTGATATGCTGGAAGAAGGGCGGCAGATCCTGCACGGAATAGAACGTGCCGGAAAGGAAGGAAAGCGGCGTGACCACGAAATTGGTGATGGCCGAGACCTGATCGGGCGTGTTGCCGAAAATACCGGTGATGATGCCAAGCAGTGAAAGCATCATGCTGGCGGCGACCGCGAAGAAAAGCATGTAGCCGACCGAGACCACGCCGATATGCACGAACAGCGACATGGCAAAGGCCACGGTGCAGCCGACCATGAGGCCACGGGTGATGCCGCCCATCATGAAGCCGATGGTGAGCTCCGCCGCCGAGAACGGCGGGGTCAGCCAATCGATGATGACGCCTTGCAGCTTGGCGATCATGAAGGAGGAGGACGTGTTGGCGAAGGCATTTTGCACCATCGCCATCATGATGAGACCCGGCGCGATGAAATCGACGAAATGCATGCCATGGATCATGCGAGCGCTGCCGCCGAGCGCCAGTGCGAAGATAGCCAGAAAAATGGTCGTCGTGATCATCGGCGCGACGAGCGTCTGGTTCCATACCTTTAAAAAGCGCCATGTCTCGCGCTTGTAGAGGGTGACCATTCCGATCCAATTGATGTGCATACGACCTCTTGCGATGAAGGGGTCTATGTAGAACAAATCACAGGGCAATCAATGAAAAACTACGGGCGCGGCGCTAGGCCGCCAAGCGCGCCACCGGTGCCACGCTGTAGACGATGTCGTTATTGCGGGCATAGAGGGCGGCGACGGAGGATTTGGTCTGCGCCGCGTTGTTGAGCGCGCCCGAATCCAGACGGCCGTTCTGCGGGGTCAGTATCTCGGCTTGGACGGGGAATCCATCCTCGTCGACGACCTCGGCATAGCTTGATGTGCTGGCGGCGACGGTTTTGTTGAGGGTAGCGGCCTGTTCGTCCGACATAATGGTGTCGGCGGTCTGTCCGGCGACGGCGAAGATCACGGCCTCATCGGACGGGGAGATCTGGGCGCGTGGCAGGCGCAGGTCGCCCAGCGACGGCTCACGCTCGGAGCTATCGCGCGCCGATGAACGGCCATTGCGGCGGCTATTGTTGGCCAGCCCCTGCTTTTCCTCGCGCACATCGGTGGTGATCTGGGTCTGGAGCGGGATGAGCGAGCCGTCCTCGGCGACCTTGTATTGGTAGCGGGCGGTGATGGTGGCACCGACCTTGAACGGCTCCGCCGCGGCGGCTTGACGCAGTTGCGCCGCGACCGATTCCTCCGCCCCGCGCTCGGCATAGGCGATACGCGCCGCTTGCTCGGACGCGACATTGAAATTCAATGCGGAATTGAGGGTGGTCATAGAGGTTCGGATACCTTCGGACGAAGGGTGAGATTAAGTCTTTCTAGCTCACACACCGGATGTCACTGCAAAGGCGACACCTCTATTAAGGACAGATTCTACCCAAATGCTGGGTTTTTAGCAAGCGCGATTGCAGTTTTTTTCGCCCGCTTGGGATAAAAAAAGGGAGGCCGAAGCCTCCCTTTTCCGATGATTGCCATCTATCAAGCCTAGCGGCGCTCACCCATGATGCGCAGCAGGTTGATGAAGAGGTAGATGAAGTCGAAATACAGGCTGAGCGCACCGAGGATGCTGGCGCGTTTCACCGCGTCGGGGCTACCGCCGGTGGTGTAGTAGACTTCCTTCACTTTCTGGGTGTCGTAGGCCGTCAGCCCCAGTGCCAGCAACACGCCGATATACGACATGGCCAAGCTAAGCCCGCTGGATTTGAGGAAGAAGACGTTGACGATTGAGACCACGAACATGGCGATCACGCCCACCGAAAGGAAGGTGCCCCAGCTGGTGAGGTCCTTTTTGGTGGTGTAGCCGTACATGCTCAGCAGGCCGAACGTGCCTGCCGTGACGAAGAACACCTGAAGGATGCTCTGGCCGGTGTAGATGAGGAAG
>JBIIAV010000069.1:0-7964 GCA_044239745.1 Rickettsiales bacterium
TATCGGCTGCGGTTGGGGCGGCACCCGAAAGATATCGCTAAACGCCGGCAACCAATAGCGATGCGCGATATATTCCACTAATTTCGGTAACGTGCTGGGAAGTTTTTCCATCACTATACCCTGTTCTTATCGAGAATTTTTTGCGGTTCCTCCGGCCCTAGCACCAGCTCGTGGTGCGCCGCACCGGCAGGGATCATGGGGTACACGTTCTCGGATGGATCGACCCAGCAATCGAACAGCACGGGGCCGTTATGCGCCAGCATTTCTTTGATGGATTCATCGAGCTTCGCGGGGTCCTTGCAGCGCATGCCCTTCAGGCCGAACGCCTCCGCCATCGCCACAAAATCCGGCAGCGCATCCATATAGCTTTCGCTGTAGCGGCTGGCATAGAACATCTCCTGCCACTGGCGCACCATGCCCATGTAATGGTTGTTGAGGATCATGATCTTCACCGGCAGGCGGTATTGCACCGCCGTTGAAAGCTCCTGAATGTTCATCATGAAGCTGGCTTCGCCGGTCACGCATACCACCGTTTTCTTCGGGTGGGCGATCTGCACGCCCAGCGCCGCCGGCAGGCCATAGCCCATGGTGCCAAGGCCGCCGCTGGTCAGCCAGCGGTTGGGCTTATCATAGAGGATATGCTGCGCCGCCCACATCTGGTGCTGGCCGACATCCGTCGTCACGTAGAAATCGCGCTTGCCCAAAAAATGGTTCACGCGGCGCAAGGCATGTTGCGGCTTGATATGCTTGCCGGTTTGCGCATAGCCGAACGAATCACGGGCGCGCCACGCCTCGATCTGCTTCCACCATTTGGCCAGCGCTTCCTTGTTGGCGGCGAGTTTTTTCTTCTTCCACAAGGCCAGCATCATCGCCACCACTTCACCGGCATCGCCGACGATGGGCACGTCCACCTTCACGATCTTGTTGATGGAACTGGCATCGACATCGACATGAATCTTCTTCGATTTTTGGCTGAAAGCATCGAGGCGGCCGGTCACGCGGTCATCGAAGCGCGCGCCGAGATTGATCATCACGTCGCATTCGCTCATGCACATGTTGGCCTCGAGCGAGCCGTGCATGCCGGGCATGCCCAAGAATTGTTTGTCGTTACCGGCGAATGCGCCGAGGCCCATCAGTGTGGTGGTGACGGGATAGCCCGTCACATGCGCCAATTTAGTAAGCGCTTCGCACGCTTCCGTGCCGGCATTCACCAGCCCGCCGCCGACATAGAACAGCGGCTTCTTCGCCCGTGCCATCAGCTCCACCGCACGCTCGACCATGCGCGCGTCGGCCTTCTTCACGGGCTGATAACTCTGGCGGCGCACTCCTTGCGCGCCATCATATTTCCCCATGGCGTTGAGCACATCCTTGGGCACATCCACCAGCACGGGGCCGGGGCGGCCACTCATCGCGACATGGAACGCCTCATGCATGATACGGCCGAGGTCGTTCACGTCCTTCACGAGGTAGTTGTGCTTGGTGGCGCTACGCGTGATGCCGACGATATCCGCCTCTTGGAAGGCGTCGGTACCGATCAAATGCGTCGGCACCTGCCCCGTCACGCACACCAGCGGGATCGAATCCATCAGCGCGTCGCACAGTGCCGTCACCGTATTGGTCGCACCGGGGCCACTGGTCACCATCAGCACGCCGCATTTGCCGGTGCTGCGGGCATAGCCTTCGGCGGCGTGGCCGGCGCCTTGCTCGTGACGCACCAAAATATGGCGCAGCTTGTTTTGCTTAAACAGCGCATCATAAACCGGCAGCACCGCCCCACCGGGATAGCCGAACACCACTTCGGTGCCGCAATCGATCATCGATTGGATGATGATCTCCGCACCCGTCAGTTCGCGGGCATCGGCCTCACGCTGCTTGCTCTCGCGCGGTGCGGCGCGGCGTTCGCTTGCCATGAAATCCTCGGCGCTCAGGCGCAATTTGCGCGCCTTGGCCTCGCTCAACAACGTGATCTGGTGGCGCGAGGGAATCAGCTCCCACTGCGAGACGGCACCGGGGGTCACCCCACAGATATCCGCCACCACGTTGGTGCCGCCGAACTTCGCAATGATCTTTTCTTTCGTTTCCATCGGGGCGGTTGTTTAGCTAAACTAAACAGATATTGCAAGCACCATTTTAGTTTAGGTGGTTTTTTAATGCGCCGCTTTGCGGGCTGATGGCTCGCGCGTCCAGCGCGCGTTCGATTTCTGCCGCCTGCTGCACATGGCGTGCCTGCGGCAATTGGTTGCGCAGCCATGTCATCTGCCGCTTGGCATAATTGCGGGTGTTCTGCTGCCCCTTGGCAATGGCCGCCGCCAGCGTCATCTCCCCTTTGATATGCGCCATCAGCTCCGGCACACCATGGGCGCGCATGATGGGAATCTCCGGCGAAAGGCCACGCGCCATCAGTGCCCGCACTTCCTCCAGTGCCCCGTGCTGCATCATCGTCACGAACCGCGCATCGATGCGGGCATAGATCTCCGCCCGCGGGTGCATCGCCGCAAAACAGCGGTAATCAGCCTCAGGGAAAAGCGGCGCGGCGTCGCGTTGTTGCCACGCCATCAGGCTCATACCCGTTGCCTCGAGCACCTCGAGCGCCCGCAGATTGCGCTGGCTATCCCCGGCTTTCAAGGTCGCCGCCATCGCGGGGTCGCGCTGCTCCAACTCGCGGCGCACGGCCGCGGCATCCAACGCGCGCAGGCGGCGGCGCACCGCCTCAGGCACGGGCGGAATGGCGGCCAGCCCCTCCATCAACGCCTTGATATACATGCCGGTTCCGCCCACCAGCAGCGGCAATTTGCCTTCACCCCATGCCGCGCGAATCACCGGCGCCACCATCGCCAGCCACACCGCGACCGATGTCGGCTCATGGGGCGCCAGCACACCATAAAGCGCATGTTCGGCCTGCATCTCCTCCTGTTCGGTCGGCCGTGCAGTAATCACACGAAGTGTGTCCACCATCTGCATCGCATCGGCATTGATGATGACACAGCGGCGGCGGGCTGCTATCTCAAGCGCAAGTGCGGATTTACCTGCACCCGTTGGCCCCATGAGCACGATGATTTGATGGTTATGCACGCACCGTTTGTCCTTACGTTAGTCGCCGACCCGCCGAACCTACTGGTTTTGGAGGCGCTTGTCAGCCCCGCCGATGTCGGCACCATCACGGGCACCGACTGGCTTGCCGAAGGCACCGCGTGCGATGTATTTCTATCCGCACGCCCAAGTGCGGCGGCACTGGCACAATTGGCCGCCCGCTGCGCGGCAGCGCGGGTCGATCATATCCTGCAGCCCACCGCCAGCCGCGAAAAAAAGCTGCTCATCTCCGACATGGACTCGACCATGATCGACCAAGAATGCATCGACGAGCTGGCCGATATGGTCGGCCTCAAGGCGCATGTCAGCGCCATCACCGAGCGGGCGATGAACGGCGAACTTGATTTCAAGGAAGCGCTGCGCGCGCGTGTCGCCCTACTCAAAGGCCTGCCGGAGGGCACCTTGCAGGAGGTGTTCGAGCAGCGCATCACCCTGATGGCGGGCGCGGCCACGCTGCTTGCCACCATGAAGGCGCGCGGCGCATCCACCCATTTAGTCTCCGGCGGTTTCACGTTTTTCACGGCGCGCGTCGCCGTCGCGCTCGGCTTCGATACGCACGACGCGAACATCCTCGACATAGAACATGCTGCACTCACTGGAACCGTGCGCGAACCGATTCTGGATAAGGAATCCAAGCTGGCCAGTTTGCGGCATTATGCTGCGCAGCATGGCGTGGGGCTGACGGAAACCTTAGCCGTGGGCGACGGCGCGAACGACTTGCCGATGCTGCTGGCCGCTGGTTTGGGCGTCGCCTATCACGCCAAGCCGACGGTCGTGGCGCAAGCCGCCGCCAGTGTGCGCTTCAACGACCTCACCACCCTACTTTATGCGCAAGGCATCCCCAAAACGCAGTGGGTGGAGTAGTACGCTGACGAGGGCGCCCTATATGCGCTTTCAGCGCAGGGGGTGAAAACGCCCCCTACCCTCAATATTCATCTAATTGTCATATAACGGCTGGGGGATGGCGCTATAGTGGCCGCCGATTATTTCTTTAGGAGCATACTATGAACCTCACTTTTCAAGCCTTCACTGCCGCCGAGTTGAACAGCCTCGTCGCCGATAAAAGCCGATTTCCGCTAAGCACCAATAGTAACCGACCAAGAAAAACGGATGAGCCGGCACCCGCTTTCGAACAAACATTAGACTCACCGGCACCCGCTTCCAAAAAAGCGTCACTCTTACATTATTTCGCCGCCCTCGACGTGCAAGGCCAACCCGTCGGCGTGCTTGCTTTCCGTCAGCTCGAAAAATCTGCCAATATCGAATTTATCGAAACTGCAGTCTATCATCGTAATGAGGGCATCGCACCGAAATTGACGCAGGCCTTCTTAGAGCATGCCAAAGCCGAAGGCTTGACCGTCGCCACCAGCAATGTCGATCCCTCAAAAAATAGCTTCCTGAAGCGTCTGATGGCAAAAGCTGCCACCGCCGAAACCGAAGTTAGCCGTTAATGCTTGCGTAGCGGCGATGGCCGCCGCGAGCCGGAGGCCGTAAGGCCGAACGAGGGGGAACGGAGTGGGGGCGACTTCGCCCCCTTGCGCAGCGCAATTAGCTAAGCCGCGAGCAGCTGCTTGTAGCGGATGCGCTTGGGCGTGACCGCCGCGTCGCCGAGGCGTTTCTTCTTGTCTTCCTCGTAATCGGCATAGTTGCCCTCGAACCACTCGACATGGCTGTCGCCCTCGAAGGCGAGGATGTGGGTCGCGACGCGATCGAGGAACCAGCGATCGTGGGAAATCACCACCGCGCAACCGGCGAATTCAAGCAAGGCATCCTCGAGCGCGCGCAACGTTTCCACGTCGAGATCGTTGGTCGGCTCATCGAGCAGTAGCACGTTGGCGCCGGTCTTGAGCATCTTGGCAAGGTGCACGCGGTTGCGCTCCCCGCCCGAAAGCATGCCCACCGTTTTTTGCTGGTCACTGCCCTTGAAGTTGAACGCTGAGCAATAGGCGCGGCTCTTCATGGTGATCTTGCCCAGCTCGATGTTATCGTTACCGCCGGAAATTTCTTCCCACACCGATTTTTTATCGTCCAGCGAATCGCGCGACTGGTCGATATAGCCGAGCTTGACGGTAGCGCCGACGGTGAACGTGCCGGCATCGGGCTTCTCGTTGCCGGTGATCATACGAAACAGCGTGGTCTTACCCGCACCGTTCGGGCCAATAATACCAACAATGCCCCCCGGCGGCAGGCTGAACGTCAGGTTATCGATCAGCAAGCGTTCGCCGAAGGCTTTCTTCAGCCCCACAACCTCGATCACCTGATTGCCCAAGCGCGGCGGCGCGGGAATGATGATCTGCGCGGTGCTGGTGCGCTTATCCTGCTGCTGCGCCACCATTTCATCATACGCTTTAAGGCGCGCTTTCGATTTGGCTTGGCGGGCCTTGGGCGAGCTTCGCACCCATTCCAGCTCTTCCTTCATGGCCTTGGCGCGGGCGGATTCTTCGTTCGATTCCTGTTTCAGCATCTTCGATTTTTGGTCGAGCCAGCCAGAGTAATTCCCCTCAAACGGGCGGCCCTCGCCACGGTCGAGCTCCAGCGTCCAGCCCGTGATGTTATCGAGGAAATAACGGTCGTGCGTCACCATCACCACCGTGCCGGGGTAATTGCGCAAGTAGTTCTCCAGCCACGCGACGGATTCAGCATCAAGGTGGTTGGTCGGTTCATCCAGCAATAACATATCGGGCTTTTCAAGCAGCAGTTTGGCCAGCGCGATGCGGCGTTTTTCACCGCCGGATATCTTGCTCACATCCGCGTCCGGCGGCGGGCAACGCAGCGCGTCCATCGCCACTTCCGCCTCGCGCTCCAAATCCCACGCGCCGGCATGGTCGATCGCGTCTTGCAGTTTGGCGGCTTCGTCGGCCACGTCGTCGTTATAGTCGGCCATGATCGCGTTGTAGCGGTCGAGCAGCGCCTGCTTCTCCTTCAGCCCGTCCATCACGTTGGCCAGCGCGCTTTTACTGGCATCGAGTTTTGGCTCTTGCTCCAAGAACCCGACCTTGATGCCCTCGGCCGCCCATGCCTCGCCGTTGAATTCCTTGTCTTGGCCAGCCATGATACGCAGCAGCGTCGATTTCCCCGAACCGTTATGGCCGACAATGCCGATCTTGGCACCGGGCAGGAACGATAACCATATGTCATTCAATACTTTTTTACCGCCGGGGTAGGCCTTGCTCAGGCCTTTCATCACAAATACATACTGCGCCATCGGAAACCTTCATAAAATGGTAACACTCGCCTGCTAACCTAGCAGTATCAACATTTTTAGCAAGCCCACGAAAGCAAAAACCATGGTTAAAAATTTCGCCAAAACATTGCATGCCAGAACCAGCGAGCCGTTACTGACGATGCAGCAATACAATAATCTAGTGCGCGCCGACGGCGCTATGATACGCATTATTATAGAAGAAGTGACAAAACAGCTATCCGATTCCGATTTGCAGTCCCTTGCACCGGATATGCAACGCATTATCAACCTGCTTGCGCTGTCGATGCACCAGGCGCTCTGTAACCCGCGCGATGAAAATCCTCATCCGGAAACCTTGTCGGAATTGCGGCAACGGTTCAAGACCGCACAAGATCATCTTCCGGAATTTTTTCTGGCCAACAATACTGGGCTGGATGAAACCGCCGTCCAAGTCATGCAGACCGCTCTTGGTCAGGTGGCGCTGCGCGTCGAGAACATCATGACACAAGCGCATCAAACCACGGTGCAGCCCAGCAGCTATATGCGCCACTAGGAAACCGACGCGATGACCGACAGTTCCCAGCATAGCCGCCCGCCCAAACGCCCGACAGCGAGCGTGACCAATATTGCACCGATGCGTCATAAGCGCGGCATGCAGGCGCGGCTGGAAATATTGGGGAAGGGTCTGGGCGACGAGGTGGATATCTACCTCAATCGCGCCCTGACCGATCTTCAAAAAGAAAGATGGGCGCCCATGCTATCCGAAATTAAAGAGATGTTCTTGCTGTCACTGCGCCCCTTATTCAAGGCCGATGGTGCCACCCTCACCAAAGAAACGCTCCATCAACGCTTTGTGATCAGCAAAGCCGAATTTGCAGCGCTTATAAAAGAATCTGGCCCGTCGCCGATGATGCAGGAAATAAGCCTGCTCTTCCAAAATATCTGCGGGCAGATGGAAGCAAAGATCGCCTTCGGCGACGATGTGCAGTGCGCCAGCGCGCCCACCACGACCGCGAAAGGGCGTTAAGCATGCCGCGCTTCACCGAAACACATGGCCGTACATCACGCCTATCGCCATCAAACCCAGACCACCAACCGCTCAGCGAACTGCAATGGGCAACGGCGGATATGTTGCTCGCTCATGTCGGCGGTATCGTCGAGGAGCTGCTCTATCAGCGTCTGGGGGCAGAAAGTTACCACGCCATAGCGGATGATGTGCCCCTTTATACGGAAGCGTTCCAGTCACGATTTGAACGCATCATCCATCCCGACGAGCCGGAGCAACTGCCCAAGAACGTAAGCGAGTTGCGTCGCCTCTTATCGGCCAGCTTCGCGCCCGCCATCGAGGATATCAAGGATAAGCTCGGCGTCGATGCCCTGCCCGCGGAACAAGAAGCCGCCTTGCGTAACGTGCATCTCGATCTGTGCCGCACTTTCATCGAGGCCGTTGGCAGCAAGCGCGATGTCGCCCCCGCTACCGAATCCCGTGGGCGGCAATGATGGGTAAGCGCTCCTGGGCAAGTTATGTTAAGCTGAGGGCGGGCGATACGCGCGGTTTGAGCCCTTCGCAATTGGAGGCGCTTCGCGCCGTCAACACCGATACCGCCGCCGCATTTCTTGTAAGTGCGCCTATTGCCGATATCGCATTAAAAACCTTCGTCGATAACCATGTTAGCGAACTCGCCGCGTA
>JBIIAV010000070.1:0-7916 GCA_044239745.1 Rickettsiales bacterium
CCGTTCCTGCCCTGCGGCGACGGTCTGTTGGCGATCCCATGCACTCATTGTTTCCTCCGTTAAAGTTTGCGAATATTGGGTCTTCGCCCAATACCTGAGTGATTATATAGGATAAGACCTCTAGTATGCAAGGGCAACCGGACGCTTAAAAAAACCCCAAACAAGCCCTTGCAATTGCCCAAGAAGCTAGTTATAAAGCGCGTCCCTCGGGCGACCGAGGTTGTTGGGAGCCTGGCGGTATGGCATTGCCACGGCACCCGTGTAATCATTTGTAATATAGGGGTTAAAATATGCCAAAGATGAAGACCAAGAGCGGCGCAAAAAAGCGCTTCAAGCTCAGCGCGACGGGCAAGGTGATTGCCGGCCAGTCGGGCAAACGCCACGGGATGCGTAAGCGCTCGCAACGCATGATCCGTTCCGCACGCGGCACCACAGTCCTTAACGAATGTGATGCTACCTTTATCCGCAAATCATTCCTCCCCAACGGTTAAGGAGCACGCACCATGGCACATGTAAAACGTTCTGTTACCAAACGCGCCCGTCACCGCAAGATCCTCGCTATGGCGAAGGGTTACCGTGGCCGCGCATCCACCTGCTACCGCGTCGCGATCGAACGCGTCGAGCATGGTCTGCAATACGCTTACCGCGACCGCCGCAACAAAAAGCGCACCTTCCGCGCGTTGTGGATCCAGCGCATCAACGCCGCTGCCCGTGAGCACGGCTTGGTGTACAGCGAGTTCATGCACGGCCTGACCAAGGCCGGTGTCACGATGGATCGCAAGGTTCTCGCCGATATCGCAGTGAAGGACGCTGCGCTGTTCAAGGAACTGGCAGGCAAAGCGCAAGCTGCGCTGAAGTAAACGATACCGGAGCCGAAAACCACGCCAGTATTCCATCTGGTTCGGTTTTCGGCTCTTTCTTTATGGTGACGTATGTCCCTTCCCGATATCAGTAACGCCGAGATCAAAGCGCTGGTCGCCCAAGGGGTCGGCGCAACACAAGCTGCGCCAAGCACCCAAGCCTTGCAAGACATCAAAGTTCAGTATCTCGGCAAAAGCGGCAGCCTTGCCGCCCACCCCTATTTCCAAACCATCAAGGACGCGAGCCCCGAACAGAAGAAGGTCATCGGCGCCGATCGCACCGCTGCCACTGCCGCCCTCACCGCCGCGCTTGAAGCGCGTAAAGCGGAACTGGAAGTTGCCGAATTGAACGCCCGCCTCGAGCGTGAATTCACCGACGTGACCTTGCCCGCAACACCTGCCCTTCGCGGCTCCATCCACCCCATCACGCAGGTGACGGAGGAACTGATCGCCATCTTCGCGGATTTCGGTTTTTCCGTCGCGGAAGGCCCCGAGATCGAAGACGACTTCCATAATTTTAGCGCGCTCAACATTCCGGAATCGCACCCTGCGCGCCAGATGCACGATACGTTTTATTTGAAGGGCGAAGGCAAGGAGCCTTACCCCGTGCTTCGCACCCACACATCGCCTGTGCAAGTGCGCACGATGATGACCCAAAAGCCACCCATCCGCATCATTGCGCCGGGCACCACCTACCGCAGCGATTCGGACATGACGCACACGCCCATGTTCCACCAGATCGAGGGCTTGGTGATCGAGAAGAACGTGCATATGGGGCACCTGAAAGGCTTGCTGCATGATGCGCTGGCGACATTCTTCGGGCTTGAAACATTGCCGATGCGCTTCCGCGCCAGCTTCTTCCCGTTCACCGAACCGTCGGCCGAGGTCGATATCGGCTGCAAACGCGGGCGCGACGCGCTGGTGATCGGCGAAGGTAGCGATTGGCTGGAAGTGGCCGGTTGCGGTATGGTGCACCCGAACGTACTGAAAAACTGCGGGCTCGACCCCAATGAGTGGCAAGGATTTGCCTTTGGTTGCGGTATCGAGCGGCTTGCCATGCTGAAATACAATATCCCCGACCTGCGCACCATGTTCGCCGGTGATGTGCGCTGGCTCAAGCATTATGGCTTCAATGCGCTCGACATCCCTTCACTCATCAAGGGAGTGGCGGCATGAACCTGATTTTTGTCATTCCTGCGAACGTAGGAATCTCTTTAATGAATAAAAAGTGGATGCCAGCTTTCGCTGGCATGACAAATTTGTGGGGTTCGCAATGAAATTTCCCCTCTCTCTCCTCAAGCGCTTCCTCATCACCGATGCATCGCTCGATACCATCGCGTCCACCCTCACTGCCATTGGCCTTGAGGTCGATGCGATCGAGGATAAGGCCGCTGCCTTGGCGCCTTTTGTGGTTGCTGAGATTCTTGAAGCAACCAAACATCCGCAGGCGGATAAACTGCAAGTATGCAAAGTGAAGGCGGCGCAAGGCGAGCTGCAAATCGTTTGTGGCGCACCCAATGCGCGCGCGGGCATCAAGGTGGCGCTGGCGAATATCGGCAGCATCATTCCCACCAACCAGATGGAAATCAAAAAAGCGGCGGTGCGTGGCGTGGAATCGCAAGGCATGCTGTGCAGCGCGCGCGAGCTGGGCTTGGGCGATGACCATGCCGGCATCATGGAACTGCCGCTTGATGCCCCCATCGGCGAGAGCATCGTTGCGGTGCTCGGCCTTGGCGACCCCGTGCTCGATATCAATGTGACGGCCAACCGCGGTGATTGCATGGGCGTTTACGGCATCGCCCGCGACCTTGCCGCCGCAGGGCTTGGCAGTTTGAAACCGCTTTGCGTACCTGCGATTGCCGAAAACGGCACCTGCCCGATTTCCGTCACGATCACGGATACGCAAGCCTGCGGCGCTTTTGTCGGCCGTGTCATTCGCGGGGTGAAGAATGGCCAATCGCCGGAATGGATGCAGCGCGCATTGACTGCCGCCGGCATGCGCCCGATCTCGACCTTGGTCGACATCACCAATTATTTCACGCTCGCTTTCGGCCGCCCGTTGCACACCTACGACCTTGCGAAACTGCGCGGTAACATTACCGTGCGCGCGGCCAAGGAAGGCGAAACGCTTTTGGCACTGAACGATAAAACCTACACGCTTTCGCCACGCGACTGTGTCATTGCCGATGATTCGGGCGCCATCGGCATCGGCGGCATCATGGGCGGCAGCGGCACCGGTGTCAGCGCCGAGACGACGGATATATTGCTCGAGGTCGCGCTGTTCGACCCAGAACGCATCGCAAAAACCGGCCGCGCACTGCAAATCGATTCCGACGCGCGCACGCGCTTCGAGCGCGGGGTGGATACCGGCTTTCTTGAGATCGCGGACGCCCGCGCCACGGAAATGATTCTGGAACTTTGCGGTGGCACGGCAACGGCGCGCAGCGTGACGGGTGAGCTGAAACAAAAGAGCAAGAAGATCACGTTCGATACCGCGTTCATCAATCGCCTCGGCGGGGTGGATGTGCCAGAGAAACGCCAACGCGAGATATTGGTGGCGCTTGGCCTGCGCGACGACGGCGACCACATGCATGTGCCCTCGTGGCGCCACGATATGAGCCAACCGGCCGACCTTGCCGAAGAGGTGCTGCGCATCACCGGTTACAATGCGATCCCGCTCGCGGCCTTGCCGAAGCCAAGCCATATCAGCCGACCGGCACTCGATGCCACGCAAGCGCGCAGCAGCGATGTGCGGCGCGCGCTTGCCGCGCGTGGCCTGCACGAAACCTATAGCTGGGGCTTCTGCTCCCACGCGCAGGCGGCGGCCTTCGGCGGGCAAGCGGACGCGTTGCACCTGCTGAATCCCATCAGTGCGGAACTTTCCGTCATGCGCCCGAACGTATTGCCACATTTGCTTGATGCGCTACGCAGCAATGCCGCCCGCGGCATGGCCGACGTGGCACTGTTCGAACTGGGTGCCACCTTCGTGGACGTGACCCCGACCGGCCAACGCAGCGTTGCAGCCGGTGTACGCACTGGCCTGCGCCACGGCACGCACTGGAATGGCTCGCCGAAAGCAGATGTGTTCGATGCGAAGGCGGATGTATTGGCCGCGCTTGAAGCCGCAGGTTTCGACGCCAGCAAAACCCAGATCAGCCGCACTGTGCCGGCATGGTATCACCCCGGCCGCAGCGGCGTACTGACGCTTGGCCCGAAGACCACCCTTGCGACGTTCGGCGAACTCCATCCGGCGACGCTCGCGGCACTTGGGATCGATGTACCGGTGGTGGCGTTTGAAATCCATATGGATGCGATTCCTGCGGCGAAGCCCGCCAAACGCAAACCCCTCGCCAGCTCGGATTTCCAAGCAGTGAAGCGTGATTTCGCTTTCGTCGTTGAGGAGCGCCTCGCCGCAAGCGAGCTGGTGAAAGCCGTGGCCGGTGCTGATAAAACGCTGCTGCGTGATGTGACCATCTTCGATGTGTATCGTGGCAAAGGCATCGAGGCGGGCGAGAAATCCATTGCCCTCACCGTGACCTTGCAAGCGGACGATCGTACCCTGACGGATGCGGAGATCGAAGCGGTAGCGAGCGCCATTCTGACCAGTGTCAAAAAAGTGGGCGCGCGTTTACGGTAATTCGCCGTGCGTTTTACGCAGCTTCAAAATCGCCATATTATCGACAAGGTTGGGATAGCGTCGCCCTGCTTTTGCAGCACGTTCGCGCGCCATGGCGATTTCCTCGAGCGTCAGCTTGCTGCCCTTACCTTTGCTGGGATTGGGCTGTACCCACGGTGCTTTTTTAGGCGGCTTCATGAACGCTTGATGATCGTGACATGACCCATTTTACGACCCGCGCGCGATTCGGTCTTGCCGTAGAGATGCACATGCGCCTCAGGATTCTTGGCATATTCTTCCCACTGCTTCCATTCGTCGCCCAGTAGGTTGATCATCTCGCACGGGCGGTGGGCGGTGGTATCGCCAAGCGCCCAACCGCAAATGGCACGGATATGTTGTTCGAACTGCGCGGTGGGCGCGCCTTCGATCGTCCAATGTCCGGAATTATGGGGGCGCGGCGCCAGCTCGTTGACGAGCAACCCATCCTTTGTCACGAACAACTCGACCGCAAGCAGCCCCACGACATCGAGCGCTTCGGCCAATGTTTTGGAGATGCGGGTCGCCTCGACCTGATGCATGTTGATGAACGACGCAGGCGCAATGGTACGATGCAGGATGTGGTTGCGGTGGATGTTCTCGACCAGCGGGTAGCAGCGCGCCTCGCCCAACGCTGAACGCGCGACGATGATGGATGCCTCGGCCGAAAAATCGACGAAGCCTTCGAGGATGCATTCGGTTCTGCCCAGCGATATCCAAGCTTTTTCGGTATCGGCTGCGTTTTTGATGACCACCTGCCCTTTACCGTCGTAGCCCATTTCACAGGTCTTGAGCACACTCGGCACCCCGATGGCTGCGATGGCGGCGGCCAGCTCCTCGGCCGTGCGCACGCTGGCGAAGGGTGCGGTGGCGATGCCTTGGGTGCGAATGAATTCCTTCTCGCGCAGGCGGTGACGCGTGGTAAACAATACCGAAGGCTTGGGGCGCACGGCAGTGATGGTATCGAGCATCTCGAGCGTTTCGGCGGGAATGTTCTCGAACTCGAACGTGATGACATCGACGCTTTGGGCGAAGTCGCGCAGCGCCGTCGTCTCGCGGTAAGCGCCGATGGTGGTTTTTGTCGCGACGTGGCTGGCGGGGGAATCTTTCTCCGGCGTGTAGATGTGGGTTTTGTAGCCCATGCGCGAGGCGGCACGTGCCAGCATGCGCCCCAACTGGCCGCCGCCGACGATGCCGATGGTCGATCCCGGTGGCGTGATCATGCGCGCGGCTCCAGCGCGACAGCGGCGGTTTGGGCGCTGCGCCATTTGGTGACACGGGCAGCGAGCGCCGCATCCGACAATGCGAGGATCATGGCGGCAAGCAAGCCAGCATTGGCCGCGCCATGCTCGCCGATGGCGAGAGTGCCGACAGGCACGCCTTTTGGCATTTGCGCGATGGACAGCAACGCGTCCATCCCTTGCAGGGATTTGCTGAGTACCGGCACGCCGAGTACCGGCAAGGTAGTGAGCGAGGCGGTCATGCCCGGCAGATGCGCCGCACCGCCCGCCCCCGCGATGATGATCTTGAAGCCTTTTGCAGCAGCCCCCGTGGCGAATTCATACAAGCGTTTCGGGGTGCGATGCGCCGAGACCACCTTCGCCTCGTACGGCACCTTGAGGGCATCGAGCATCGCGGCGGCGGCGGTCATGGTCGGCCAATCGCTTTGGCTGCCCATGATGATGGCGACCAGCGGCTTGGCCTTGGCTTTGGTGGGTTTCTTTTGTGCTGGCATGATGCCTCCGACGTTGGAAGCGCTGCACTCTATACTACTGTTGCCACTCGGTCAAACCTGCGCTAAGCACATAGCAACCAACCCGCACGGATAGAGCTATGAAAATCGCTGCCGCCAAAGAATCCTCACCCCTTGAAGCCCGCGTTGCCCTGACCCCCGACACGGTAAAGAAATTCGTCACCGCCGGTATCACCGTTGCGATCGAGACCGGTGCTGGCGCACGCAGCGGCATCGCGGATGAAGCCTATGAAGCCGCCGGTGCCAGCGTGACCGCAACGGCAGCCGAAGCCTATGCCGGTGCCGATATCGTTCTGTGCGTCGACACGCCGGATGAGGCGGGCATTCGCCACATCCCCGAGGGTAGCATTCTGGTGGGCATGATGAACCCCCTCGACCCGCGGACGGATTTCACCGCCCTCAACAAACGCTCCATCCACGCCTGTGCGATGGAACTGCTGCCGCGCATCAGCCGTGCGCAATCGATGGATGTGCTAAGCTCGCAAAGTAACCTCGCCGGCTACCGCGCAGTGATCGAGGCGGTCTCGGCCACTAGCAAAACCATCCCGATGATGATGACGGCGGCCGGCACCATTCCCCCCGCCAAGGCACTGGTGCTGGGCGCGGGCGTGGCCGGCCTGCAAGCCATCGCGACCGCCAAGCGCCTGGGCGCGGTGGTCAGCGCGTTCGATGTGCGCGCGGCGGTGAAGGAGCAAGTGATGTCGCTCGGCGCGAAATTCGTTGAGGTGCCCGCCGGTGCGGATGCCGAGACCAGCGGCGGCTACGCCAAGGAAATGGACGCCGACTATAAACGCCGCCAAGAACAGGCCATCTCGGATGTCATCGCGACGCAGGATATCGTCATCTCGACCGCGCTTATCCCCGGCAAACCCGCGCCGGAGCTGATCACGGATGTGATGGTCGGCCGTATGAAGGCCGGCAGCGTGATCGTCGACCTTGCGGCGGCCTCCGGCGGCAACTGCAAGCTGACGAAGGCGGACGATGTCGTCTACACCACCAACGGGGTGACCATCATCGGCTATACCAACATGCCAAGCCGCGCCGCCAGCGACGCCAGCCCCCTTTATGCGCGCAACCTGCATACGTTCGTCACCACGCTGATGTTCGATAAGAACACCAAGACACTCAACGTGCTTTCCGACGACGAATTGATCAAGGGCACACTCATCACCAAAGGCGGGCAAGTCGTGCACCCCGCGCTCGTACGCTAAGGAGTCGTTATGACGGATCTCAATACCATCAGCAAACAAGCGGGGGAACTGGCCGAACAAGCCAGTGCCTTGCAAGCGCAAAGCCAAGCCCTACAGGATCAGATCGCCCATGGCGGTATGATCGACCCCTTTGTGTTCGGTATCACCGTGCTCGTGCTGGCCTGCTTTGTGGGCTACTACGTGGTATGGCGCGTGACCCCAGCGCTACACACCCCGCTGATGAGCGTGACCAACGCCATTTCCGGCATCATCATTGTTGGCGCGGTCATTGCGCTTGGCCCAACGGATGGGGATTTTGGATTCTCGCACCTACTCGGCTTTATTGCGGTTACTATCGCCAGCATCAACATCTTCGGCGGCTTCGTCGTCACCCAGCGCATGCTCGACATGTTCAAGAAAAAGGAGCGCAAATAATGTCATCGCTCACCTATATCGCCTAT
>JBIIAV010000071.1:0-7884 GCA_044239745.1 Rickettsiales bacterium
CAGTTCGCAGCATTTCATGCTGGCAGCACTGATCGGGGTGGTCTCGCTGTTCTGCCGCGCGATCGACCGCGAGGTGTGCAACGAAACCTTTGTCGGCACGCATTTCCTTTGGCATGCCCTGAACGCGACCCTGATCTACATTCTACTCAAGCAGCTGGTGCGTAACGTGAACCGCATGGCGCGGCTCAAGCGCCTTGCCGGCGATTCGACGATGATATAGCCTAGCCTTCAAGTGGAGGGAATGATGGCCGACAACGTGCTGACCTATCTCGATATGTATTGCGAGCGTGCCGGCGACATGGGCGCGATGGGCGAGCCCTTCAATTTCATTACCAACGGTTTTTTCATCGCGGCGGCAGTGGTCGCTGCCCGCGCGTTGATGCGCCACCCAGCAATGGGTAAGCGCACGGATATTTGGCTGCTGATCCTTTTCTTGTTCGCGATCGGGGTGGGCAGTGGCATGTGGCACCTCATCCCAACTCAATCCACCCTGCTGATGGACGTGATCCCCATCGGCTTATTCATTAATCTCTATCTCATCAGCGCCCTGCGGCGCCTCTTTCAGTTACCATGGTGGAAAGTGGCTGCCTATTGGCTTGTCTACACCGCGGTCGGTATCGTGGCGCAGCGCACCTTGCCGCCGGATATGCTCAACGGCACCGTCATGTACTTGCCGACCTATGCCACCATCATCCTCATGACCGTGACCTTGTGGCGGCGCGATCGCGCGGTTGGACGTATTTTTGCTTCGATATTGCTAGTTTGGACGGCATCTCTGTTCTTCCGCACGGTGGATATGGATGTCTGCACGCGCTTTGCGCTTGGCACGCATTTCCTATGGCACACGTTGAATGCATGGGTGCTGTGGCGCTTGCTGATGGTGCTGATTCACGCCCCCAAACGTGCTTAATTAACCAATTATTATGGTTTTTCTGGCATAGCTTAAGGTTCGTAAGACGGGAGCCGAGCGATGTCTGATACGGAAGATACGCGCACAACCGCTTCGATACCTGCTATAAAGCACGGTAGCGATGCCCCCATCTCGACGACCCGAACCTACCTCGATTTCAATCTGGGTTCACACCATTTTTGTGACACGACCGATGCCAACTGCCGCGTCTGGAACGGACAGCAAAGCCGGCCATTCAACCAGCAGAATTATGGCGTTGGCGTGACCCAAATGAAGGAGTTCTGGCGTAGCGACGACGGCGCATATTCCGCCTCGCGGGGCTTTTCGCTCGGCCAGTACCATAACTCGCTCTATCGCCAATCCGCTTATCTCACCGCCAACGGCGAACTGAATTATCAGTGGACACCGAAGGTAACGCTTGGAGTCGGTGCGCAAGTGGGGGCGGTCACGGGGTATGGCGATCAGGTGGGGCCAGCGGCGCATTTTTATACCCGCGTCGAGAAGGAATTGAGCGAAGAAATCGCTGGCATACGCTCGGTTTTTCTGCAGCTTGGCGTGATACCGGCCGCAAAGAACGCAACGAACAGCACGCCCGCCAGGGCCACGGCGCGGGTCGGGGTTCGTTTCTAGGCTAAAAATATTTCCTGATTTCCTTGATTCTTGCGGCAGTGATGCTACATCACGTGTCCAATTTTGGCAAAACTATCCATATCATCATCAGGAGATACAAAATGGCTACCACCGCAGACCTAGGCTTTCCACGTGTTGGCGCGCATCGCGAACTGAAAAAAGCGCTCGAAAGCTATTGGAAGGGTGACACCACCGTCGAGGCACTGGAGACCGTTGCCAAAAACATCCGTACCGAGAACTGGAACCGCCAGAAAAAAGCGGGCATTGCCCACATCCCAAGCGCGGATTTCGCGTATTACGACCAAGTGTTGAACCACAGCTGGATGTTCGATGCGATCCCCTCGCGCTACGATGCGCTCAAGGGCAAGGATCCGTTGGCGCTCTACTTCGCGATGGCGCGTGGCCAACAGAAGGATGGCGTCGATGTGGTCGCTTGTGAAATGACCAAATGGTTCGATACCAACTACCACTACCTTGTGCCGGAATTCTCGGACGCAACGCAGTTCAAGCTGGCGCACAACCTGCCGCTGACCATGTACAACGAAGCCAAGGCACAAGGCTTCACTACCCGTCCGGTCGTGATCGGCCCGATCTCGTACCTGCTGCTTGGCAAAATGAAGGGCGATAAGAGCGCGCTTTCGCTGTTGCCGAAACTGCTGCCGGTCTATGTCGAGCTGCTGGCATCCTTGAAGGCTGCCGGTGCGGAATGGGTACAGATCGATGAGCCGCACCTTGCCCTCGACCTCAGCGCCGAAGCAAAGGCCGCCTACAAAACCGCCTATGCCGAGCTGAACAAGTCCGGCCTGAAGCTGATGCTCACCACCTATTTCGCTGGTCTGCGCGATAATGCGGATCTGGCATTTGGTTTGGCCACGGCCGGTGTGCATGTCGATCTCGTACGCGAGCCGGCGCAGCTGGATGCTGTGCTCAAGGCTGTAAAGCCGGAGCAAGTGCTCTCGCTGGGTGTGGTCGATGGCCGCAACATCTGGAAGAACGATTTCGCCAACTCCCTGACGCTGTTGAACAAAGCGAAGGCCGTGCTGGGCGATGCACGCATCGTGGTCGCGCCGAGTTGCTCGCTGCTGCATTCGCCGGTCGATTTGGTCAACGAGACCAAGCTCGATGCCGAGCTGAAGCAATGGCTGGCCTTCGGTCAGCAGAAGCTGGAAGAGATCGCGGTGCTGGCCGGTGCATTGGCCGGTGAGCAGAAGGACGCGCTGGCTGCGAACGCAAAAGCGATCGAAGCCCGCCGCACCAGCAAACGTATCCACAACGATGCGGTGAAGGCGCGTCTGGCGTCGGTGAGCGAAAGCATGCTCTCGCGCAAGAGCGTATTCTCGGCACGTGCAAAGGCACAGCAGGCATTGCTGAAATTGCCGGCATTGCCGACGACGACCATCGGTTCCTTCCCGCAAACTCCGGACGTGCGTGAAGCGCGCGCCAAGTTCAAGGCCGGCGCCATCTCCGAGAAAGAATACGATGCGTTCTTGGAGCAAAAGACCCGCGAGTGCGTGGACTACCAAGTGAAGGCCGATATCGACGTGCCGGTGCACGGCGAATACGAGCGCAACGACATGGTCGAATATTTCGGCGAGCAACTGGCCGGTTTCACCTTCAGCAGCAATGGTTGGGTACAAAGCTATGGCTCGCGTTGCGTGAAGCCGCCAATCATCTTCGGTGATGTCTCGCGTCCGTCGCCGATGACCGTACGTTGGAGCAAGTTCGCCCAAAGCCTGACCGATCGCCCGATGAAGGGCATGCTGACCGGTCCGGTGACCATCCTGCAATGGAGCTTCGTGCGCGACGACCAGCCGCGTGAAGCGACCTGTAAGCAGATCGCGCTCGCCATCCGTGATGAAGTGGTCGACCTCGAGAAGGCCGGCGTACGCGTCATCCAGATCGACGAGCCCGCCGTACGTGAAGGCCTGCCGCTGCGCAATGCCGATAAAGCCGCTTACCTCAAATGGGCGGTGGATTCGTTCCGCATCTCGGCCGCCGGTGTCGAGGACGCAACTCAGATTCACACCCACATGTGCTATGCCGAGTTCAACGACATCATGCAGCCGATCGCCGATATGGACGCGGACGTGATCTCGATCGAGACCTCGCGTTCGGCCATGGAACTACTGCAGGCATTCGTCGACTTCAAATACCCGAACCAGATCGGGCCGGGCGTTTACGACATCCATAGCCCGCGCGTGCCCAAGCAAGAGGAAATGATGTTCCTGCTGCGCAAAGCACTCGAGGTGTTGGAGCCGCACCAAGTATGGGTGAACCCCGATTGCGGTCTCAAGACCCGTGGCTGGCCGGAGACGGAAAAAGCCTTGGCTAACATGGTGGATGCGGCAAAAGCTATGCGTAGCGAGATCGCGGTGCCTAAGTCCAAAGCCGCGAACGGCTAGTAAACCAAGTAAATACTGCGGTGCAGCAAGGGTTGTTACATACGGTTAGTTGTATACTTGACCTTTATGCAATTTAGAGTATAACCCTGCTGCACCACACAACCAAACGCGAACGGAGAAAAAAATGGCAAGCGCAAAGAAGAAATCATCCCCTAAACGTACCGTAAAATACGCTGCAAAAGCACAGAGCAGCGCACGTCAAACCTCGCCGAGCGCGAGCTGGGTCAGCAACAATGCCGCCGACTGGCAAAAAGGCGCCAGTGATTGGGCGAAGCAAAGCGCTAAGCTGTATCAGCTTCCCTTCGCGCAGGGCGATGTGGATTCCGCAACCCAACAAGCTGCGGACACCGTAAAATCTGCCACCGAGAACATGGTGAAAATGGGCAACGACATGATGCAGCAGATGTTCGGCCAGCAAGCCAAAGCATCGGCGGCGCAGGCGTTCAACCCAACTGCTTTCTTCGAGCAAATGCCGAAGATGCCGCAGTTCGACATGGCGTCGGCACAAGAGAAACTCTCTTCATTCGCCCGTGAATCGTCGGATCAGATGTCGAAAGCCTCGCAAAGCGGCACCCGTGCAGCGGCCGAAGCAGTCGGTGTCGCCCGCGACAACCTCGAAGCCATCACGGAAGTGTGCAATGTGGCCGTGAATGTCTCGAAGGAATTGGTCGCCGAGATGATCAGCTACAGCAACAAACAATTCGCTCAGAATGTCGATCTCAGCAAACAAGTGCTGAGCTGCCGCACGCTGAATGATATGTTCGATCTGTCGACCCGCATTACGAAAGCCAACCTTGACGCATTCTTCTCGCAAAGCGTGAAAGTGTCGGAAATGCTCTTCCAGTGCGCCACCGACGTCAGCGAACCGCTCAATGAACGCGTGAGCGAGACCAGCGAGCGCATGGCCAAGGCGATGACGGCTTAGTCAGTCACGCGTCATTCGAAACGAAAAGCCCGCCAGAAATGGCGGGCTTTTTTTATACAAGGTTGGCGCTATGAACCCGCGATGGGGTGCGGTTGAGGGCTTAAGCAACCAGCCGCAAATTGGCTTCCTTAGCAGCCTGTGCGTTATAGTCGATCCTCAAGCGGGCGAACACTTCCACCAACGCATCGCGCAGATGTTCCATCATCGCTTCGGTATGGAAGGGGGTGGGGGTCACACGCAGACGCTCCGTGCCTTTGCGCACGGTCGGGTAATTGATCGGCTGCACATACATGTGGTATTCCTCGAGCAAAATATCCGAGGCTTGCTTACATTTCACGGGGTCGCCGACCATGACGGGCACGATATGGGTATCGTTCGCCAATACGGGAATGCCCACCTCAGCGAGCATGGTCTTGAGTTTGGCGGCATTGCATTGATGCTGTTCGCGCTCGCTGCTGGACTGCATGAGGTGACGAATGCTGGCCTCGGCGCCGGCCGCGATGGCAGGTGGCTGGGCAGTGGTGAAAATGAAGCCCGGCGCGAACGAACGGATCATATCGATGATGACGGCGCTGGATGCGACATAACCACCGATGACGCCGTAGGCTTTCGCCATGGTGCCTTGGATGATATCCACTTCGCCCATCAAGCCTTCGCGTTCGGCGATGCCTGCGCCGCGCGCACCATACATGCCAACGGCATGGACTTCATCAAGGTAAGTGAGGGCGTTGTATTGCCGCGCCAATGCGCAGATCTCCCTGATCTTTCCAATATCGCCATCCATCGAATAGACCGACTCGAAGGCGATGATCTTCGGCCGGCGGCTATCGGTCGCGGCAAGCAATTTGGCCAAATGGTCGACATCGTTATGACGGAAGATCTTTTTCTCGGCGTTGCTTTGGCGAATGCCGTGGATCATCGAGGCGTGATTGTCCGAGTCCGAGAAAATGACACAGTCCGGCAGCATGGCGCCAAGGGTGCTCAGCGCCGCTTCGTTGGCGACATAGCCGGAGGTGAACACCAGCGCCGCCTCTTTGTGGTGAAGCTCGGCCAGCGTTGATTCCAGCGTCGTTATTTTGTGGTGGTTGCCCGAAATATTGCGCGTGCCGCCGGCACCGGCGCCCATGCTATCGATGGCATCTTTCATAGCGTTGAGTACGGTCGGGTGCTGCCCCATGCCGAGGTAATCGTTCGCGCACCAGACGGTGACATCACGGCCGATGCGGGTGGAGTGTGCGCGAGGAAATGCGCCGGCAATGCGCTCCAATTCCGTGAACACGCGGTAGCGCCCTTCACTACGGATCTGCTCGATCGCTTGCGAGAAAATGGCGTGGTAATCTGTCGAGGGCGTTTTTGGCATAATCGATACAGGCTTTCTATTGAAGGCGACAACGAGAAGCAAGCACTTAAGGTAATAAATACTACTTTAGGTTGTCGATTTTTAACGCGTGTTGATTTATATCAAGCGGTGTTAAAAAAAGAATGCGCACCAGCCATGCAACCAGCGCCAGTGCGACCAATTGGTGCGCGCTCGCCAGCCAGATATTGACCCCCGTAAGCAGCGTGGCGACGCCCAAAAGGAACTGCAACGCAATGAGCGCAGCCAGCCAGCGCAAGGCCGGACGCAAGACAAACTGGCGCCATGCATGCACAACGAATGCAAAACTGGCGGCGACCACCACAATGGCACCGATGCGATGCTGGAACTGAACCGTCAGCACGCTTTCGAGATGGTTCAGCCACCATGGCTGCATTAAATACAGGCCGGCCGGCACCCATTGGCCGTCCATCAGCGGGTAGGTGTTATAGCTAAGGCCGGCGCGTAAACCAGCGACCAGCGCCCCGAAGAAGATTTGGATGACGATCAGTAACAGTAGGCCGCGCGCGGCGCGGGCATGGCCGATCGATGTTAACGGGCGCGCATGGCCAAGCACTTGCCAGCGTGTCCATAACATTAGGCAGAAGACGCTGAACGCAAGCAGCAGATGAGAGGCGAGCTTGATAGGGGCAACGCGCGGTTGGTCGTCCAACCCGCTGGCGACCATCACCCAGCCGACCGTACCTTGAGCCGCGACCAGCCCGCCAATGGCCAACCCGCGCCAGAACAAGCGTCGTGGCAACATGCGCCGAGCGGTGAAATAGAGAAACGGCAACAGCACTGCCAAGCCAATGATGCGGCCCAGCAAGCGGTGCAGATATTCCAGCCAGTAGATATTCTTGAAATCCGCCAACTGAAAATGGTGATTCACTTGTTTGAATTGCGGCGTGGCCTTGTATTCCTCGAACTCGGCATGCCATGCGGCTTCGTTCATCGGCGGCAGGGTGCCCGAGAACAGTTTCCATTCGACGATCGAAAGACCCGATTCGGTGAGGCGCGTGACGCCGCCGACAAAGACCATCAATGCGACCAGCGCAAGGCATACCATCAGCCAGTTGGCGATGGCGCGTTGGTGGTGCGGCAAGGGTTGAAGCGCGTGCATGGTCGCCACATAGCGAACTATCGTCGGCACTGCAAGTTACATAGACGTCATGGAATTAATGCTTGAAGCATGGCCGTTCATGGCTATGGTGCGGCCGATGAAACCACAACGCACGTTAGCAGAAAAATGGCTATGGTTAGGCGTCTCGGCACTGGCCATTGCGGGTATTTTTGCCATCATTCTGGTGGTGGCGCGTACCCCGCAGCTGAAGCAAATACCGGTATTGCAGGGGCTTTTTGATGTAGCGCTGGTCGTGCATGTCGATCTTTCGGTATTGGTCTGGTTCCTGTGCATTCTGGGCATGGGCGTCGCGGGGGTGATGCAGCGGCATGCGCTGGCATGGCCGTACTGGTCGAAGGCGGCATTCCTCACTACTGCGGCGGCCACGGTATGCATGGCGCTTTCGCCGATCGACCATGAGTGGCAGGTCATCAAAAGCAATTATATTCCTGTGCTGATCAATGGGGTGTTCTTCCTGTCGCTGGGCCTGCTTGCCGCGGGCATCGTGGCGCTGGTGGTGCCCATGGTCGTCGTCCA
>JBIIAV010000096.1:0-5016 GCA_044239745.1 Rickettsiales bacterium
GTCTATGTTATTTTGTTGTTAACTAACGCCTAGACACACCAATTGCAAGCGCGAAATGAGGGCATGGATCAGCGGCTGGCGACGTTGGTCTGGCGGGCTGTAGCCGCCGCCACTTCAATATGCTTGGCATTCAAGGCGCCCAAATCTTGCTGAGTACAGGAACCCGCTTGGCCGATACCGGCTGCTTGCGCTTCCTCCCGCACCTGCTTGACCGCAGCGTATAAATTCACTCTATCGCCGGAACCCACAATGTTCGCGACCACTTGATTGGTCATCTGCTGGCAGCCCTCGCTCAGCTTTGGCGGTGCTTTATCACCGCCACCGAAACCGACCGCATTCGCTATCTTACCAAACAGGTCTGAAATAATATACTCCATCCATTCTATATTCGAGCCAGCTTACGCCAGCGCCCATAGTTGAAGCATACGCCCAAGGATTTAAGAAAAAGTAAGATTATAGGGATTTACAGATTAACGCCGGACACATTCAAAGAACATGGGCGGCCGCCCCTGCTCGGTCGTTTTTCGCTGATATTTCGTTGTTGTCCAGTCGCTTGGTGGCGTCTGCCAGTCGGCTTTTTCGGTCGCTGTCCATGTATAATCGGTATTATTTAGCAAGGTTTCCAGTATCCAAACGGAATAATCGACATGGTCGGTCGCGATCAGCAGCCGCCCCCCCGCCTTATGGATGCGCGCCAGCATGGAAAGCGTGTGAGCGCTGACCAAGCGCCGCTTGTTGTGACGCAGCTTCGGCCATGGATCGGGGAAGAGGATGAAGACGCTATCGACCGAGGCTGCCGGCAATTGCTCGATGAGTTGGCGGGCATCGTTGGTGAACAGGCGGATGTTCGTGAGCTTTTGTTCGGCAATGCCGACCAAACATTTTGCTACACCGTTGATGAATGGCTCGCACCCGATGAATAAGGTGTCGCGGTTGTGCGACGCCTGCGCCAGCAAATGCTCGCCGCCGCCGAAGCCGATCTCGAGCGCGAGCGTGGCGTGGCCAGCGCGCGGGTTGGTGATATCGACCGCCAATGTCGGCAGCAGATCATCGACCAACCCTTGCTGATACGGCCTGAGCGCACGGCCACGATTGCGGCCGAACGAGCTCAGGAATTTAGGCGGCTGCACTGATACCGAACTCACGGCGCAACGCATCGACCAGATCGGTCTTCTCCCAGCTGAAGCTACCGCCATCCGTCGGCGTGCGGCCGAAGTGACCGTAGCTTGCCGTTGGCAGATAGATCGGACGGTTGAGTTTCAGGTGCGTGCGGATGCCGCGCGGCGTGAGGTTGACCATCTCTTGCAGCACTTTCTCCAAACGCGCCGGATCGACCTTCGCCGAACCGTCGGTGTTGACGTAGAACGAAGTGGGGCGCGAGACGCCGATGGCGTAAGAAAGTTGGATGGTGCAACGTTCAGCGATGCCGGCAGCGACCACGTTCTTCGCGAGGTAGCGCGCAGCGTAAGCGGCCGAGCGATCGACTTTCGTTGGATCCTTGCCGGAGAACGCACCGCCACCATGGGGTGCCGCACCGCCGTAGGTATCGACGATGATCTTACGACCGGTGAGGCCGGAATCGCCGTCCGGTCCGCCGATGATGAACTGGCCGGTGGGGTTGACGAAGAATTGCTTGTCTTCCGGCATCCAGCCCGCAGGCAGGATGTTCTTCACCACGCCACGCACGAGCTCGTGGATGTCGCGCTGCGCCATGTCGGCGTTATGCTGGGTGGAAACCACGACCGAGGTGGCGCGCACGGGCTTGCCGTCCTTGTATTCGAGGCTGACCTGGCTTTTTGCATCCGGCTGGAGACCGGCGAACTTGCCCGAACGGCGGCCTTCCGACAATGCCTGAAGGATACGGTGCGAGTAGTACAACGTCGCGGGCATGAGATCCGGCGTTTCGGTGCAGGCGAAACCGAACATGATGCCTTGGTCGCCGGCGCCTTCATCCTTGTTGTCGCCGGAATCGACACCGCGCGCGATATCGGCCGATTGCTGGTGCATGTAGTTGGCCATCTTGAACTTGCTCCAGTGGAAGCCTTCCTGCTCGTAGCCGATGTCTTTCACGACTTTGCGCGCGAGTTCTTCCATACGCGCGGGGGTCACCGAATCGGCGCCGCGGTATTCACCGGCAACGACGACCTGATTGGTGCAGGCCATGGTCTCGGCGGCGCAGCGCGCCTCGGGGTTCTCGGCAAGGCAGGCGTCGACGATGGCGTCGGAGATCTGATCGCAGATCTTGTCGGGGTGGCCTTCGGAAACGGATTCACTGGTGAAGATATACGATGCTCTGCTGGTCGGACTCACGTGCCACTCCTTTGGTTGTATGAACGCTATGGGAGAACAGCATGGCAGCCGTGAATTGCGCTTAGACCGGTTCTAAAGAATCCGAACTTAGATGGCCGCCAAGCATGAAATGCCCATCTGGGGGCTACTGGCTAACGATATTTACGAAAAGGTCAAGCGCCTTGCGAATATTTTTGAAACAACACAAAAATCGGCGGACTATTTATCTTCCGCCGCCATCGCCTTGATGAGATCGATGATGCGCTTACGCACGACCGGATTTTTGATGCGGTAATAGGCGCGCATGACCTCGAGCGTTTCGCGGTTGTTGGTGTCGTCGTGCTCGAAGGCAGGGGCGCTCGACTCCGCCGCGCCGAGGGCGGCGCCTTCGTCCAACGTGTAGTCGCCGTAATTCTCGAAGAAGTAGGCAACGGGCACGCCGAGCACCTTGGCGAAATCGTACAGACGGCTCGCGCCCATGCGGTTGATGCCGCGCTCGTATTTCTGGATCTGCTGGAAGGTGACGCCGATTTGTTTACCTACCGATTCTTGGCTGAGGCCAAGGAAGGTGCGCTTCAGGCGCAAGCGGCGACCAACATGGGTATCGACTGGATGGGGATTGCTCATATACCTCAATACGCGAGTGCGAACAGTGTTATACAACCTTATTTACTATGCCATAGCAACAGCGTTCAGCATATGCAACAAAATTAATGATTTGTTTATTTTTGACTAGGGGAATCCTAGAGAATTCGAAACCGCCGACGCTAAAAGTGATAAAAAGAATACAGTGTGGGGGCTTGCGGCGCCGGCAGCAGCGTATCGATCACCCCGCGCTGATCAAGCGCGAGACTGGCAAGGATGCGCCCCCGCCCATCGATGACGGCCGAAATGCCGCTATTGGCCGCGCGCAGCAATGGTAGGCCTTGCTCGATCGCGCGCATGCGCGTCATCTCGAAATGTTGGTGGGGGCCTGCGGAATCGCCGTACCATGCGTCGTTGGTAAGGTTTAAAAGCCATGCAGGGCGATGGCGGGCATCGACTGCCAAATGCGGAAAGATGACTTCGTAGCAAATGAGAGGGCTGAACGGCGGCAGGTTGCCGACGCTCAGCGTGCGCACCCCTGCCCCGCGTGAAAAATCGATATCGCCGGGGGTGATTTTATCGAGCGGTAACAGGTGGCGCAGCGGCACGAATTCACCGAACGGCACGAGCTGGTGCTTATCGTAACTGGCCAGCACCGCGCCTTGCGGGTCGATGGCGACGATGCTGTTCCATATCTTGATATCGGGCCTGTAACCCTCGGCGCGCACCGCACCGGTGAGAAGCAGTTTCAGCTTCGGCACGGATTGCGTATCGTCGAGATGGACGGTGGAGGGATAGGCCGTTTCCGGCCAGATGGTGACATCCGGCAGCGGTTGCGACGGCGGTGTGGGCGTCAGCTCGCCGAGCAGTTTCACCGCCAGCCGCTGGCCTTCGGGCGTGCCCTTCACTTCCTGCGGGATATTGGGCTGCACCAGCCGCACGCGGGTGGTGGTCATGGGCGTGGGCTCGGCAAGGCGCGCACTGCCAAAGCCATAGCACGCGACAAGAACGCTGAGCGCCGTGACGCTGGCGCGCATGCGTGTGCGGCGAGCTTGGGGCGCGATGAACGCGACGGGCAATAGCCCCACGGCGATGATGATGAAACTGATTCCATAGGTGCCGATGAGCGATGCCACCTGCGCAATGGGGAGCGACGCCAACGCGATGTAGCCCGCAAGATTCCAAGGGAAGCCGAAGATACCGAGCGAGCGCGCCACTTCGATAGCCAGCCACAGCAGTGCAAACATCAACGGCGACATGCGGCGGCGCACGGCATACGCCAACAGGCCGAACAGCGCGAACCAAAGCGCCATCAGCGCGCTCAAGCCAAGAATGGATAGCGGCAGCATCCACGCGAATTTCGCGGCATCGACCAGTAGCGCATTGGCGATCCACCATGTGCCTGCCATGAAGTAGCCGTAACCGAAAAAGAAGCCGCGCCACACCGCCTGCGCCCGCGTGATGCAGGAAGCCAACAGCAGATAAACCACCGGCAGACTGATGAAGACGACCGGCCAGAGATGTAGCGGCGCGAACGCAAGCGCCATCAGCGCACCCGCGATGAAGGCCAGCATGCAGGCCTTCCAACCCATAACATTCGTAAGCCCGTGATGGATGGCGGAGCGCATGGAATTATTGGCTGTGCAGATGCACCGCGAGCACGGGTTTTTTACCCAGCTCGTCGCGGATAAGTTTGCGCAACGCCGCGCGGATGGATTCATCCAGCAGCTTGCCCTTGCCGCCGCGCGAGGCCTTGCTCACCACCTCGGTGATCTCGTCGCGCATGACCCCGAGCAGTTCTTTATCCTCGACATCGTCGAGGCAACCCGGTGCGGAAATGATGGGCACGCCCGCCAGCTCGCCTTTTTTGTTGAGCACGACGGACACAACAACGAACCCATCATCACGAATTTTGCGACGGGTGCGGATAACGGCGGAGTTGGAGTCGATGAGCGAGGTGCCGTCGATCGCGATGTAGCCCCACTCGACCTTACCGACGATCTCCGGATGCGCGGCGGAAAGGTTGACCACCACGCCGTTGGTCGGCTCGATGGCGATGGGCACCTGAAGGCTGCGCGCGAACAGCGCATGCTCGTGGATGTGGCGCGCCTCGCCATGCACTGGCACGGCGATTTTGGGGCG
>JBIIAV010000143.1:0-2765 GCA_044239745.1 Rickettsiales bacterium
TTGGGGCGCACGAGTTGGTACATACGCTCCAGCTCGCCGCGCGCGGGGTGGCCGGAGACATGCACGAAGCCGGTATAATCGTTGATGATCTCGACACCCATGCCGACCAGCTTGTTGGCCATGTAGCCGATGTTGGATTCGTTGCCCGGAATGGTGCGCGCCGAAAAAATGACGGTATCCTTGGGGCTGAGGCGAATGCTGGGATGTTCGCCGCGGGCGATCTTGGAAAGTGCGGCGCGCGATTCACCTTGGCAGCCAGTGCAGATGAACAGGACTTTATCGCGCGGGCATTCCATGCCCTGAAGGTCGGTGAGGAAGGTCGGGGCGTCCTGCAAATAACCGGAATCCTGCGCGGCTTGCACCATGCGCCAGATGGATTTGCCGGCGATGGCGACCGAGCGCCCCGCGTCGCGCGCCGCGTAAATGATGGTCTCCAGCCGCGCGATGTTCGACGAGAAGGTGGTGACGATGACGCGCTGCTCGCATTGCTTGATGATGTCGGTCAACGAATCGCGCACGTCCGACTCGGAGCCGGACTCGCCCTCGACGAAGACGTTGGTGGAATCGCAGATCATGGCGAGCACGCCCTCGTCGCCGTATTTGGCCAGCGTTGCCTCGTCCGTCGTCACGCCGACCATGGGATCGGCATCGAGCTTCCAATCGCCCGTATGCATGACGATGCCCTTATCGGTGCGCAGCGCCACGGCGTGCATTTCCGGAATGGAATGGGTGACAGGCACCATCTCGAAGCCGAACGGCCCCAGCTCGTAATTCACGCCGGCCTTCACTTCGTGCACCTTCACTTTGCCTTGGATCCCCTCCTCGGCGAGCTTGTTTTTAAGCACGGCGGCGGTGAAGGGCGTGGCGTAAATGGGGCAGCCCAGCTCCGGCCAGAGATAGGCGACCGCGCCGAGGTGATCCTCGTGGGCGTGGGTGAGTACGAGGCCGACGATGTCGTTCTTGTAGGGCGTCAGCGCGTCGATATTGGGAAGCACCACATCGATGCCTGGCAGATGATGCCCCGCAAAGCCGATGCCAAGGTCGATGATGAGCCACTTCCCCTTGTAGCGGTAGAGGTTGAGGTTCATGCCGATCTCGTTACTACCACCAAGCGGGATGAACAGGATGTCGTCGTTATAGGCGTTGAAGTTAAATGCCATTGGGATTTCTTTCGTGAATGAGACGCAGGCCACGGATGGTCAGATCCGTATCCACACGGTCAATCATCGTGGTGGCCTCGGAATACAAGGGGGCAAGGCCGCCGGTGGCAATGACTTTCATGGCCTCGCCACGCTCGGCCTTGATGCGGCTGACGATGCCTTCGATCAGCCCCGTATAGCCGTAAAAGATGCCCGACTGCATGGCGCTGGTGGTGTTGCGGCCGATGACGGTGGGCGGATGGGTGATGGCGATGCCGTGCAGCTTGGCCGCCGCACGTTGCAATGCCTCGAGCGAGAGATTGATGCCCGGCGCGATGACGCCGCCGAGATATTCGCCCTTACCGGAGACGACATCGAACGTGGTGGCGGTACCGAAATCGATGACAATGAGCGCGTGTTTATATTCCGACCACGCGGCGAAGGCGTTGATGAGGCGATCGGCGCCCAGCTCCTTCGGGTTATCGAGCAGGATGGGCATGCCGACATCAACCTGCCCGCTTACGATCAGCCGTGGCTCGCATTTGAGGTAGGTGCGCACGAAGGATTTGACCGCGAAATTCGCGTCCGGCACGACGGAGGAAAGGATCACGGCGTCGATATCCTTCTCGGTCAGTTTCTCGCGCGCCATCAGCGAAAACAGCCACACGGCATATTCATCCGCACTGCGGTGGGCGTCGGTGCGGATGCGCCATTGCGCACGGACGCTCGCCCCGTCGCACAATGCGAAGACAAGGTTGGTGTTGCCGATATCGATGGCGAGCAACATGCTAGGCATGCTCCTTGAAGAAGACATCGCCGGCGGCGACCACCTGCGTGGCCTTCTTCTTGTCGCTCAGCAGCATGCAGCCTTGGGCGTCGATGCCGGTGAAGATGCCCTCGATGCGCGCATCGCCCACGATCACCTCGACCGGTTTGTTGAGATGGTGGGCGCGCGTTGTCCAGTCGCGCTCGATCGCGGGGAAGCCCTTGCTTGCCCACGCGTCGTAGCGGTGAATGAAATGATGGATGAAGCGCGACAGAACGATCTTGGCGCTGATCAGCTCCACCCCCTCCTCGCGCAGGCAGGTGGCGGGGAACATGACATGTTCAGGGAAGTTATCGACATTGATCCCGACGCCGACGGCGATCCACTGACGCTCGCTAACCAGTTCCTTGGTGGTGAAGGACTCGAGCAGGATACCGGAGATTTTCTTGCCGTTGGCTAACACGTCGTTCGGCCATTTGCAGCGGATGGCGGCGGGATCGGGCACGATGCCCTCGAGCGTTTCGGCAACGGCCAATGCGGCAACGAACGAAAGCTGGGCGCAGCGCTCGAGCGCGACAGTTGGGCTGAGCAACACCGTGACATAGAGATTGCCCTCGGCCGAGACCCACTCGCGCCCCATGCGGCCACGGCCTGCGGTCTGGCGCTTCGCCCAGATGACCGCCCCGTGCGACGCACCACCACCGGCCAAACGTTTGGCTTCGGCGTTGGTGCTATCCAACGCGTCGTAGGACAGGAGGTGATAATCGTCGAGTAAGGTTCTTTCGGCTGCTTTGGCCATCAGCTAAATACTCCCGCGGCGTTACGTGCTGTATCCAACAACGCCGAAGGATAGAGGAAGA
>JBIIAV010000072.1:0-7593 GCA_044239745.1 Rickettsiales bacterium
GCACGCTTCCGCACGATCGCCGCCATTATGCACGTACTCAACCACTCGCTCTCTCAAATCAACTGAATATGCTCGTGCCATAATCCAGGCACCATAACACAATCAATCTAATTAGTAAATACTATATAAAGCGGCTTTTGTGCCAAGAAGGCACAAAAACGCTGAAATATCATAGGAGTCTTAGATTTTTCTAGCACCCTTTCAGGGTGCGACGAAAAAGCATTAGACGCATATGCGCGGCGCTACCTGAACCTCGACCGCCTAAAGCCCTTCGGCCATCACGGGATCGGCGCCGGCGGTGATACTGGCGAGCAGGCTCGTCGTACCGGGGAGGATTTTCGCGAAATAGAACCGCGCGGTGGCGAGCTTGGCGTTATAGAACTCGGGATCGGAATCCTTCAACGCCAAGGCGAGCTTTGCTTGCTTCGCCCAAATGAAGGCGAACAGCACGAGGCTGAACATCTTTTGGTATTCCACCGCACCGGCACCGGCATGGTTGGGGTTCACGAAACCCATCGTACCGATCCACATCGTCGCTTGCTGGAGGTATTTGGCATGCGCCTTGAGGGGTTTGGTGAATTCGGCCATCGCTGGGTCGTTGCGGTTTTCCGCAATGAACGCATCGAGTGGGTGGAAGAAGCGGCTTAAGTAGCGACCCGTATCGAACGGCAATTTACGGCCGACCAAGTCCATCGCCTGAATGCCATTGGTGCCTTCATAAATCATCGCGATGCGCGCATCACGCAGGTATTGGCTCGCGCCATATTCCTCGATGTAACCATAGCCGCCGAAACATTGCATGGCGGTGCTCGCCGTTTCAAACCCGCCATCCGTCAGTGCGGATTTGAGGATCGGGGTGATGAGCTGGACAAAATCATCCGCCGCTTCGCGGACTTTGGGGTCGGTGTGGCGGTGGGCGATATCCGCCTCACGCGCTGCCCACAATGCCAGCGCACGGCCAGCTTCGATGAAGCTTTTCATGGTGTAAAGCATGCGCCGCACATCGGGGTGCACGGTGATGGGATCGGCGACTTTGTCAGGGAATTTCGGCCCCGTCAGCGCGCGGCCTTGCAAGCGCTCCTTCGTGTAGGCCAGCGCATTCTGATAAGCCGCTTCCGCAACGCCCAAGCCTTGCACGCCGACATACAGCCGTGCCGCATTCATCATCGTGAACATCGCGGGCAGGCCGCGATGCGGCTCGCCCACGAGATAGCCGATGGCACCATCGTAATTCATCACGCAGGTCGGGCTCGCGTGGATGCCCATCTTATGTTCGATGCTGGCGCAGGAAAACTGGTTGCGGTTGCCAAGCGAGCCATCCGCATTCACCATGAATTTCGGGCAAAGGAACAGCGAGATTCCCTTGGCACCTTTGGGTGCGTTCGGCAGCTTCGCCAACACAAGGTGGATGATGTTCTCGGTCTGGTCCTGCTCACCAGCGGAGATGAAAATCTTCGTGCCCGTCACCGTATAGGTACCGTCCGCGTTCGGCTCGGCGCGGGTTTTGATGATGCCCAAATCCGTGCCTGCCACCGGTTCGGTCAGGCACATCACGCCCGACCAGACGCCCGAGATCATCTTGGGCAGGTAGGTGCGTTTCATTTCCTCGGTGCCGTGCTTGATCAACAGCGAGATCGCACCATGCGTCAGCCCTGGTGTGAGCCCGAACGAAAGGTTCGATGAGCAGACCATCTCGAGCATCGGCATGTTCAAGAACTCCGGCATGCCCTGCCCGCCGAACTCCTCCGGCCATGTCAGGGTCGGCCAGCCGCCCTCGACATAGGCTTGGTAAGCTTCCTTGAAACCGGCGGGAGTGATGACCTTGCCGTTCTCGTATTTCAGGCCTTGTTTATCGCCCACCGCATTCAACGGGAACAATACTTCCTCGCACAGCTTGGCCGATTCGGTGAGCAGCGGCTCGACCAGATCGCGCGCGCTGGCGAAGCCCTCGATGTCGCTATAGTTATCGAGCTCCAAAAAATGGTTGATGAGGAATTGATAGTCCTTCAGCGGGGCGGTGTAGCTAGGCATTTTTTCTTCCCTTCTTGTCATTCCCGCGAACGCGGGAATCTCCTTGCGTTAAAGTGGATCCCTGCGTGCGCAGGGATGACAAATCCCTTTTAATTCCTCAGCGGTTTGCTGGTGTTGAGCATGGCGGCAATGCGGTCGCGCGTTTCGGTCGTTTTGCATAGCTCCATGAAATAGTCGTGCTCAAGGTCGAGCACTTGCTGCTCCGTCACTTCCTGCGTGATGTCGGTGTTACCACCCGTCAGCACCCGTGCAAGCGCGAGGCTTACCGTTTCGTCATGCGGCGTGGCCTTGCCGTTTTTGCGGAAATTATCGACCGCGAGTTTGAGTGCCGTGTAGCCCGATTCACCGGGCAATCGAATCGTGCGCGGCTCTGGCGGTGCGTAGTTCTGCGCCAATTCCAGCGCGAGCGATTTTGCATCCGCCAGTACACGACGGCGATTCATGCTGATACGCGACGCCGCATTGAGGATGAGCATCTCTTGCGCTTCGGCGGCACTGCCCGCCACCTTCGCCATGGAGATATATTCGAACGCTTTGCTGATTGCCGGCATCGGGCCGCCGCCCATCAGCATCTCCGGCTTCTTGCCGGCAGCAATGGCTTTTTGTGCAGCCTCGCCCGCGGCCACATGGCGCAGCAATAATTCCTTACAGCCGCCCCAACCGGGGATGACCCCGATGCCGACCTCGACCAGTCCGGGGTAGGATTCGATATGCGCCTGCACCGCATCGACATGCAGTTGCAATTCGCAGCCGCCACCCAGTGCCATGCCCGACAGCGATGACACCACCGGGAACGGCGCGTATTTGAGGCCCATGAAGGCGCTTTGGCCTTGTTTGACCATGTCCGAGATTGCCCACCAACTCGCCGTATTGCACGCCAGCAGGAAGTAGCCGATATTCGCACCGAAACTGAAATGGTCGCCATCCGTGCCGATGACGAGCGCGCGGAAATTGCTGCGCACCATATCCGGCAATTGCGCCACCATTTTCAGGTTCTCGGGGTCCCATGTATTTTGTTTGCTGGTCAGCTCTAAACACGCCACGCCATCGCCCAGATCCCACACCTGCGACGAGGCATTCTTGTGCACCGGTTTCTTGGTGAGCTTGATGTCCGAAAGCATGAGCGAGCCTTGCGGCACCGGCACCGGCGTGAATGCACCGCCGATGTTGAACTGGGTAACGACACCCGTGCTGCTATCATAGAGCTTCTTGCCCAGCGATTGCGCAATGATCGGCGGCACCGATAGTCCCGCTTGCTGCAAGGCGCCGGCGAATATCTCAGTGCCCGATTTACCCTGCGCGGCCAGCCGGTCGATCATAGCGAAGGGGCCGTATTTCCAGTTGTAGCCCATGGTCATCGCGGCATCGACACTGTAAATATCGTCGGAAATTTCGGGAATGAGGCTCGCCGCATAATGCAGTGTTTTGAGCATCACGGCGCTGGCATATTGCCCCCCGATATCGGGGTGTGCAAACAATGCCGCCAGCCCCATTTTTGCGGCGTCGACCGATTCGAGCTTCGGTTTTTTTTGCGCAGCATAATCACCCGTTTTCAGGTTGATGGCCTCGAGCGTTTTCTTGCCCCCATCCTTGTTCATGCGGTAGAAACCGCCTTTGCCCTTGCGCCCCGTATAACCATCCGCGATCATTTTCTCGACCAGCGGCGGTAATTGATAGAGCGTGCGGAAGGCGTCGTCCTTGGGTAGTGTCGCGAGCATCGCTTTTGCGATGAGTGGCATCAGGTCGATACCGATGAGGTCATACAGGCCGAACATGCCGGTCTTCGGGAAGCCAAGCGGTTTGCCCATCACCGCGTCCGCCTCCTCGACCGAAATGCCGGTGCGGATCGCCTCGACCAGCCCCGCCGTCATCCAATAGACGCCGATGCGGTTGGCAAGGAACCCCGGCGTATCCTTACAGGCCACCACGCCCTTACCGAGCGTGCGGTCGGCGAAGTCGCAAAACGCTGCAAAGCGTGCTGCAGCAAAATTCGGCGATTTCGCCACCTCAAGCAGCTGCATGAAACGCGGCGGGTTGAAGAAATGGGTGATGAGGAAATCATCGGCAAAGCTTTGCGGCATACCGCCGATGAGTACATGCAAGGGCAAGGTCGAGGTATTGCTCGAAACGATGGAGCCCTTCTTGCGCACGGCCTCCACCTTGCGATAGACCTCCTGCTTCACCTCCAATTTCTCGACAACCACTTCTACAATCCAGTCGCACTCGGCGAGCTTGGCGAGGTCGTCCTCGAAATTGCCGGCCGTCACCAGCTTGGCGAATTTTTTATGCGCAAAACCGGGGGCGGAACCCTTCAGTTGTTTTTCGATCGCGCCTTCGGCCAGCGCGTTACGGCTGCCTTCCTTGGCCGGCATATCGAGCAGCAGCACCGGAATACCGGCATTGGCCAACACCCCCGCAATGCCCGAGCCCATGACGCCCGAACCGAGAACGGCTACTTTTTTGATCTCGCTCATCGCTTGTCCTTATGCTTTTTCGAGAATCGTCGCGATGCCCTGCCCGCCACCGATACAGGCGGTAGCGAGGGCATATTTCCCCTTACCACGACTCAGCAGCAGCGCCGCTTTGCCGGTAATGCGCGCACCGGATGCACCCAGTGGGTGCCCAAGCGCGATCGCGCCACCCTCGACATTCACCCGCGCCGCATCGCAGCCCAGCTCGCCGATGCAGGGAATGGACTGCGCCGCGAACGCTTCGTTGAGCTCGATCACGTCCATGTCGGAAATTTTAAGCCCCGCGCGCGCCAGCGCTTTTTGCGACGCACTGATCGGCCCAAGCCCCATCACCGCAGGGTCAAGCCCCGAGATGGCCATCGCCTTGATACGCGCCAGAATCGGCAGTTTATGCTTCTTGGCATAGTCCTCGGATGTGACCAGCACTGCGGCCGCACCGTCCGTCAGCGGGCTGCTGGTACCCGCCGTCACCGTGCCATAGACATCGAATACGGGGTTCAATTTCGCGAGATCTTCCGCCGTCGATTCAGCGCGGATGGTGCCGTCCTTGCTCACCACACCCGCTTTGGTCGTAATCGGCGTGATCTCGCCGGTCATGTCGGCAGCGGCCGCCTTGCGATGCGAGGCCAAGGCGAAATCCTCCTGCGCTTTGCGCTCGACATGGAATTTCTTCGCGACATTCTCCGCCGTCAGCCCCATGCCGATATAGGCGTCCGGCATGGTTTTGTAGAGGGCGGGGTTGGGCAGCGGGTTGAAGCCCCCCATCGGGATGCGGCTCATGGATTCGACACCCGCGGCAATGAACACCTCGCCCTTACCGGCGGCGATATTACCCGCGGCGATATGGATCGCCTCCATGCTGGAGCCACACCAGCGGTTGACCGTGAGGCCGCCGGTGGTGATGGGCAAGCCCGCGAGCAGCCCGACCATGCGCGCAAGGTTGAAGCCCTGCTCACCCTCGGGGAAGGCACAGCCGAGGATCACGTCCTCGATCGCGTCGGGCGCGACGCCGGTTTGTTTCACCAATGCCTTGATGACATCGGCCGCCAGATCGTCGGGGCGGACGGTGGCCAGCTGGCCTTTGTATGCGGGAGTGAAGGGGGAACGTAGGTAACCAACGATAACGGCGTGAGGCATGACAACTCCCAACATTGAGTTTGAATGCACCGGTGCAGGGGTTGTCATTGCGAGCGTCTAGCGAAGCAATCCATCTTCGGAGTAAAAAGAAAGAAATTCGGGACAAAAATCCTGCTTTCTTCCCGGTAACCAAGGTAGATTGCTTCGCTAAGCGCTCGCAATGACGGAGTATATAGCGCCGCCTGCGCACCCAAAACGATTGCTACTACCATGCCATAAAAATCATGGCGTTAGAAGCAACTTACTGTGCAATGCACGCAAAGATTGTGATTGATTTTCGAGATGTGGCAGATTTGTGCGGGACTGCTTGAAGGGTTAGATTACGCTGCTATGCCACCAGCAGGTGCGTTCGCCGCCGCCTGCTGCTGCACACCAAGCCCCAGCTGATTTTTGTTGGTTGCGATGTGATCGTATAGCTGATGCATGGTCATTCCCACTGGCAAATCAAAGCTGAGGCTGATACGCGGCGATGTTTTTGATGGATCGTTGGCCGCCATGAACCCATTATCCACACGCGGCTCATCGAGCACAATCTGATCCGGGTTGGTTGCTTTTGGCTCCTTCGCTTTTTTCTCGTCACGCGTCAAAAACATATCATGTCGGGCGAAGAAGGCCTCAAGCGACGGGTTATTCGGCAAGCGCTGCCGCAGAATTTGCGCGAGCATATGCCCATCGACAAATTTCTCAAGCATCGGTGGCAGTGGGTTACTGACCTCAACCAATGACTGGGTGAAAATTTCTGCCAGCTTATCCGTATCCACCCTCACCAAGGGCGTTTCGGTAAACATTTTGGCACGCGCTTCGCCGACGAGTTTTTGATTGGTAGCGGGATCTATCGAATTCTCAGGCTTAGTGCCCAACAAAAGCTCGGTACCCCAGTTTGCCGTCGCATGCAGGTCGAGATTGGTCAGCTCCGCTTCGGTTACAAGCGGCGTGCCATCGGCCTTGCACAATGCTGCCACCTTCGCTTTTATTTTCTCAAGCAGTGGTTTGCGATGCGCCTTGAAATAGTCAACCATGGCTTGATCACTTGATTCGACTGGCGCTACTTTCTTATCTCCTCCGAGCGCTATCGGTTCCACTGCCGATCCCACCCTGATATAGAGTTTGCTATCGCGGTGTCTTACATCCACAGCAGAATACCAGCGACTCCAAGGTGCTTCATCCTTCTTGTTGGGCGTTGCCTCGAAGAACTTTTTTAATATAGCAATTTCTTCGGGTTTAAAGGCATTGGGGTTTTGGTTGAGAATACCCAATAATTCGGTTTCAACCTCGGCATAGGTCGCATGTTTCGGCTCAATCGGCTTGGCCACCACTTTGCCTGCGAATGCCGGAATAGCGCCAACAACATGGGTCAGTGCGCGCTTGAGCGACGGAGCATCATAATCCGTCATTGGCTTGGCAAGCGTTGCTTCCAATGTCACCCGTTCACCGTGCGGCCGTTCTTGTTCACCACCATCACTACTAATCGCTTGTGCATAGTCGCCATGGCGTCCATAATCGCCTTCGCCAGTCAGTGAAATATCCTTGAGCGGAAATAGCGCCGGACGCATGCTGCCCCCAGGCACATGTTGCTGTACCGCTTGCATGCGCAGCATTCTGGCAAGCACCGCATTCACATCGCCCGTCAGCGAGTAGTTCTCGTCGTTCGCTGCATTCGCCGCGCCGCCAACATTGCCCTGCATGGCCGCTTGTGCCTGAAGCGCCGCTAATGCGGCCGCATCGGGCATCTGCGCTGCATCCGGCGTGGGTTGTTCTTTGCTAAAACCAAAAAAACCTTTGAGTTCTTGCCACATAATCTTGCCTCAGTGCATTCGGTGAATAGTAAGTTCGTTTTAGTTAAATTCACCCTGACTATAGCAGCCCCCACCCATGAGAAGTATGACAGTTGCATGAAGATTCGCCTTCCATTGTCATCGAATCTTCATACCGCGTGCTGGGTGGGGCTTGTACA
>JBIIAV010000073.1:0-7484 GCA_044239745.1 Rickettsiales bacterium
GGAACTGATCGCCGAAGAAGTGCTGCCGGCAGTGGCGCGCATCGCCAATGATGACCCCAAGTCGCTGGTACTGTTCACCAATATGTGCGAAGCGGTGGAAGACCGCGCGACCATGTGGCTGCAACAGCAGCCGGTGAGTTTTAACCTCAAATCGCAGTTACCCAAACCGTTGCACGGCCATCCGCCGAGCGAAGCGGTGTTGCTCTATTTACTGGATATTGCCGTTAAAGGACTTGCACAAAAGGATTCCAAAAAACTCACAGTGCTGCAAGCAAAGATCAACGCGCTTTCGGCGCGCGCCATCACCGTGCTCGATCAGCCTACTCAGGCGGCGCTGCTGATCGAGGCGTTGATGGATAAATCACGGGGCGCTTCGCGATGAACAGTACCGAGAGCCTCGATATCGTCTACGACATCCCCGACGAGGTGGTGCTCGAGGATCGCCATATTCTGGCGGTGCTGGTCGATAACGAATTCGGCGTGCTTAACCGTGTGGTCGGGCTTTTCTCGGCGCGCGGCTATAATATTGAATCCCTCACTGTAGCAGAAGTGGATAGCAGGCGAAGCCTGTCGCGCATCACGGTGGCGACGCGCGGCTCGGCCAGCAAAATCAAGCATATCATGGCGCTTTTGGAGCGTATGGTGCCCGTGCACAAGGTGCATGACCTGACCACGGAAAGCCCATTTGTGGAGCGTGAACTGGCGCTGGTGAAGGTTGCAGGCGTTGGCGACCACCGCAGCGAAGCCCTGCGCATCGCCGATATCTTCCGCGCCAAACCGGTCGATACCACCATCGAGAGTTTCGTCTTCGAGATCACGGGGACGACCGAGAAGGTGAACAACTTCATCGCCTTGATGAAACCGCTTGGCCTTGTCGAGGTCTGCCGCACGGGGGTGGCGAGTGTGGCGCGTGGGAAAAAGGGGATTTAGCTTGGCAATCCGCCCGTTTTTCGCTAGAAGCGCCGTTCAATTGTACAAGAATCATCCATTACACATGTCATTTATTTAAGGAGTCGTTATGTCCAACGCCGCTGCTGCCAAACCATCGCCTGCCGATGCTATCGGCCTCAATGTCTATTACGACAAGGACTGCGAGCTGGCACTGATTCAGGCGAAAAATATCGTGGTGGTCGGCTATGGCAGCCAAGGCCACGCCCATGCCCTCAACCTCAAGGATTCGGGCGCGAAGAATGTGCGCATCGCGTTGCGCGATGGCAGCAAAACGGCCGAGAAAGCGAAAGCTGCGGGCTTCGAGGTGATGAACCCGAAGGCCGCCGCCGCATGGGCGGACGTGGTGATGATTTTGGCGCCGGATGAATTGCAGGCAGACCTCTACGCGCAGGATTTGGCCGACACCATGAAAAAAGGCGCGACGCTGGCGTTTGCGCATGGCCTCAACATCCATTTCGGGCTCATCAAGCCGCGTGCGGACCTCGACGTCATCATGGTGGCGCCCAAGGGCCCCGGCCACACGGTGCGCGGTGAATACCAAAAAGGCGGCGGCGTACCGTGCCTGATTGCCGTGGCGCAGGATGCAACGGGCAATGCGAAAAAGCTGGCGCTGAGCTATGCCAGCGCAGTCGGCGGTGGGCGTTCGGGCATCATTGAAACCAACTTCAAGGACGAATGCGAGACCGACCTGTTCGGCGAACAAGCGGTGCTGTGCGGCGGCGTGACGGCGCTGGTGAACGCTGGTTTTGAAACCCTCGTCGAGGCGGGCTACCCGCCGGAAATGGCCTATTTCGAGTGCATGCACGAGCTGAAACTGATCGTCGACCTGATGTATGAAGGCGGCATGAGCAACATGCGCTACAGCATTTCCAACACGGCCGAATACGGCGATTACGTGACGGGCCCGCGCATCATCACCGATGAGACGAAGAAGGAAATGAAGCGCGTGCTGGCCGACATCCAATCCGGCAAATTCACCCGCGAATTCATGGGCGACCGCGCGACCCAAGGTGCGCATAACCTAGAGAAATGGCGCGAGGCAACGACCAAGCTGCCGATCGAGATCACCGGTGCCAAGATGCGCCGCATGATGCCGTGGATTGCCAAGAACAAGCTGGTGGATACGGCGAAGAACTAGGGGTTAGGGAATAGTGCCTAGGGTATAGGGAGACCCATGAGCAACTTGAAAAAGCTAAAGAGTTACCGAGAGCTGCTCGTTTGGCAGCGCAGCTTTGTTCTGGCTAACAGGCTGTATGTAGTTACTGCTGATTACCCAAAAACACAGCTCTACGGACTTGTTTCGCAAATTCAACGGGCGGCCGTTTCAATTCCATCGAATATTGCGGAGGGTTATAACCGCAATTCACGTAAGGAATATATTCGCTACTTATCAATTGCTCTGGGATCTGTTGCCGAGTTGGAAACGCAATTGCTTATCTCGCAAGAACAGCGCTATATTACGCCTGCAGTCGCTGCACCGCTTCTTACCGAATTAGATGAACTTGGTAAGATGCTACGCACGATGCAGAAAAACCTTATCCCTAAACCCTAGGCACTAGGAACTAAACCCTATGACCAACCGCATCATCATTTTCGACACGACGCTGCGTGACGGCGAACAATCGCCCGGCATGAGCATGACGCGCGAGGAAAAACTCCTCGTCGCCGAGGTGCTGGATGGCATGGGGATTGACGTCATCGAGGCCGGATTCGCGATGGCATCCGACGGCGATTTCGAATCGGTGAAGGCGATTGCCGAGACGGCGAAGAACTCCGTCATCTGCTCGCTCGCGCGGGCGAAGGAAGCCGATATTCGCCGTGCGGCGGAAGCGCTTAAAAACTGCAAGCGGCCGCGCATCCATACCTTCATGAGTACCAGCGAGATCCACCTCACGCACCAATTCAAGATGAGTCAGGACGACGCACTGGTGGTCATCAAGAACGCGGTGACACTGGCGCGCAGCTTTACGGATAATGTGGAGTGGAGCGCGATGGACGCGACGCGCACTGAGCTTGGGTATTTGGTGAAAGCGGTCGAGACCGCGATCGCGGCAGGGGCGACGACCATCAACTTGCCCGACACGGTGGGCTACGGCACGCCGGAGACCATCGGCACGATGTTCGCGCATGTGATGCGTAATGCCAAGAATGCCGACAAGGCCATCTTCAGTTTCCACGGCCAGAATGATCTGGGGCTGGCGACGGCGAACTCGCTGGCGGCGGTTCAGGCCGGCGCGCGGCAGATCGAATGCACCATCAACGGCATCGGCGAGCGCGCGGGCAACACCAGCTTGGAAGAAGTGGTGATGGCCTTGAAAGTGCGGCGCGACGTGTTCGGCCTTGAATGCGGCGTGAAGACCGAGCATTTGATGCGCGCAAGCCGACTGGTGACGCAAGTGACCGGCCAAGCCGTGCAAGTGAACAAGGCGATTGTGGGCGCGAATGCGTTCGCGCATGAAAGCGGCATCCATCAGGATGGCATGCTGAAGAACCGCGACACCTATGAGATCATGACGCCCGAATCGGTCGGCGTGACGAAAACAAATCTGGTGATGGGCAAACATTCCGGCCGCGCCGCGTTCAAGGATAAACTGGCGGATCTGGGCATCCGCTTGGGCGATAACCAGCTCGAGGATGCGTTCGTGCGCTTCAAGACGCTGGCCGATAAGAAGAAAGAAATTTTTGATGAGGATATCTTCGCCCTCATCGATACCGACATGGCCAACGAGCGCTATGCGTTTGCGAATTTGCAAATCGAATGCGGCAGCGAAGGCCCCCAAATGGCACGCCTTGGCATGATGATCGACGGCCATTTGCGCACCGCCAAGAAAGAGGGCAACGGCCCCGTCGATGCGATGTTCAAATGCATCAAATCGATGGTGCTCGACGCCAACGACGCCGAGCTGAAGCTTTACCAGGTGCATGCCATCACCGGCGGTACGGACGCGCAGGCGGAAGTGACCGTGCGCCTCGAGCGCGAGGGCAAGCTAGTGACCGGCCACGGGGCGGATGTCGATACGCTGGTGGCCTCGGCCAAGGCCTATATCAACGCCATCAACAAGCTCGACCGCCTGAGCACCCGCATCCAGCTGACCGACCAAGACGAGGCGGTGGCTGTGGACAAGTCGACCAAGAAGGCCGCCGTTTAAACTTCGCGATTGCGAGTCGCGCTGCAACGTGGCAATCCAGAGGGCGATTCGCATATGTAGCGCGATGGTGAAACGGGAGTGGTATGTTCGGACTGGCGAAATTATTTGGCATGATGTCGGAAGACATGGCAATCGACCTCGGCACCGCGAACACGCTGGTCTATGTCAAGGGTCGCGGCGTGGTGCTCAACGAGCCGTCCGTCGTCGCGATGCGCCAAGAGCGCGGGGCGATGGTGCCCTATGCCTTCGGTAACGAAGCCAAACAAATGCTCGGCCGCACGCCCGAAAAAATCGAGGCCATCCGCCCGCTGAAGGACGGTGTCATCGCCGATTTCCGCGCGGCGGAGGAGATGATCAAATACTTCATCCACCGTGTGCATAACCGCAAAAGCTTCACCGGCCCGCTGATCGTGATCTGCGTGCCTGCTGGCAGCACGCCGGTGGAACGCCGCGCCATCCAGCAATCGGCGGAGAATGCCGGCGCGCGTGATGTGTACCTCATCGAAGAGCCGATGGCGGCCGCGATTGGCGCAGGCCTACCGGTGACGGAGCCGACGGGCAGCATGATCGTCGATATCGGCGGCGGCACGACGGAAGTGGCGGTATTGTCGCTTTCCGGCATTGTTTATGCCCGTTCGGCACGCGTCGGCGGCGACAAGATGGACGAAGCCATCATCAACTATATCCGCCGTTACCATAACTTGCTGATCGGCGAGACCACGGCCGAGAAGATCAAGAAGGACATCGGTGCGGCATGCCCGCCACCCGACAGCCAAGGCCGCCTGATGGAGATCAAGGGCCGCGACCTGCTCAACGGTGTGCCGAAAGAGATCATCCTGAGCGAGGCGCAGATCGCCGAGGCGCTGGCCGAGCCGGTGCACCAGATCATCGAGGCGGTGAAGGTCGCGCTCGAATCCACCCCGCCGGAACTGTCGAGCGACATCGTCGATAAAGGCATCGTGATGAGTGGTGGCGGCAGCTTGCTCACCAACCTCGACCTCGTGCTCAGCCATGCTACCGGCCTGCCGGTCTTCGTGGCCGAGGATGCGCTTTCCTGCGTTGCGGTCGGCACCGGTAAAGTGCTCGAGCAGATCAACACCTTCAAGCACGTCCTGTTCAAGCAGGATTAGTATTGCTAGTGGCTGCGCCACAGGGGGCGTTCCGCCCCCGCTACCGCTCCCCCTCGTTCGCTTCGCTCCGGCTCGCCATGGAAGGCTACGCGCCGCCACTCTAGCGTTGGTGATTATCCGCGCGTAGCGCTTTATGGCGCGAGCCCGTAAGGGAGGGGGTTTGGGGGTGATACCCCCATCCGCGCGCGATAGCGCTTATGGATTCACTACGCATAACCCGTATATTTTTCTTGTCCTCATGGGCGCAACTGCCCATAGTTTCGTCATGCGTCCGGATCGATATACGTATAGCTATGGCAGTGGTGGTTCGGCGCGCTCGATGCGGGCGCGGCTCATGCTGGCGCTGCTTGTGGTCGGCGCGGTGGCACTGTTGGTGATGGCGCGTTTCGGCCACCCTTCGGTGGCGCAACTACGGGTGCAGATGGGCGATTGGTTGCGCCCCATCATGCAGACATTCACGGTGCCGGCGACCGGCATTCGCAACCTGATGGAAAATAAGGACGCACTGTTTCGTGCCTACGAAGAGAACAAACAGCTGCGCGAAGAGAATGACACGCTGCGCCATTGGCAGGCGGTCGCCGAAACGCTGAAGGCCGAGAACGAAGCGCTGCGGGCGCTGGCCGCCTATCGGCCGGTCGATAACGTGAGCTATGTGTCGGCGCATGTCATTGCCCAAAGCCCCGACGCCTATGCCGGCAATTTGATGATCGATGCCGGCAGCGCGCAAGGCCTGAAATCGTTGCAGCCGGTGGTGGATGCGTTCGGGCTGGTCGGCCGCTTGGTCGATGTCGGCGAGCGCACCGCGCGGGTGCTGCTATTGTCGGATACGTCGTCGCATGTGCCGGTCATCAGCGGTGATTCGCGCCAGCATGCGATTCTCGTCGGCACCGGCGACGAGCTGTTGCGCATGACCTTCATCGGCGGTGACCCGCAACAAATCCAGCTCGGCGAATCGGTGATGACCACCTCCGAAGGCGGGTTGATCCCCGATAGTGTGATGGTGGGCAGGGTGTTCCGCCGCGACGGCAACGAGCTGTTGGTCAAGCCGCTGCGACCGCTGGCGCGCTCGGAATATGTGCGCGTGATGGTCACGAAATAGATGCGGCCGGTATCACATCAGCTATTGGCGATGGTGCCGGCGGGGTTGGCCTTGCTGTTGGTGTTGTTGGCCGCCAGCCCGCTGGATGCCACCATGCTGAGCTATACCCCGAACGTCGCGTGGCTGATGACGCTGGTGATGGTGGCGTTCTACCCACCCGCATGGCCGCGGGGCATCGCGTTCTTCCTTGGGTTGCTGCAAGATATTTTGTTTTCGACACCGCTGGGGTCGCAGGCCTTGCTCGCGTTGCTGTTGGCGCAATTCACCGCCGCCCAAGGCGACCGCCAACAGACATTGTTCCGCTTGCGCTGGCTGGAGGCGGCAGGTGTGCTGGTGGTGATGCATCTGCTGTTATGGGCGATCATGCATGCGGTGACTGCCGATAGCGCGTCGCTGCGGCATTTGCTGCGCGCAGGGCTGGTGAACGCTGTGTGGTATCCCGTTTTCTATTGGCTGGCGACGCGCGCGTTCGCGCCGCTGCCGGATGTGAAGTAGGCCGACCATGCGCCCACAGGAGCTACAAAAACTGGTGAGCAGAAGGGCGGTGGTCTTCGGTGGGGTGCAGGCGGCAGCGGGGTTTGCACTGCTGGCGCGGCTGTATTACCTGCAGTTCATCCATGGCGCCGAATTCAAGATGCTGGCCGAGGGCAACCGCGCCAAGCTGCAATTACTGATCCCGCCGCGCGGCATTATCACCGACCGCTACGGCGTGGCGATGGCGATGAACCAAGTGAACTACCGCCTGATGATCGAGGCCGACAAACGCGCCGACGCGCGCGACACCTTAAAGCGACTGACCACCCTGATGAAGCTGAGCGACCGCGAAGTGCGCGTGCTGAGCGATGCCATCAACCGCCGCAAGGTGGGCATCCCGATTCTGGTGCGCGAGCATTTGAGCTGGGAGGAAGTGGCGCGCATCCAATACCACATGCCGGAGCTTGCGACCGCGACCATCGATGAAGGGCAGTGGCGGCATTACCCCTTCGCCGACCATGCCAGCCACCTCATCGGCTATGTCGGCAAGGTGGCGCAAAGCGAAGTGAAAGAGGACGAGCCGCTACTGAAAATGCCGGATATGAAGATCGGCAAGAACGGCATTGAATCGCTGTACGAGGCGCGGCTTCAGGGTAAGGCGGGCGCCAAGCAAACGGAGGT
>JBIIAV010000074.1:0-7363 GCA_044239745.1 Rickettsiales bacterium
CGAGTTCATTCACACCGCCACCTTGCTGCACGACGACGTCGTCGACGCCAGCGATCTGCGCCGCGGCGCTGCCACCGCCAATGCCGTATGGGGCAACAAATCCAGCGTCCTCGTCGGTGATTTCTTACTCAGCCGCGCCTTCCAACTCATGGTGGCCGACGGCTCGCTCGACGTGCTGGCCGTTCTGTCGGACGCGGCGGCCGTCATTTCCGCCGGCGAGGTGCATCAGCTCATGGTCAGCCATGATCTCGCCATCACGCAGGAAGTCTATGAGCAGGTCATCGGCGCAAAAACGGCTGCGTTATTCGCCGCTGCCTGCGAGCTCGGCGCCATCGTCAGCGATCAACCCCAATGGCGCGCGGCCTTGCGCACGTACGGTCAAGCGCTCGGCATGGCCTTCCAAGTGGTCGACGACGCTTTAGACTACCAAGCCAGCGAAGCCGAACTCGGCAAAGCCATCGGCGACGATTTCCGCGACGGCAAGGTCACGCTGCCGGTCATTTTCGCGTATGCCAAGGCCAGCGAGGCCGAGCGTGCATTCTGGAAGCAAGCGCTGGAAACGGGGCAAGCGATCAACGAGAACGACCTCAAACGCGCCAAGGAATTACTGGTCAAGCACGATGCCTTCGCCAAAACCCTTGCGGTGGCCGAATCCTTCGCCCAGCAGGCACGCAGCGCGCTGGAACCCTTCGCCGATGCACCGGCAAAACGCGCGATGATCGAAGCCACCTACCTCGCGGTCGCGCGCTCCCACTAATCCGTTTTAGCGTTTGCTAGTTCTTGCTTTCCGGCTTTGCGGGCGCATCGCCAGCGGCGGCAGGCGCGTCCTTCAACAGACCGACCTCACGGAAATAGCGTGCCGCACCGGGGTGCAGCGGCGCCACGAGGCCGGATGTTGCCATACGCTCCTTATCGAGCGTGGCGAACACGAAATGCAGCGTCTTAAAGCTATCGAAATTATCGAACACCGATTTCACCAGCTGATAGACCGTCTCGTCATCCGCATCGGCGGTGGTGACAAGCGTCGCCTTCACGCCGAAGGTCGGGATGTTCTGCGGGTTGCCCTGATACATGCCACCAGGAATGGCGGTGCGGGCATAGAACGGATTGTCGGCCAGCAATTTCTCGACTTCTGCCCCCTCGACAGGAATCAGCTTGGCGCCGCAATTGCCGGTCAATTCTTGGATGAGGCCGTTGGGGTGGCCGGCCGCGAAGACCATCGCATCGAGCTTGCCGTCGCATAGTTCCTTCACCGCATCCATCGGCTTGAGTTCCTTGGCTTCCGCGAAGGAGTATTTCGTCCAGTGCTTGGCCTCGATCAGGCTTTGCATGATGTCGCGCATGCCCGAGCCGGCATCGCCGATATTGACGCGCTTGCCCTTGAGGTCGGCAAATTGGTTGATGCCCGAATCCTTGGCCACGGCCACGGTGAACATCTCGCTATGCAACGAGAAGACCGAGCGCAGGTCGCGAAACGGTGGGCCATCGGCAAAGACACCTTCACCGCGGTAAGCCTTGTACTGCCAATCCGATTGCGCGATGCCGAAGCTGATCTCGCCGTCGCGCAGCGCACGGATGTTATAGATCGAACCGCCGGTGGATTCGACGAAACAGCGGATGCCATGCTCCTTGCGGCCGCGGTTGATGAGGCGGCAGATAGCGCCGCCGGCGGGATAATAGACACCCGTCACCGAACCGGTGCCGATGGTGACGATATTCTCTTGTGCGCGGCTTTCAGGCGCAGCAAATGCCACCAACGCCAACACCATCAAACACCCAAGCAACTTCTGCATAACAACTCCTAGCGATCAGGGGTTAGTAGAGGCGATTCATGTAGTCCGTCCAGAAGCGCTCAAGATTGTGCATCGATTTATTGACATCGGTCAGGAAGGCAAGACCTGGGCTGCGCTTCTCCAGCTCGACGATGTTGCGCTCGATCAGCGCGTCCATTTTCTGTACCAGCGCGGCGCCTTTTTCCGAAAGCTTCACGCGGGTGGAGCGTTTATCGTGCGGTGCTTTTTCTTGGATCAGGTATTCCGTCTGCACCAGATGTTTGACGTTGTAGTAAACGTTCGTGCCGAGGTAATAGCCGCGGTTGGTCAGCTCGCCGACCGTCAGCTGATCCGCCCCGATGTTGTAGAGGATCAGGGTCTGCACGTTGTTGATATCATCGACCTTCAGACGGTCGAGCTCACTTTTCACCACGTCGAGAAAACGACGGTGAAGACGCTCGATCAAAAGAATGGTCTCCAGATACACCTGTTTCATAATTTATTCTCCTAATAACAACCTTATAGCCCTATAGTTCTTGCATAGTCCGAACGGTTAATCAAGTAGCGCGGGGTCGGACGTCAACCGCACCGTCACCGTGGTGCCGGAACCCACGGCACTTTCGATCTTGATCTTGCCGTGATGCAGCTCCACCAGCCGCTTGGTCAGCGGCAGGCCAAGCCCCGCACCTTCGTATTTGCGGTTGAGGCCGGATTCCGCCTGATTGAACGACGAGAACACCTTGCGGATGCTGACATCATCCATCCCGATGCCTTGATCCTCCACCGTCAGCGTGAAGTAATACACGCCCTGACGTGCCGGCTCCGCCCGTGCCCGCACAACGACCTTGCCGCCCTCGTGACTGAATTTGATGGCGTTCGATAGCAGGTTGAGCAGGATCTGCACCAACCGCACGGGGTCGGCGATGATTTTGGGCATTTTATCCGGCAGGTCGGTATAGACATCGACCTTGCGCTGCAACGCCTGCGCCGCGATGATGCGCATCGCTTTCTCGATCACCCGCGCCAGATTGACCGAGCTGAACACCACGCTCAGGTTGCCGGATTCCGCCTTGGTAAGGTCGAGGATATCGTTGATGACATCGAGCAGGTGGCGTCCCGCATCCTCGATATCCTTCGCGTATTCGACATATTTGGTGTTACCCAGCGGGCCGAATTGCTGTTCACCCAAAATGGCCGAGAACCCGATGATGGCATTCAGCGGTGTGCGCAACTCATGGCTGACATTCGCCAGAAACTGCGACTTCGCCTGATTAGCCGCTTCCGCGACGCTGCGCGCGCGATCAAGCTCGGCGCTTTTGCGCAGCAAGCGGCTATCGCGATCCTCGATCTCCTTGAGCATGGCGTTGAACGAATCGGTGAGGGATTGCACCTCCTGCGGCACCACCTCGAGCGACGAAGGCACCACCCGCAGCGTATAATCCTTGTACAAAGATACCCGCTGCGCGGTGGAGGATATCTGGCGCAACGGCTTGAGGAGAATGCGCCGGAAGCGCAAGCCTACCAGCCAACAAAAAAGTGCCAGTACCAACCCGAACAGGCTGGCAAGGATCGACCAGAACGACACCCCCTCGAACTGGTGCGGTGGCATTGCCACCACCACCACATCGCCCAGCGATTCAGAGAACTTGCTATCGACGATGGGTGCTAAGGCCAATATCTTACCCGGCATCTTGGTGCGCTTTGCCAGAAAATCGCAGTTGATGGGGGTGTTCGAGCTTTTGTCATAGGCGGGGCCGTTGACATAATGCTTCACGTTACCGTCGCGATCGAACACGCAGGCCAGCACGAAATTCGGGTTCGCAAACAGGCTCGATAGTGCGGCCTTACCGCTGATGCTGCCGCTGCGCGCCACATCCCCCAGCACGGCGGCGGCCATTTTCGCTTGGGTGGTCAACAATTGCTGGGCGGTGCGCTGTTGCGTGTAGAACGAGGTGAGCGAGAACACGACGACGAGTACCAGCACGAACAGGGCACATAAGAGCGCGATGCTGTTACGATAAATGTGCTGTACCGAGATATCCATGACCCCTGAAGGGCTACCGCAACGGCGGGCATAAATCACCCGTAGAATGCAGCTGATACACAGCTACTTACAAAATATAACATTTGCGGGCATGTTTTACCCATGGTAACGGCCATTTCCATACCATTCACCACGGGTTCTTATGTGCGGTATCATCGGAGTCATCGGTAAGCAGGAGGCGGCGCCCCATATCATGGACGCGCTGCGCCGTCTGGAATACCGCGGCTACGATTCCGCCGGCATCGCCACCTTGGTCGAGGGCCGCATCGTCCGTCGCCGTGCACAGGGCAAGCTGCAGGTGCTGGCCGACCTGCTCGCCCGCGACCCCATCGCCGGCACGGTCGGCATCGGCCACACGCGCTGGGCCACCCACGGCTTGCCGACCGAGGCCAACGCCCACCCCCACGCCACCGATAAGGTCGCCGTCGTGCACAACGGTATCATCGAGAATTTCAGCGTGCTGCGCGCCGAATTGGAAGCGCAGGGGCATGTCTTCACCAGCCAGACGGATACCGAGGTCGTCCCCCAACTCATCACCCATTACCTGAACCTCGGCAAATCGCCGCGCGACGCATTCTCGGCCTGCCTCAAGCGACTGGAGGGTGCGTTCGCGCTCGGTGTCATCTTCGCCGATGCGAGCGACGCCATGTACGCCGCGCGCCTTGGCTCACCGCTGGCCATCGGCTTCGGCAACGGCGAGAATTACCTCGGCTCCGACGCGGTGGCGCTCGCCCCGCTGACCCAAAAGATCTGCTACCTCGCCGAGGGCGACTGGGCGGAGATCCGCCGCGATGGCGTCACCATCTTCGATGCGACCGATACGGTCGTCGAGCGTCCAATCAAGATCACGGCGCTCACGGGTGCGGCCACCGGCAAAGGCGATTTCAAGCATTACATGCTCAAAGAAATTTACGAGCAGCCTTCCGTCATCGGGCAGACATTGAACGTCTACTACAACCCCACCACCGGCCGCATCACCCTGCCCCAACTGCCATTCGCTCTAGCGGATATCCAGCATATCACCATCGTCGCCTGCGGCACCTCCTACTACGCGGGGCTGGCGGCGCGCTATTGGCTCGAATCCATCGCCAAGGTCACGGTCGATATGGATGTCGCCTCAGAATTTCGCTACCGCGAGCCGCGCATGGTGAAAGGCGGCCTCACCATCGTCATCTCGCAATCCGGCGAAACGGCGGATACGCTGGCCGCCCTGCGCTACGCCACCGCGCAAGGCCAGCACACGCTGGCCATCGTCAACATGCCGGAATCCACCATGTCCTACGAGGCCGAGGCCACGCTCTACACCCATGCAGGGCCGGAGATCGGCGTCGCCTCCACCAAAGCATTCACCACGCAACTCACGGTGCTCGCCTGCTTCACCTTGGCGCTGGCCGAAGCGCGCAAGACCCTCGATGGCAGTGCCATGGCGCGCCTCACCCACGCGCTGGCGGAAGTGCCCGCCCGCATCTCCGAGGTACTGCACAACGCGGACGCCATCGAAAAACTCGCCCACAGTGTGCAATACGCCAAGGACATGCTCTATATCGGCCGCGGCACCAGCTACGCCATCGCGCATGAGGCGGCGCTCAAGATGAAAGAGATCTCCTACATCCACGCCGAGGCCTATGCCGCCGGCGAGATGAAGCACGGCCCCATCGCCCTGATCGACGAATCGGTGCCCATCGTCGCCATCGCCCCGCACGACCACCTGTTCGAGAAGACCGCCTCCAACATCCAAGAAGCGGCGGCGCGCGGCGGCAAGATCATCGTGCTATCCGATAGCGAAGGCGTCGCGGCGCTGCGCTCCATCGCCAGCGTCTCGATCACACTGCCGACCGTTCATCCCTTCGTCACCCCCATGCTTTATGCCGTGCCATCGCAACTGCTTGCCTATTACACGGCCATGCTCAAAGGCACGGATATCGACCAACCGCGCAACCTCGCCAAATCGGTGACGGTGGAGTAATGGCCGCGGGGCAGCACCGCCACGATATCGACGGTCTGCGCGCCATCGCCGTGCTTTGCGTGCTCGCCTATCATGCCAGCGCCTCCTTGCTTTCCGGCGGCTTCATTGGGGTCGATGTCTTTTTCGTCATCTCGGGTTATCTCATCACCCGCATCCTTCTGTCGGAGATGGATAGCGGCCATCTTTCCATCGGCCTTTTTTATGCCCGCCGCGTGCGCCGCATCCTTCCGGCGCTCATCACCGTGCTGATCACCTGCGCGGGCATGGGCTGGCTATTGTTATTGCCTAGCGAATACACCGCGCTTGGCAAGCACATCACCGCCGGTGCCGGCTTCTTTTCCAACATCGCGCTTTGGAAGGAATCGGGCTATTTCGATAGCAATGCGGAACTGAAACCGCTGCTGCACCTGTGGTCGCTGGCGGTCGAGGAGCAGTTCTACCTCATCTGGCCGCTGCTTTTGTGGCTGCTTTCGCGCGCGCGGGTCAACCTTCATCACGCACTGCTTGCCCTGTGTGTGGTGTCATTCGGCGCTAGCGTGCTGCTGGCCGAGCATCACCAAGTGGCGAGCTTTTTCCTGCTGCACACACGCATGTGGGAGTTGGCGCTGGGCGGTCTCATCGCACATCACGAGCGCAGCCGCAGCACGGCTCATCGCCCCATCCTATCGCCGCATCTGTTGTCGGTATTGGGTATCGCGCTCATCACTATCGCCGCCACCAGCCTCAGCAAATTCGAGCTCTATCCAAGCTGGCGGGCAGCGGTTCCGGTGCTTGGCACGGCAGCCATCCTTATCGCCGGTCACGGCGCATGGGTGAACCGCACCCTGCTTTCGAGCAAAGCGATGGTAGCCATCGGTCTCATCAGCTACCCGCTTTATCTGTGGCATTGGCCGCTGCTTTCCTTCGCCCGCATCACCGAAGGCGGCGAGCCTTCCGTTGCCATTCGCGCCGGCGCCATCGCGCTTTCGTTCCTGCTCGCATGGCTGACCACCCGTTTCATCGAACGGCCGATCCGTTTCGGTACGTGGCGGCACTCTCCACGCGTCATCGCACTCTTGCTGGTCGCGCTCGTTGGTGTCGGGCTGCTTGGCGAGGCCATTCGCCGCAGCCATGGGTTTGCGGCCTCACGCCCGTTCGATGCGCGGCTGAGCGACCTCGCCAAACCCGATGCATTCCGCAACAGCAAACCCGCCTGCCCCAGCGCGTGGAACCTTAGCGATCTCAGCTGGTGCGTCACCGCCCGCGATGGCGCGCCCACCGCCGCCATCTTCGGTGAAAGCCACGCCGATCATCTCTTCGCCGGATTGACCCGCGACATGCGCCATAACTGGCTGCTCATCGGCCATTCTTCCTGCCCGCCCTTGGTCGATATCGGCGCCCGCAGCCTCGGCCGGCCGGAGGAATGCCGCGACAAGAACGCCCGCACCTTGGCAACACTTGTCGCCGCGCCAAACATTCGCACGGTCGTCCTCGCTTCGCTTGGGCCCTATTACATGGGCGATACCAGCGTCACGCCGGATCATATCGGCAAGAACGCGGCCGAGCATTTCATCATGGAAAGCACCCGCGCGGAGGAAGCCG
>JBIIAV010000009.1:0-26263 GCA_044239745.1 Rickettsiales bacterium
CATTGAAAGAGCCAAGCTCCTTTGCCATCTCTGCTGAAACGGCGCATGCTTCACCCGTCAACAGACCACTCACCGCCGCAACGGTGGCACGCGCTTCGTCGCTGTCGTAGGCATAGCCCATGCGCGTCATCAGCGGCGCGACATTGGCGAACCCAAGCCCAATCGGGCGCGTATCAAGGGTGCGCCGCGCCATCGCGCGCGAAGGGTATTGCGCCATGGTCACCGAAATATCGAGCATGATGGTCGCGATCCGCACCACATGCGAGAACAGTGCCGTATTGATGAACCCTTTATTATCCGAACATGAAAGCAGGTTGATCGTGGCAAGCGGGCATGCCGTATCATCAAGGAACAGATACTCCGAGGACGGGGTAGACGCCTGAATTTTGCCACTCTCTGGGCAGGTATGTTGTGCCGCAATCGTATCCGCGAATTGTATGGTCGGCTCGCCGGTGGCCCATGCCGCATGCGCCAGATCATCGAACAGCTCCGAGGCCTGCTGTTGACTGCTGACATGGCCATCGGTACGCCGACGCAACGCAAAACGTTGTTTTTGCGATACCGCGTCCATGAAGCGATGAGTGACACGCACCGCTTGGCGTGTTTGGTGTGCACTGACCGTGAAGAACACCTCCGAATCGGCATCGCTGCCATACATCGGGATGTATAATTCGCGGCAGCCTTGGCGGGCATACGCCAGCACACGCTCGATCGCGCTGGCAGGGATCAGCGCCTTGCGCGCCTTATCGATCGCGCTGGCCAACTGCGGGTTATAGCTGGGATTGAACCGCGCCTCGCTCTCGCCATGCAGCATCGCGGCCATCACGCCGGAAAGATGCTTGCGCATCACCCGCGCACCGGTAATGAGCGCGGCGATCTTGTATTGCTCCTCGCCCTTCCAGCGGATGAACGATACCACGTCCGGATGGTCGATATCGACCACCACCATTTTTCCGGCACGGCGCGGCAGACCGCCGGAGTGAATGGCACCGGCCGCTTTATCGCCGATGCCCAAGAAGCGCATCAACCCAAGTGCACTTGCGCCACTCGATAGTTCCTCGCCCTTGCCGCGGATCGCCGACATATTGGCACCGGCACCCGAACCGTATTTGAACGCACGCATCTCACGCTCGTAGAGATGCATGATACCGCCTTCACTCACCAGCTCGTCCTTCACCGAGTGCAGGAAGCACGCATGCAGCTGGGGGCGCGCATAGGCATTGGTGGAGAGTTTGAGCCTTCCGGTCTCGTGGTCGCCATAGCAATGGCCTTGTGCCGGTCCGCGCATGCCATAAGCCCAATGAAGGCCGGTATTGAACCATTGCGGGGAATTGGGTGCCATCATCTGCCGTGCCAGCATGGCAGCGATTTCATCATGGAAGCTGCGCGCATCCGCTTCGGTGTCGAAGTAGCCGCATTTGAAGCCCCAGTAGGTCCACATGCCAGCAAGCCTGAGGAACACTTGTTTAGCGCTTGTCTCGTGCGTGGTGCGGCGTTCTTCCGGCAAGGCCTGCAACGCCGCCGTATCGGGCACCGAACACCAAAGGAATTCCGGAATATCTTCTTCCTTCACGCGCACCGTTCGCGTTGCCACCCCGGCCCGACGGATATAATAATGGACGAACGTCTGCGCCGCTTCCTGCGACCAATGGGCCGGCACCTCAATATCCGTCAGGCACACGCGCGCCGAAGGGTCCGAACGGCAGACCTCGACATCCATCGTACGCCAGCGCAGGCCGACGAACGGGTCGGTCGTAGCATCCGTGATCAGTCGCGCGATTTTCATGCCAAAGTCCCCTAGGGCAGCGCACAGCGCTACCGGATTGATAGATCAGGACTTGCCGATGGATTATTTTTTGTTGTTAGGAGAATTAGTAGCACCCGACCAACGGGCAGACAAGTAACCGCGCATCCGTCATCCACAGCTTAAAGTTACGGGTTAGCTCAAGCGCGAAGGCGCATTGCCGATATCCGCAAGACGGGATGTGGTCGGGGTTTGTGGTGGCGAGCTTGGCTTGTCATCACTGATGCCTAGTATCGACCCAATACTTGAGAAGAATCCAGCGATAAAATTGATAAACGATTTCATAAAGTCTTCCCAAGGCTCAGGATTCATCTGGCGCTGCTGCTTGAGACGCTCACGTGTTTGCTGGAAGCGATTGCCCTCCATATACCCTTTATAGTTCGCATCATCAAAGCGCGTAAGATTATTGCTATCGATAATTGCTTTTAATTTTGCAGCGTATCTAGGGTCAGTTGCATATCCAGCGGACTGCAGCGCGTCGGCGGCTTCATGCGCATCATCCGCGTTGATTACTTCTGTGTATCGACGATTCGTAGCAAGAAAATGACCATAGTTATCCATCGACTCTTTAGTACTTGCATACGATCGAAATCGATCCGTTATAGAGGTGCGTGCGCCGTTCAAATATTCATGTGTTGCCATATCAATCGTGGCACCCTGCCATGATTTTCCTGCTTTTATTCCGAATAGATTATTACCTTTAACGCTACCACCCCAACCGGACTCTAGAGCTGCTTGGGCAATTGCAATGCTAGCGGGCACACCGTATTTGCGCTGAATTTCCTGCGCATGGGGTGCAATCGATTCAATAAATTGTTCTTGTTTACTCATGGCTAAATACTACCACATCCCATGCTATTATTTATGACAGTTTGATGAAGATATGCCCCCAAAACACCCTAGTTTTTGGCTTTTTTACTAGGTTTTTTATCTTCTTTTGCGTCGGCTTTTTCGTCCTTCGCGGGGTTAGGAACAGCCGTTTTGCACTCCACCATCGTCACATCGTAGACAGGGTGCTCCAACGCCGTGATTGAAGGGCTCGATGCATACATCCAGCCACGAAACAACGGCTTGATACCTTGTTTGGTCGGCACCTTCTCGGAAATATCGAGAAATCCGGCATAATCCGTCTGGCTCTGCGGCGAGGATGTGCGGCAAGTGATAGCCGTAATTTCAAGCTGCCCGAACTTCACCATTTCATTGGGCTTCACACTCATCAGTTCCGATTGTGCCGTCACTTTGTTCAGCGCCCGTAATACGATGCGGCGCGGCGTCACCGCCCCCTCCTCCTCACCGAAAATCGGGCTGGTCAGCTCGGTCGGCTCGGCAGGGTCTTCCTGTGCGGGGTCGGCCTCGGGCGCAACGGGCGTTGGCGGTGCGGGCTCGGAAGCTTCCACCGCATCCACGCTCACTACCGGCACTGCCTCCGCTTTATGCGGGCCGCTGGGGATTACTGGCCCCGAAGGTTCGGCGCGGCCGAACGGGATCTTTTGCGGCATAGCATTGTTGGAAGGCGCGGCAGGCGATGCCGTCGGTGCCATGGGCGGCGCCACAAAAGGGCTTTTCTTCTCGCCTGCAGCCGCCGGTTGCGTGCTCATCACCGGCGCATCGTCCGTGGTCGCGGTGTGGATAGGGGTAATGCGTTCTTGCTGCGTGGTGGGCAGCGGCGCAATGTTGTTCGGCAACGCATCTTCCGCCCACGTATCGCCTGCCGCCAATACAGCAAGGATCACAATCATTTGGCGGAAGGGATGCATACGCCGCGGCTAACTATTCATGCGTTTCGCCAAGCGATGGGGTGCCATCCTTGGCGTCCGTCGCGGGCTTCTTATCCGCACCACCGCCAGAGAATACGAATTTACCGATCATCTCCTCGAGGCTCACCGAAGGTTGGGTGAAGGCCAGCTTATCGCCATTTTTCAACTCGGCATCATCCCCACCGGGTTCGAGGGCAAGGAATTTCTCACCGAGCAAACCGGCGCTTTGCACTGCGGCCGAAGAATCCCGCGGCAGCTTCACACCGTCCTCGACGCGCAGGCTAGCGACCGCCTGATAGGTCTTGGGGTCGAGGGTGAGCGATTCGACCACCCCCACCTTGATGCCACCCACGCGCACCGAACTACCGGGCGCGATGCCGCTGATGTTCGAAAATGCCGCCGTCAGCACATAGCCGTCGATCGGTTTCACGTTGCTGTTATTGTATGCGAAGAAAAGGAACCCACCGGCAACTGCCAGCACCACCGCACCCATGACCGTTTCAATTGCATTATTCGCCATGCTATCTCCTGTGATATCGAAAGGGTAGAATTCTCGCACATCACGTAACATGCTGCGTGGGTCGTGGCAAGCGCGGGCTACGACGCCAACACAGCCGCCGTCGTGCTAGTCCGAGGGGCACTCCGATCCCCATGTCGGCGTGCAGGTGCTCGCGCCATAATAGGAATTGAACCACGCCTCGTTCTCTTTCTGCTCTTTCGAAGTGGTATCCATTGCATCGAACCCGATGCCGACATCACTGCCCTTCGTAAGCCCCGCACATGCGCAAAGCATCACAAGAAGGCCAAGCGCAAGAAAACTACGCATGATTGCTTGGGGTCCACGGCTCATAATCGGCCGCGGATGCAGCGCGCACACCGCCTTTACTGATATGGCCTTCCGGCAGGTAACGCCCCTTCGTACCGGTCAGGTTCGGCAGGTGCTGCTTTTGCCAATTATATTTCTTTTTCTCCGGCAACGGCACGTCCAGCGTGTAATGCAGCCATCCATGCCAATTCGCCGGAACCTTCGAGGCATCCGCGATACCGTTATAGATGACCCACCGACGTTTGCGCTGGCCCTTGCCGCCAAAGCGCGCCTGATAATAGCGGTTACCGAACTCGTCACGGCCGACAAAGCTACCGTAGACAAGCGTGTGAAGCAGCGTACCAGTCGTTGCAGCCATAACGCCCCTAGTTATCCAAGAATGAACGCATCTTACGGCTACGGCTCGGATGCTTGAGCTTACGCAATGCTTTCGCCTCGATCTGGCGAATGCGCTCACGGGTCACCGAGAACTGTTGCCCCACTTCTTCAAGCGTATGGTCGGTATTCATACCGATCCCAAAGCGCATACGCAGCACACGCTCCTCGCGCGGGGTAAGGCTGGCCAGAATGCGCGTCGTCACCTCGCGCAAATTCGATTGGATGGCCGAATCGACCGGAAGGATCGCGTTCTTATCCTCGATGAAATCACCCAGATGCGAATCCTCTTCGTCACCGATAGGCGTCTCGAGCGATACCGGCTCCTTCGCGATCTTCATGACCTTGCGCACTTTATCCAGCGGCATCACCAAACGCTCCGCCAGCTCTTCCGGCGTCGGCTCACGGCCTATCTCATGCAGCATCTGACGGCTCGTACGAACGATCTTGTTGATGGTCTCGATCATGTGCACGGGAATGCGGATCGTGCGTGCTTGGTCGGCAATGCTGCGCGTGATCGCCTGACGGATCCACCACGTGGCGTACGTACTGAACTTGTAGCCGCGGCGGTATTCAAACTTATCGACCGCTTTCATCAGGCCGATGTTGCCCTCTTGGATAAGGTCGAGGAACTGCAAGCCGCGGTTGGTGTATTTCTTGGCGATGGATATCACAAGGCGCAAGTTGGCCTCGATCATCTCTTTCTTCGCACGGCCGGCATCACGCTCCCCTTTGCTCACGGCAAAGACCACACGCTTGAATTCCGAAACATCAAGGCCGGTCTCGGTCGCGATCTTGCCGATCTCTTTGCGCAAGGCCTCGATATCGTTCTTGTGCTTCTCGGCGAACTCCTTCCAGCCCTTTTCCTTGAGCTTAGCCACCGACTTCAACCACTCCGGATCCAACTCGCGGCCGTTATAATGCTGCAGGAAGCTCGGTCGCTTGACGCCGCTTTTCTCGGCAAGGCGCATCAATTGCATTTCGGTGGCGATCAGGCGCTTGTTTACGCCGTAAAGCGTGTGCATCAGTTCTTCCACACGCATATTGTTGAAACGGATCGAAAGCATGATCTCGACCATTTCCGCAAGCAGCGTTGGGTATTTCTTGTTGTCGGCGTTGGTAACGTCGCCTTCGCCGAGGGCTTGGGCGTGGCGCTTCTCCTGCAGTTTGCGCAACGCCTTCGATACTTTCGCGAACGCATCGAACTTCTCAAGTACGGCCGGCAGCAATTCCTGCTCCATCGCGACCAACGACAGCACCGCCTCGTCGTCGTACTCGTCTTCCTCGATCTTCTCCTTACGGCCACCCTCAAGCGCGTCGTACTCGTCCTCTTCCTCTTCTTCTTCCTCCGCGGGCGCGTCTTGGTCGCGCGTGGCATCGGCGAATTTATCCTCGGTGCCCGCACCATAGGTCGCATCAAGGTCGATCACTTCGCGCAGCAGCATTTCGCTGTTGGCAAGTTTGTCGCGCCAGCCAAGCACCATGTGCATCACCGTCGGCGATTCGCAAAGGCTCGAGATGACCATCTCGCGGCCGGATTCAATGCGCTTGGCAATTTCGATCTCACCTTCGCGGCTGAGCAATTCCACATTGCCCATCTCGCGCAGGTACATGCGAACAGGGTCGTCCGAACGGCCGTAGGATTCTTCCTCTTTCTCCGGCTCCATCTCGATGACGATATCGCCCGCATCGACAACAGGCTCATCGCCGTCCGTCTCCACGAAGGGTACATCCACCTTATCATCCACATCCGGAAGCTCGATGACCTTTACCCCCTTGGCAGCCAAGCGGGTGATCAGTTCGTCGATCACTTCGGGCGAGAATTCATCGGCAGGCAAATGCTTGTTCAAATCATCATAGGTCAGCACACCGCGCGCCTTGCCAAGCTTGGCAAGCTTGGCCTCGAGCGCATCGCTGACCGCTGCGCCGCCTTGCGTCTTGCTAGTAGCGGCGGGTGCGGATTTTGCTTTCTTCGTATCGGGCTTGGCGGACGATTTCGCGGCGGACTTGGCCGTCGCTTTTGAATCTTTTTTCACTGGCATGGGATGGTTTTGCGACGCTTTCTTTGTGGCAGATGTGGGTTGCGGACGCGTTGATGTAGCCTTCGCTGGCAATTTAGCAAGGGGCTTGATGCCTTTTGTGGATGATTTCTTCGCAACCACCTTTGCGGCGGGTTTTTTTGCCACGGCCTTTGCTGCTGGTTTCTTCGCGATCGCTTTCTTGGCAACCGGTTTCTTTTTCACGACCACTGGCTTTTTTTTGACTGCTTTCGGCGCAGGTTTTTTTGCCGCAGGTTTTTTCTTCGCCACCGGCTTTTTCACCGGTTTGGATTTCTTTGCCGCCGTCTTGGATTTGGCAGTCACCAATTTTTTGACCGCTTTCTTCGTCGCCATAGTGCATCACCCCACGCTTAGGTTGCCCAATTGAACGGCGAGTTAATGCATAGTTTTCAAGGAAACTCAAGCGCCTATGCGCTTTTTTGGGTAAATCGTTAATTTTTCGTCCGAAACGGTCACGAAATCTTCATATTTCCAAGGCCATGGGCATGCTAAAGTGCCCTTCATTCGAGTCACACCTGTATAGAGAGATGCATCATGATTAACCTGAATATCCCCGATTGGATACGCGCTGGCATGCCGAAAGACAATCGTGAAGCAACATTATACTGCTTCAATCGCTTGGTCGATTTCGTTACGGACGGAAATAATCCGGACCATAAAATCGTACCCTCGGACGGAAAGACATCCTTCACCGTGAATAACGATAGCACCCTTACCCTTAACCTTACCGCCATAGCGAATCAGTACATCGAGCTTGCCGACCTTCAATCCATCAGCCGCCTCCTTGGTGCGCAACATGTGAGCTGTGAAGTGCGCCGCATCTACACTGGTGTGGATGGCAAACCGACCCACCAGCCCGCTGGCGATGATATCGCCGATGCCATCGGCCTCGAGTTATGCGCGACCGTTCCGGATTCGCAAAACGCAATCGCAAAGATCTTGGATGCGTTGAAGGCAGCCAACAAGGAAAAACAGGGGATTGCACAAACCCCACAAGCGACCATTACCACTGCCGATACAGCGTCGCACACGAAGGGTGTCCGCGATAAAGACCTGCCAGAGGTCGCGCCAAGCTTCCAGGTTCCCTAAGAACGGCTTTTTAAACCGCACCCGTCAACGGGTCTTCGCGGTAAAAGCGGCTGCGCTCACGGTCGATCGCTTCCAACTGCGCCTTCAGGTGGGTGAGCCGTTGGAAATTCTCTTCGTTCATGTCGTTGGCAAGCGCCGCTTCCGCGGCGGCGCACTCCACACGCAGCCGCGCGCGGTCGACATCGTTCATCACCTCGCCCCAAAGCCTCTGCGCGCGCCCCTCGCGCTGAATATCGTCGCCCGATAGCTCAACGCCAAGCGTCTCCATCGCCTTCATGATCGCCGCGCAGGATTCTTTAGGCGACTCCTCACTCACGGTCTGCCAAAGCCCCGCACTGGTAAGTGAGGGCGATTCGATATGCAGTTCCGTAATCAGGTGGTGCATCTGCTGCTGCCACGGCGCCGGCATCGGTGCATGCAGCCAGAACTCTTCGGCGGCCGCATTGAGCAGGATCGACGGCGAGGCAATCACCAGCGCCATAAGGTTACTCGCGGGTGCAAGCATACTCGTGTCCGCCGTACGCGCGATCGGCGGCAGCATCTCATAGGGTGCCGTGCCGCCCGTAGCTTTTTTGAACGCCCCCTTCTCGAAACGTCCCTGCGGACGTTCATAGCGCTGCGCGGATTGGGCGCGCAATTGGTCGCGCATATGTTGTTTATAATAATGCTGTACCGATGGATGCTTGATCGAACCCACCGTACGCATCAGCTGTTCTTCCTGCGCGGCGCGCGCCTCGGGTGTGGTGGCGGGCGCACCCATCGCCTGCTGCCACAGGATGGATACCAGCGGCTGCGCCTGTGCGATCACCTCGTCGAAGGCCGCGCGGCCACCTTGGCGTATCAAGGAATCGGGGTCGTCGCCTTTGGGCAATAGGGCTACGCGCAATGTTTTTCCGGGCACCAATAGCGGCAACGCCAATGCGGTCGCGCGCGCCATGGCACGCTGGCCGGCGCTATCGCCATCCAAACAGAGTGTAGGCTCATCGACCAACTGCCAACATAGCTGCAACTGCTCGGGTGTGATTGCAGTGCCCAGCGGTGCGATGGCATGTGCTACGCCCGCTTGCGCCAACGCGATGACATCCATATAACCTTCGCAGATGATAAGCTGCTTGGCATCAAAGGCGGCGCGGCGTGCAAGGTCGAGGTTGAATAGCTGACGCCCTTTACTGAATAGCGATGTCTCCGGTGAGTTGAGATATTTCGGCGCGTCCGTGTTCGGATCATCCGGAAGCACGCGTCCACCGAACGCGATGACACGGCTCTTGCGGTCACGGATGGGAAACATCAACCGTCGACGGAACCGACTATACGGTGTGCGTTCCTCGACATTGATCAGCATGCCCGTCTCCACGAGCTGCGCGACCGTGATGCCACGCGGCTTCATCGCCTGCTCCAACGCATGGCGATCCGTCGGTGCATAACCGATGCGAAACCGCGCGATGGTTTCCGCACTCAATCCACGCTCGATCAAATAACGGCGCGCCAATGCACCTTCCGCGCTCTCCTCCAATTGCTGCTGAAAATATCCCGTCACCGCTTCCATCACCTGCTGCAGCGATTGCGACTTTTGCTCACGCTCAACTTCCGCGTGCGTTAACTTTGGAATGCTCAACCCTGCAATACCCGCCAAGCGCTCGATCGCATCGCGATAGCCCAGATGCTCATAATCCATGGTGAAACCAATGACATCGCCATGCGCCCCACACCCAAAGCAGTGGTAGAAGCCTTTTTCATCGTTGATCGTGAAGGAAGGCGTTTTCTCCTTATGAAACGGGCACAAAGCGTGGTACTCCCGCCCCGCCTTACGGATAGGAATGGCCTTACCGATGACCTCAGAAATACGGATTCGCCCCCGTATTTCCTCAATAAATGACTGACTAAACTTCATAATGTCGTTGAATGCTACGCTTGCTTGCCTGTGGATAAAAATATTTTTTTGGGGTTTCCCGTAACCCCTATTGACCGAGCACCTTGGGTGTTCCTATGTTGACCTTACTGCGCTCTTAGGCTCCGACGCAACAAGAACGCAGCAGCCACCAACAGCAAAATAACAACAAAAAGAAAAACGGATATCTCGATGAGCAATGGAATGAGCAATGCGTGGAGCAACAATGAGTTGCCGGACTTTCTGCAAGTAGGAGAAGAAATGTTACCGCTGGTGATTCGTCGCCATCGCGGTGCGAAGCGTATCTGCCTGCGTTACAATCCGACCGACCATGCCATCTCGCTCACCCTGCCGCGCCACACGCGTGTGACCGACGGTCTGATCTTCCTCATGCAAAAATCCGAGTGGTTGGTCGAAACGCTGCGCGACATGCCGACCAAGAAACAAATCAAACCTGGCGTCGTCATTCCGCTGCTTGGCAAACGCGTGCGTATCAAGAACGACCCCGACCTCAAACGCAAATGGATCATCAAGGACGACGTGCTCTATGTCTCCGGTGCGCGCGACGAGTTCCCGCAACGCGTGACCGAAGCATTGAAGAAGATCGCCAGCCAAACACTCACTTCGTTGGCCACCCGTGATGCTGCCCGCATCGGGCGTAAGCTGAATCGGGTGAGCGTGCGCGATACCCGCAGCCGCTGGGGCAGCTGTTCATCCACCGCGCGTCTGTCCTTCTCCTACCGGCTCATCTTTGCGCCCAAGGAAGTGATGGAATATGTCGTGGCACACGAAGTGGCGCATCTGCGTCACATGAATCACTCACCGGCATTTTGGAATGCGGTCGAGTTCCTTTGCCCGCAATACGATGCCGCGAAGGATTGGCTGAAATTACACGGTAAGGATCTTTACCGTTTCAACGCCTAATCTTTACTGGTGCTTCTGCGCGGCGTTGCCGTCCATGAGCTTATCCCAAAATTGCGGGGTCAGCACCACTTCCCCTTCGCTCTGATCGGGTTTTGCAGGTGCCGGATGCTCCACCGGTACATCGTCAGGTGCCGCATCCGCCGGTTGGCCCATCTGCTTCGTTTCGAACGGCGCGTCCTCAGGGATGACCGTCGGTGCGTTGGGCACATCACCGGTCGCAGCGGGGTTCTCACCATTCGTATTCTCACCGCCGAACAACCATGGCAACAGTCCCTCACTCGAGCCGGCGCTATTCGGGATAGCTTTGGATGGCTTACCCTCCATCGCACGGATCATGAAATCATGCCAAATCGTCGCAGGTAACGAACCGCCGGTGACCTTGCGCATCGATTTATTATTATCGTTACCGATCCACACACCCGTTACCAGTTGCGGCGTGAAGCCAATAAACCACGCATCCTTGAAATCCTGACTGGTGCCGGTCTTGCCCGCCACCTGCCGGCCGGGAAGCCCTGCCTTCACCGCCGTTCCTCTGGCAACCACATCAAGCAGCATATAATTCATCATCTCGACGGTTCCTTTAGCAAGCACCGTGTCCGGCTCCTTCTCCTCGCGCTTATAGATCTCTTTGCCATCGCGCGTGCGGATGCTGGTGATGCCATAGGGCTCCACCTTCTTACCACCGTTGGGCAGGTGCGCATAGGCACCGGTCATCTCAAGTAGCGTTGCCTCCACCGAGCCCAACGCGATGGACGCATGCGCCGGAACATTCGGAATGCCAAGGCGCATGGCCAGATCTGCCACCTTCTCCACACCGGTATATTGGCTGAGTCGTACCGACACGGTATTCAGCGAGAACCGGATAGCCTCGACCATCGGTATCTGCCCCTTATAGTCCATCCCGAAATTCTCGGGCGTCCATACCTTGTTGCCCACTTGCAACGAGATGGGCGCATCCTCGACCATCGATTGCGGCGTCAGTCCGGCCTCAAGCGCCGCAAGATAGACAAATAGCTTGAACACCGAACCAGGTTGGCGCTTGGCCTGCGAGGCTCGGTTGAACTGGCTTTTGGCATAGCTCAGCCCGCCAACCAGCGCTTGCACCGCCCCGTCGGGCTTCATGGAGACCACCGCCCCTTGCGAGACATTCTTCTTCTCACCTTGCATGCTGATGACATTCAGCAACGCATCCTGAGCCTGTGTTTGCATCTTGGTATCAAGCGTGGTCGTGACGATCATATCGTCGTTGATCTGGCCCACGAGCGTCGGGATTGTATCCACGATCCAATCGGTGTAGTAGCGTACATCGCCTCCTTGCACCTCTTGCTCGGGTTGCTTGGCATAGTTAGCAATCGTCGGCTCGACTTCTTTTTTCTTCAGGTAGCCTGCATCGACCATGTTCAGCAGCACTTGATGCACACGCGCTTTTGCCCGATCGGTGTTCGCCGCCGGTGAATAGCGTGAAGGCGCCTTAAGCAATCCCGCCACCAGCGCCGACTCATACAATGAAAGGTCACGCGCACCCTTGTTGAAGTAGCGCTTCGACGCCGCATCCACCCCGAACGCACCCGCCCCCAAATAAACGCGGTTAAGGTAAATGGCCATGATCTCTTTTTTCGAGAACCGCGCCTCCAGCCAGAAGGCAAGTAGCACTTCCTGAAACTTGCGCTTGATCGAGCGTTCGGGCGTGAGGAAGACGTTCTTGGCCACCTGCTGCGTCACGGTAGAGCCACCCTGCACCACTTGGCCATGCATCAGGTTGATGACCATCGCGCGGGCGATACCGAAGAAATCCACACCGTTATGTTCGAAGAACCGCCGATCCTCCGTCGCAATGACAGCCTGCACCAGCGGCTTGGGCAGTTGGTCGTAGGGCACATAACTACCGTATACATCGCCGTAGTTAGCAACGATGCGCCCATCGGCCGCCTCGACGGTAATGCCCTGCTGTTTTTGGATGGTATCGAGCGCACGGATATCGGGCAGCTGCGCCGCAAAATAGACCAGCGCCAAGCCGACGATGATAAAACCGGCAAGCGTCACCCGCGCCATGGCAAACCAAAGGCCATTGCGCTCCAGCCAATTCCGCATGGGGTGCTTGCTGCCACGGGTGCGGCGCGGCGCAGGATAAGCAGGGTTGCCTTTGTAACTCACGTTACGAATGGCTTTTGTTCCGCTTTTTGCCTTTGCAGCACGCTTCTTGGCCGGTGTTTTCTTTTCGCTCATCGCCCGCTTGTTAGCCTACTTTTTTTCGCCTGCCCATTAAATTATTGCACCATCGCCGCGCTTGCCAGACCGTCGCAGCATGCTATGGACTATCCATGGACGAAAAACGATACCACGCCATCGCCGACGCTACGCTCATGCACTGTTTCGACCAGCTCGAAGATGCATTCGAATCCGGCGCCATCGAAGAACTCGATCTTGAAGGCGGCATCCTTTCCATCCAACTCCCGAATAAACGCACCTATCTGCTCAGCAAGCATGCCCCGTCCCTTCAGCTGTGGTATGCATCGCCCATCAGCGGCGGGCTGCATTTCAGCTTCGTGGAAGGCGAACAGCATTGGCGCCTGCCTAATGGTGCGTTACTGTACGATATCCTGCGCAGCGAATTGGCCGACGAACATATCGAGGTAGTATTATGACCCCTCCTACCGACCAGCAGCCCGCCAAAGGCCAGATCGGTAGCCTGCGCTACCTGCTGCGCTACCTACGCCCCTACAAAAACCAAGCCATTGGTGCCATGGTCGCCCTCATGTTCACGTCCGGCGGCGTGCTCGGCATGGGTGTGGCGCTGCGTTACCTCATCGATCAGGGCATCGCCAAAGGCGACCAAAGTCTTCTCGGAAACGGCTATGTCATTCTGTTGGGCGTGGTGGTGGCACTCGCGATCGGCACCTATGCCCGCTATCTACTGGTCTCATGGATCGGCGAGCGTGTCGTCGCCGATATCCGCCGCGATGTCTTCGCCAAGGTGATCGGCATGCACACCGCTTTCTTCGAGTCCTCGCGCACCGGCGATCTCATCTCGCGCATCACGACCGATACCACCTTGCTACAAACGGTGGTCGGCTCCTCCATTTCGGTATTTTTGCGCAATACCCTGCTGTTCATCGGCGGCTTCACTATGCTGCTCATCACCAGCGTGCGGCTCTCGGAATTCGTACTGATCATGCTGCCGCTGGTTATTCTACCGATCATCGTCCTTGGCCGGCGGGTGCGCATCCTCTCGCGCAAGACACAAAACAAAGTCGGCGATATTTCCGCCCACGCCGAGGAGACCATCAGCGCCATCCGCACCATCCACGCCATGGCGCTCGAGGATGCGGAGAACAAACGTTTCGGCAGTCTGATCGACGAAACCGTCAAGACCTCGCTATCGCGCATTCGCATGCGGGCATTGCTTACCGCGATCGTCATCTGCCTCATTTTCGGCGCCATCATCACCGTGCTGTATATTGGCGGCCAGGATGTGGTCGCCAAACGCATCAGTCCGGGTGATCTTTCCGCATTCATCTTCTATTCGGTGGTGGTGGCAGGCGCACTGGGTGCCGTCAGCGAGGTGGTGGGTGAGCTACAACGCGCCGCCGGTGCGACCGAACGCCTGATGGAACTCATGCAACTCGTGCCGGAGATAAAAGCTCCCGCCGAGCCCTACCGTTTCACCAAAGCGCCGCAAGGGCGTCTGTCCTTCGAACATATCACCTTCCATTACACCTCGCGGCCCGAGAAATCAGCGCTAGCTAACGTTTCCTTCCGTATCGAACCGGGTGAAACGGTCGCCATCGTCGGGCCTTCGGGTGCCGGCAAAACCACCATATTCCAATTATTGCTCCGCTTCTACGATCCCCAATTCGGCATCATCCGCATCGATGGCCACGATCTACGCACCCTCGACCCGCGTGAGTGGCGCAGTCATATCGGCCTTGTCCCTCAAGATCCCGTCATCTTCTCCACCAGCGCATGGGAGAACATTCGCATCGGTAAACCCAGTGCCACCGACGAAGAGGTACGCACGGCCGCGCGCGTCTCTTCCGCACTCGATTTCCTCGAAGCATTGCCCGACGGCCTCAATACCTATCTCGGCGAGAAGGGCGTGCGCCTGTCCGGCGGTCAACGCCAGCGCGTCGCCATCGCACGGGCGATCATTCGCAATCCATCCGTCCTGCTACTGGACGAAGCGACCAGCGCACTCGATGCCGAAAACGAGACCACCATCCAAGCCGCACTCGATCACATCATGAAAGAGCGCACCACACTGGTCATCGCCCATCGGTTGGCCACCGTCATCAATGCCGATCGCATCATCGTACTCAACGATGGCCGAATCGAAGCAAGCGGCACCCACGCCCAACTGCTCGAGAGCAACCCGCTCTACCGTCGCCTTGCCGAATTGCAATTCAGCGAATAGCGAACCGATTTATTTGATGAATATATCTGCGCGGTCAGCGTCGCCGCTTGGCACCTGATTGCCCATGGCCTGCACGTTGATGCTCAACTGATTGACACCCTTCGAGATAAGATAAGCGCGGATCTGCAGCGCCCGCGCCAAGGATATCTTACGCGCGACCGAAGCCTGCTCCGCGGTGCCTGCCGCATACCCCACCACCCGAACGCCACCTTGCGTTTGCTTCACCTTCTCGGCAATGGCGGCCAACTCGGATTTATCGCTATCGCTCAGGTCGGTCTTGTCTTTCTTGAAGCTGATCGCAGTGGCCGGCTTGGCGTCGGCCACGGGCGCCTTTTCTACAACCGGCGGCGTTTGTTTTTCAGCAGCTACGGGTGCTGCTGCAGGTGCCGGCGCGGCTTTCTCCGGCACTGCCGGTACGGTCGCTTCTTTGGTAGGCAGTGGCAATGGCAGCGGCAACGCAGCAGGTGCCGCCTCGCCCTTACTGCCGGGTAGTGGCAGCGGTGGCAATGCCATCGGCAGTGGTTGGATGGATGTCGGCGGCTTCACTGCAACGGGCGCTGGTTCTTTCACCTCGGCCGGTTTGGTAGCCACTGCAGGCATCGGCAATGCGGGTGCCACAGGTTTTGCCGCCACGGGCGCTTCTGGTTTTACTGCCGCTGCTACTGGTGCCACGGGCTTTGTCGCCGCAGGGGCTGGCAACGGTGGCAAAGGCAATGCCGGCGCTGCTACCGGTTTCGCAGCGACCGTATCAGGCTTGGTCACCGCCGGTGCTGGCTTGGTTTCCGGCGGTTTGACCGCAACCGGTTTTGCTTCCACCGCCGGTAGGGGTAACGGCAACGGCTTACCATCCGACGGGAGTTTGGGCAGTGGCAATGCCGGTACCGTCGCGGTCGGCGCTTCCACCGGCGCTAGGGATTTCGTCGCAATACTATCCTTGGGCTGCACAATATCACGCGCGGTCGGCGCCTTGTCACCCGTGATCGCCGCAAGCGATGGCAACGCAGGCTTCGCCGCAGGTTCCGTCGCGGGCTTGGGAAGTGCCAACACATGCGCCTCCGGTTTTTCTACCGGTGCGGCCTTGTCGTTCGTCACTTCCGCAACTGGCGGCTTGGGTAGCGATGGTACGGCAGGTGCCGTTGCCACGGTCGCATCCACTTTCGGTACGCTTGCTATCTCGGTTTTCGGTAAGCTGACAGGCTTTGATTCAACCTTGGCAGTCGGCACACTCATGGCAGGTAATTCCGCCGGCGGCAACTTTTCAGGCACGGCTGCCTTGGGTTCCATGGTTTTATTCGGCAATGGCGGCGGCAGCACCGCTGGCAAGGCCGGCAGGGCAAGCGGATCTTTTTTGGGTTCGCTTGCAACGGGTGGCGTCACCACTTTTTTCGGTGGTTCGAGCGGTGCCACGGCCGGCGCATTGGCCTTCATTTCCTCGACTTTGGCGGGGGTGGGCAGCACTGCCGGCGGCAACAGTGGTGCCGCCTCTTTTTTCGAGGCCGCCGTCTCAGCCGCGGCCTTGGTCGCTTTTTCAGCTTCCGCTTTCTTGATCTGCTCGCCGACCGGATTCTTGATCACTGTCGTATCGTTGATGATACCCTGCTTGTTCGGTTCGGCGGGGCCGAACATCTTGTCGACCCGCTGAGTCACGGATGGCGGCAAGGCAGGCGCAGGTTTGGGAACCGGCACCATCATCGGTGCGGTCGAGATCGCGGGCGAAGCGGGCTTGGCCGCCGGCAGCGGTGCATCTTGTTTATCCGACGCTTTTTCCGCCAGCTTCGGTGCGGGCAACGCGGCTTGCTTTGCAGCCGGTACAGCAGGCAGTGGCAGCGGTGCCAACGCGGGTGCGGAAGGCGAAGCATTCGGTGCATTGAGTGCAGCGGCAGGTAGCGGCGCAAGGGGAGCAACATCCGCCGGCGGCTTCGGTGCAGCAGCGGCAGGTGTCTGTATCGGCGGTGGTGGCGGTGCGGGCAATGCCGGCACTGCCGTTGCGGTTTCTTTTACCACGTTCGGTGCGTGCATCGGCGACAGCGGTGGCGCGGCTTTTTTAACCTCCGGCACGGGCGCCGGCGCCGGTGGCACCGCAGGCGCGGCCTTCGGTTTCACCTCAGGCTGCTGTGTTTGCACGGTGCGCTTTGCCTTGTTGTTCGTGCGTGCGGCGGAGGCAGGCGTGGCGGGTCTGGGCAAGCCCTCCACCATCGGCTGTTCGGCCGGTACCATCCGCTTGCTCGGCGGCACCGGATCAAGCGGGTTAGCGACCGGCGCTGCGGCCTTCACTGGCGCTTCGTAGGCCGGAACTATCGGTGCCGACCGGCGCAATTGCTCAAGCGCACCGAGATTCACTTCCACGCTGGGCTTTTCCGGCACCAGATCGCGCGACCACGCCGGCAGCGGCGAAGCCATCCAAACACACGCGCTGGCGCATGTCAGCAGCATCATGCGGCGGGATCTCAAGGCAGGTGCGTTCAAAACTGGCATGATGGCAAAGTTCAACGATCTCTTGGATAAAAAGGTGAGGCCGAGCGAGGTACAAGGTTGTATCAAAGCCATGCCCCGACTTGCAAGTGCAGATTGGGTTAATAAGCCACTTGCACGCGCTCGGTCTTTCTTCTAAGTTCCCGCGCTATGGCTCAATCCCCGTTAATGACCGTCATGACTGCCGCCGTGCGCAAGGCCGCGCGGGGTGTGGTCCGTGATTTCGGCGAGATCGATAAGTTGCAAGTCTCCAAAAAGGGGGCAGCCAATTTCGTTACCAACGCCGATTTGCGCACCGATAAAATCCTCATCGAGGAACTGCAAAAAGCACGCCCCAAATTCGGCTTTCTGACCGAAGAATCGGGCGTCATCAAGGGAACGGATAATAAGCACCGTTTTGTCATCGACCCGATCGACGGCACCACCAACTTCATCCACGCCATTCCCTATATCTCGATTGCGGTCGCGGCGCAGGAAAAGAACACAAAAGGCGAATGGGAGACCATCGCCGGCATCGTCTACGACCCCATCCTCGACGAAATGTTCTGGGCAGAGCGCGGCAAGGGCGCATGGCTCAACAACAGCCGTTTGCGCGTTTCCAACCGCCGCGACGATCTGCTTCTTTCCACCACCTCGCCACGCAAAAGCCGCAGCGGCTTCGAGAAGACTCTAGCCGCCTTCACCCGCATCATCGAGGACGGCTCCACCACCGTGCGCTGCTCCGGCTCCGCTGCACTCGACCTTGCCTATGTCGCCGCCGGCAGGTTGGACGGCATCTGGTACCAGCGCCTCAACGCATGGGATATGGTGTCGGGCGTGCTGCTCGTCAAAGAAGCGATGGGGATGGCCACCGCCCTCGACGGCACCCCCGTCGTCACCGACGATAAAGGCAGCGTGCTCGCCACGAACGGCCTTATCCATAAAAAACTCAAGGATCTCCTCACCGAAAAGTAGGTACGGATGTCCCACCCCTCACCGGAACAATTGCGGCGTGGCTATCTCTCGGCCGCGGGGGTCGTCCTCATCTGGACAGGCTTCATCATCGTCTCACGCATCGGGGTTACCAACACCCTGCTCAGCTACGATGTCATCGCATTGCGCTACATCGTCTCCGGTCTCATTTTCCTACCGTTCTGGTGGCACCATCGCACCGCATTGTGGGATAGAAAAAAGCTCATCCTCGCCCTCAGCGGTGCGGTCATCTACTCGCTCTTCGTGTTCGCTGGCTTCCGCTATGCACCGGCAAGCCATGCCGCCATCCTGTTGCCGGGGTTCCTGCCCTTCGCCGTTACCATCATCGCCTACTTCCTGCTGCGCGAGAAGGTCACCACGCAACGCGCAGTCGGGCTCATCATCATCGCGCTGGGTGTCGGGTGTGTCGCGATCGAGAATTTCAGTGCCACGGGCTTCGCCTTCGCGGGGGACGCATTGCTGCTCGCGGGGTCGTGCTGCTGGGCATTCTACACGGTACTGCTGCGCAAATGGGGCATGAACCCACTACAGACCGCCATCGCTGTCACCCTCATTGCGGCCGCACTTTATCTGCCGGTATATGCCCTATTCTTGCCCAAGGCGCTGGCGCAGGCATCATGGAACGATATCGCCCTGCAAGCGGTCTATCAGGGCATCCTCGCTGCCGTCATCCAGATGATTCTTTATGCCCGCAGCGTCTCGCTGCTGGGGCCAACCCGCATGGGGCTCGTCATGGCCTTCATTCCCGTAAGCGTCGGGCTCGCAGCTGTCCCTGCGCTGGGCGAACCCCTCACACCACTCATCTGCTTGGGTCTAGTATTCGTTAGCCTTGGCGCGTGGGTCGGCAATCGCAAAAAGCGACTGCCGAGCTAACCACTATTTCGCGCGCTCGACGTAGGTAAGCTCGTCGGTGTTCACTACAATCCGGTCACCCATACCGATGAACGGCGGCACCATCACGCGCACGCCATTCTCCAGCTTTGCCGGCTTATACGAGGAGCTGGCCGTCTGGCCTTTGACCACAGGGTCGGCTTCCACGATCTCAAGGGTCACTTGGCTTGGCAGCTTCACGCCGATGGGGTTGCTTTCATGCAGTTCCACCTGCACCACCATACCGTCTTGTAAAAACGCTGCGCGGTCACCGAGGAAATCCGCCTGCATGGTGATCTGCTCGTAATTCTCCTGATCCATGAAGGTCAACGTATCGCCTTCGCGGTACAGGTACTGGAAATCGCGCTGATCGAGCGTCACACGCTCCATCGCCTCGTCGGGGCGCAGGCGCAGGCCACGTTTATTGCCGGATTTGATATCCTTCATCTCCACTTGGTTGAAGGAACGCAGGTTACCGGGCGTACGGATCTCGTGGCTGGTCACCACCCACAATTTGCCTTCGAATTCCATCACCATTCCGGCGCGAACGCTCGATCCATCAATACGCATACTAGGCTCCTTCATTCCAAATGAGTCGCCCAACTAGCAAGACCCGGCCGAACTTGCAAGCAAATGCTAATCGTTATCTGCCCCGACCGCGAAGTCTTAGCGCCGTGCTTTCAGCCCGTGCTTGATAGCGGCATTGAAATCACGCACGGCTTGCGCCGCCCCCTCGGGGTGGCTCCAAACCGCCGTGATCGCCGCGATGAAATCGGCGCCTTGGGTCACAAGCTCGCCGCAATTTTGTGGCGTCAGCCCTCCGATCGCCACTGCCGGAACCGTGGTATAGGTGCTCCACCACGGCAATAGATCGGGCTTGGGCGTGCCGTATTTAGCAAGTTGCGCCGGCTCTTTCGAGGTGGTGGGGTGATAGGCACCAAAGGCCACATAATCCGCACCCGCCTCGCCCGCTTCCATTGCCAAATGCGCCGAGTCATGGCAACTGATGCCCACGACCATATCATCCCCAAGGATCGCGCGCGCATCGGCCAGCTTCATATCCTCTTGGCCGAGATGGACACCGTCCACCGCCAGCTCTTTGGCCAGTGCCACGGCATCGTTCAAAATAAAGGCAACATCATGCGCATGGACGATCGGCTTCAATGTCCGCACCACGTCGCGGATATGGTCGTCGGTCGCCCCTTTCAAACGTAACTGGAATGCGCTGACATCACCGGCACCGAGTGCTTCTTCAAGCTGTGCCGAGAACGCAGGCAGCATCACCTTAGGTGGCGACACCAAATAAAGACGGCACAGATAGGGCTCAGCGGACATAGACTGCTAATTAATTGGTTTTTAAGCGCTTGTCATCTCACGTTTAACAAAAACACTCCCCAATCTTCATCAAACTGTCATTATTATTCTTAAGCCACACACGATACACTATCATTCATAGATTAAGTCTTTGGGGGATTTAGATATGATGAACGCTGCAGAATCAAATTCGAAGTCTGAGTCTTCCGGTTTTGGCAAGCTTCTTTACACCGTTGGCGGATTTTTTGTTGGCGGATTTATTGGTAGGATTATCTCAAATATAACGGGCGTTATATTTGCTAAATCTACCGTAGACTCCTTAATAAAAGGAAACGAAAAGCCCTTTATTTCGTTGGTATTCGGATCGTTTTTTATTACCCTCGGTTCAGCTATTGTTGGTGCAGTAAAAGGATACAATTATGCTGCAACCAAGGAGAAGAAAGAAAACGAATCCCAAAAGGCTTTAGAAGAAATTCGACAATCAATTGCTCAAAAACCTAAAGAAATGATGGCAGCTACTGAACACCCCAATAGTCAGCATTATAGCAGCAAAATAGACTCCAAAACCGAATATGGAAGCCATGCAGCTAATGTACTTGCAGATAAAGAGCGGACGTTAGAAGCAGAGCTGGTACGCTAAGTTAGCCCCGACAGATAATTTCTACTTCGCCGCTTTATAGATCCCGACGATTTCACTGAGCAAGCCCAGCGCCTCATCGCGCGGACGTTGGAATGCATTGCGGCCCATGATGGAACCATCCGCCCCGCCGGCTGCGATACCGCGCACTTCCTCGAGCACCTCGGCGGAGGATTTCGCACCACCACCGCTGAAAATAACCAAGCGGCGGCCACCGAACGTGGTTTGTTTGATATGGGCGATACGCTCGGCCAGCGTACCGATCGCGATTTTTTCCTTCTCATACACCTTTTTCGCTTCGGCCTGCTCGATGAATGCCGTCGGCGGTTTGACCTTGATGATATGCGCGCCCATCAGCGCCGCGATATGGGCGGCATACGCGGTGATATCAATCGCCGTTTCGCCGTCCTTGCTCAGGCCGGCGCCGCGCGGGTAGCTCCAGATAACCACTGCCATGCCGAGCGCTTTCGCTTCCGCCGCCATCTCGCGGATTTCTTCCAGCTGGTCATAGGTCTGGTGACCGCCGGGATAAATCGTGAAACCGATCGCCGAACAGCCAAGGCGCAGCGCGTCCTCCACCGTGGCGGTCACGGCTTGGTCGGGCGGGCAATCCTTCGGCGCGACGGAATTGTTGCTGTTCACTTTCAAAATCAGCGGAATGGCGCCCGCGAACGTATCCGCGCCTGCTTCCAGCATCCCCAGTGGCGCGGCATAGGCATTCAGGCCCGCATCGATCGCCAACTTGAAATGATAATGCGGGTCATACGCCGCTGGGTTCACCGCGAAACTGCGCGCCGGACCGTGCTCGAAGCCTTGGTCCACTGGCAGGATCACCATCTTGCCGCTGCCGCCAAGCTTGCCGGTCATCAGCATGCGCGCAAGGTTGCCCTTGGTGCCGGGGTTGTCCGATTCATACCAGCTGAGAATTTCTTTTACCTTACGCGTCAACGCCATGATGTCCTCACATGCAAATCATTTTACATGGGTTTAGCAGCATCGGTCGCAGGGTCAAGCGCGTTACGGGGCATGAGGACGGTTGCTCCACAGGTTTTTGCAATGGCCTGCAACTGCGCGAACTGGCCTTGTCCGCAATCGCAATGCACGTGCGTGAATCCCATGCGCAACGCGTCGTGGGCGATCGCCGCATCGTCGCCACAACATAAGGCAAAGGTGAAATCAACGTCAGGGAATTCATGGTGCAATTGGTCGAGCATCGCGCGGTAATAATGCACCCCTGCATGGCAGGCCGCAAACGGCGGCGAGCAGAGATCGCGGGCACCTTGCGTCAGCGCGTCGCGCGCTTGCTCAAGCCCGTGCACGCGCCGCATGGCCGTGTGCTTGTGTCAACGCCGATATGCCGGGCAGTTCCTTACCTTCCAGCCATTCCAAAAATGCGCCCCCCGCGGTCGAGAGATAGCTCAATTCGGCCGAAAGCCCTGCGTGCGATAGCGCCGCCACCGTATCGCCGCCACCGGCAACGCTATGCAGCCCGCCACTGCGCGAGGCCGCCGCGACCATCCGTGCGATCTGCACCGTGGTCGCATCGAACGGTGCGGTCTCGAACGCGCCTACCGGCCCGTTCCACACCAATGTCTTGCTTTGCTCGATGACCTCCTGCAGCGCCAACAGCGAGCGCGGGCCCACATCCAGCATCATACAATCGCTCGGGATATTTTTTACATCGCACACGATCGAGGCCGCGTGCGGTTTAAACTGCTTTGCCACCACCGCATCGACCGGCAACAGGATACGGCATTTCTTGCTTTGCGCTTGCGCCAGAATATCACGCGCAGTTGCGGCCATATCGACCTCGCACAACGACGCACCGACGCCAATGCCCTGCGCATGCAGGAACGTATTCGCCATCGCCCCGCCGATCACCAGATGATCCACCTTCGCGATCAGGTTGCTCAGTAACTCCAGTTTGGTGGAAACCTTCGAGCCGCCGACGATAGCGGTCAGCGGGCGTGCGGGGTCGGCCAGCACACGGGTCAGCGCCGCCACCTCTTCTTCCATCAGCCTTCCAGCGACCGAAGGCACATGTGGGTTGATGCCGACGATCGAGGCATGGGCGCGGTGCGAGCAGGAAAACGCATCGTTGACGAACACATCGCCAAGGCTTGCCATCGCGCGGCCGAACTCGGCATCGTTGGCCTCCTCTTCGGCGTGGAAGCGCAAGTTCTCCATAAGAATCACGTCACCGGCCTGCGCGCCGTCGACCGCAAGCTTGGCAGTGCTGCCCACGCAATCGGGCGAGAACCGCACCGGTCTGTCCCACAAGGCGGCGGAAAGTGCATCCACCAACGGGGCGAGCGAAAGCGCGGGGTCGAAGCCCTTCGGCCGCCCCAAATGCGAGAGGATTACCACCTTCGCGTTACGCTCCATCAAATATTGTAAGGTCGGGATGATACGGGTGATGCGCGTCGCGTCCGTCACGCGTCCCGCTTGCATGGGCACGTTCAAATCCACCCGAACCAGCGCCGTTTTGCCGGTTACATCGATCGATTCAAGGGTGGGAAGCGTCAGGGAAGTCATGTAAATCTCGTCACAGTGGCATCACGCAAGCTGCACCGCTTGTATTACAAGGGGGCGGCGAATGCAAGCAACGGCTCGGCCATTACTTGGCGGCTTTATGCGCCATATCAAGCATCCGGCAGCTGAATCCCCACTCATTATCATACCATGCCGCCACCCGCAGCAAGTTACCGTTCACTACCGAAGTTCCGGCCAGATCGACGATCGTGCTGGCATTGTCATGGCTGAAATCGATCGAGACCAGCGGCACGCTGTTCACCTTCAACACATTCGGCAGCATGGCAGCGGATGCTGCAACGAACGCTTGGTTCACTTCCTCTTTCGTCGCCGTCTTTTTCGTGACGACCGTCAGATCGACCAACGAAACATTCGGCACCGGCACGCGGATGGCCACGCCATTTAGTTTCCCCACCAATTGCGGCAGCACCAGACCGATCGCCTTCGCCGCACCAGTCTTGGTCGGCACCATGCTCATCGCCGCGGCGCGGGCGCGCTGCAGATCCTTATGGCTCCCGTCGACCAGATTTTGGTCACCGGTATAGGCATGAATGGTTGTCATGAACCCAGATTCAATCCCGAACTGAGTATCCAATATTTTCGCTATTGGCGCCAACGCATTAGTGGTGCAGGAGCCGACCGAGAATACGGTGTGGTCGGCTGTTAGCTTGTTACAATTCACGCCATAAACAAAGGTGGGGCAATCATCGCCCGCCGGTGCCGAGATAAGCACCTTCTTTGCACCCGATTTCAGATGTACCGAGGCGGCCTCCTTCGTATTGAACGCACCCGTGCATTCCAGCACGATATCGACACCCAATTTCGCCCAATCGATCTTGCTGGGGTCACGTTCGTGGGTGACGGCAATATGGCCGCGCCCCATATCCAAACCGGCATCATCGAACGTGATTTTGTTACTAAAGCGCCCATGCACGGAATCATATTGCAACAAATGCGCATGGTTGGCGTTCGTGGCCGAGCCATTCGCCGCCACCAACTGGATATCCTCGTAGCCTTCTTCAATAATGGCGCGCGCCACACAACGCCCAATGCGGCCAAGGCCGTTGATCCCGATCTTTATGGTCATAAGTTCACCTCTGCAAGCAGGTATAGCCGGTTATTCGCCGACGTCAAACGGCGTCGCTTCGATAATGTGAGAAAGCAATAGTGGCGCATAGAGATGCGGAAAAAGCCCGGCCCGCGCGCCCGATGAGGCCGGCTCCCACTTCAATGCATCGCCCAATGCGGCGGTATCGACACTCAGCAGTATCAGCCCCTTTTGGCCGGAAAAATACTTACGCGCCGTTTCGTCACATTGCTCCGCCGTCGAGAAATGGACATACCCGTCCGCCAGGTCGATCGGCATACCGGGAAAAACACCGCTACGCTCGGTCGCATCCCAAAGCGCGCGCGTACAGATCTTATAGATCCGCATGGTCAGGATGCTGCCGCCACAATCGCTGCGGCCGTAATACCGAACTTCTCATAAAGCACTTCAGCCGGCGCACTCGCGCCAAAGCCTTTCATGCCGATGAATACACCGTTCTCGCCCAGCAGCTTCTCCCAGCCCTGCTCGATACCCGCTTCGATAGCGATGCGTCGTGCGCCGGCCGGTAATAGTTTCTCGCGATACTCTTTGGATTGCTGCGCAAATAATTCCATGCACGGCACACTGACCACACGGGTAGCGATGCCCTTGGCCTCGAGCGTTGCTTGGGCTTCCACCGCCAGCGCCACTTCGGAACCCGTGGCCATCAGCACCACCTTGGGCGTTGCACCCTTGGCTTCGCGCAAGGTGTAAGCACCTTTAGCACAGAGATTCTCGGCCACGTAAGCATCCCGCAGCGGCGTCACTGTCTGGCGGGTCAGCGCGAGGATGGACGGCGTATGCAGCGAGCCGATCGCCAGTTGCCAGCATTCCAAGGTCTCGGTCGCATCGCACGGGCGGAAGACCTGCAGATTCGGGATCGCGCGCAGCACCGCCAAATGCTCGATCGGTTGGTGCGTCGGCCCGTCCTCGCCCAGTCCGATCGAATCATGCGTCATGACATAGATCACGCGCTGGCGCATCAACGCACTCAGGCGGATCGCCGGCCGGCAATAATCCGCGAACACAAGGAACGTGCCCGCATAGGGAATGAAGCCGCCATGCAGCGCAATCCCGTTCATCGCCGCCGCCATCGCATGCTCGCGCACGCCGTAATACGTATAGCGCCCGCGATAATCCAGTGCACTGAACGCCGCCATCGGCTTGGTCTTGGTATTGTTACTACCCGTCAGATCGGCCGAACCACCGAACAATTGCGGCAGTTGCGGCACCAAGGCCTCGAGC
>JBIIAV010000075.1:0-7235 GCA_044239745.1 Rickettsiales bacterium
GCACACGGCACCATCGGCGAAGAGGAGGCGCACGCACTGCTGCAGCAGGTGCGTAGCAGTGACTATGACCGTTTTCTTGCGATCCAGTTGGCGCCGCCGGAAAAACGCGCCGCGCTCTATGCCATCGCGGCGTTTCATATTGAGCTGGCGCGCATCGCTGAAATCGTGAGTGAGCCGATGATCGGCCATATACGGCTGGCATGGTGGCGCGAGGCGCTGGACGAGATCGAGGCGGGCAAGACGCCGCGCAACCATCCCGTGGTACGCGCGCTTGCCGCCCTTTATCCCACTACGCCGAAGCTTTTTGCGCTGTTGGCACTGACCATCGATGCCCGCGCCGCCGACCTCGACACATCGCTCATCGCGCAGGAAGCGGCGTGGCGGGATTATTGTACGAATACGGCCGGTGCGCTGCATCTGGCGTTCGCCCATGTGTTGGATGCAGGCGCCGCCGAGACCCACGCCGACTTGATACGCGAGCAAGGGCAGGCATACGCCATGATCGGGCTTGTGCGCGCCATTCCCTTCATGGCGGCACAGGGCTGGCTGCGCTTTGATCATGCGCGCCTCAACGCCCATGGGCTGACATCGCTGGCACCGGCGCCAGCCTTGCCTGCGTTCGCGCGCATGGTGGTGGAGGATGCGGCGGCGCGACTGCCCGAGCAGCGGCTGCCACAAAGCCTAAAACCCCTCCGCGCCTTATCCGAATTGGCACGCCACCATGCCGCGCAATTAAAAAAGGCGGGGTACGACCCCTATCGCCTGAGACCATCTAAGTTATTGATGGTGTGGCGTGTTTTCTGTCTGAATATAATGTAATGCTCATGTTTTTGACCATCTGTGACTTTTCTGCTACGGCTAGCGTCACACTCGGTATCCCAAAAAAATAAAGTAACGTTCCAAAACGTTCCAACAAAAACAAGAAACAACGAAGTTAGGTTCTGGCTCAACTTATTCTTCAGGGTAGCAGGCATGAAAACCGATCGTTTTTCTAAAATTATCTACGAAATGAAACGCAGTGAATCCAACGCCTCGCATTTGGCGGTGGGTGCGCTACTGGTCATCACACTTTTATACGCGACGACCATCATTTAACCACATCGTCAGGAGATGGGCGGCTTTTTGCTTCCCATCTCCGGTGCGCTGCGCTAATGCCGCGCCATGTCGGATTTTTCTCCCATCGATAATGTGCTGACGCCCTTCATGCTCGAAGGCGGCAATGTGCGTGGTCGCGTGGTACGCTTGGGCGATGTGGCTGCGACGATTCTCTCGCGCTACGATTACCCCGCGCCGGTGGTGCGCCTTTTGGGCGAGCTGCTGGCGATGGCGGCGATGCTTTGCTCCAACCTGCAAGCGGGCGGTATCCTCACCATCCAGATCCGTGGCAACGGGCTGATCCCGCTGGTGGTGGTCGATGCGGTCTATGGCGGTGCGTTGCGTGGCTATGCGCAAGTATCGCCGGAAGCGGCAGTCAGCATTCAGGCGATGGCCAATCCTAGCCCGCAAGCCTTGGTCGGCGCGGATGCGTATCTTGCCATCACGCTCGATGCGGGGGCGGGCATGCAGCGCTATCAGGGGATCGTCGCGCTCGAGGGCGAATCCATCGCCGAGGCGCTGACCAATTATTTCACCCAGTCCGAGCAGCTGGATGTACAGGTGCTGCTGGCTGTCAGCGCGGCCCAACCCCACATCGCCGGCGGGCTGATGATCGAGCGCATGCCGCAAACGAGCGAGGCGCAGGCCGAGGAGAACCAAGAAGCATGGCGCTATGCCACCGCCATCGCGGCTACCGTTAAGGCGGCGGAGCTACTCGACCCGCTGCTCGATGCCCAGACGCTGCTGTATCGATTGTTCCACGAAAGCGGGGTTTGGGTCTATGCCGGTTCCGGCTTGAGCGTGGGCTGCCGCTGTTCGCGCGGGCGCATCGAGCAGATGTTGCTCGGCATGAGCGCTACCGATCGCGCCGATATGGTGGTCGATGGGGTGGCCAGCGTCCATTGCCAGTTTTGCAATAAGGCGGAGCTGTTCACGCCCAGCCAGCTGGGGCTTTCCATCAGCTAGCTTTGTACTTGCATTCAATGAAATATCCGCTAGGAATTGATTGAACATACTGCCAATCAAAATCTTAGAAGCGGGAGATTTCCTGATGTCGCGGGCAAACGTCAAAGATAAACGCAAGGCACAGTTGATCGCAGCGGCGATGGAATCCATCGCTAAGCGCGGCCTGCTTGAGACCACCATCACCCACATTTCCAAGGGCGCGGGCATGAGCCGCGGCATCATCAATTTCTACTTCACCAGCAAGGAAATGATGCTGCGTGAAACGCTGAAAACCTTGATCGACGAATACGAGGCGGAGTGGAACGAAGCGCTGACCAAAGCAAGCGACGAAAGCCGTGGGCGGTTGAATGTGCTGGTCGCGGCGCATTTTGGCAAAAAGCTGTGCTCGGCGCGCCGGTTGAATGTGATGTCGGCGTTTTGGGGGCATGCGGCGACGCAGGCAGCCTACCGCAACCAGCTGGAGGCAGCGGATGCCAAGATCGAAACGGTGCTGACCGAAGCGCTGGCGCACACGCTTGGCGGATCGCTGGAGGAGGCGCGGGATGCAGCGACCCAACTGCATGCGCTGATCCGCGGTCTGTGGCTGAACTTCATGCTGAACCCGAAAGACACCGCCCGCGAGACGCTGGCGGCGCAAGCCAACAGCTTCATCGACCGCTTGTCCGGCGCGCCGGTGCGCATCGTGCGCGATCATATCATCGCACGCCCTGCCAAGGCCGAATCGCCGAAGGCCGCTGCCAAGCCCGCCCGCAAAGCGAAAGAGCCGCAGCCACAGCAGTTGGATATTGAGGATCTGTTCGGGAATCGCGCTTAGCGCGACTGGCGGTTATCCGGCGATACGGCGTCTTCGATACGCTCGATCTTGTGGCGCGAGGCAACGCCATTGAAGAAGGAAAGGGTTGCCGCCGCACCGATCACCGCACCGACCACGCTATTGAAAATGATGCGGCCTTCCGTCGATTTTCCGGAGAATCCGAAACGCTGATAGGTGCCTTTGGTCAGCCCCTTGAACGTATCGACGCTGAACAGTTTCTCACCGCGCGTGAGGATGCCGAATTCATTTTGTAGCTTTGCGTCACGCGCTTGAGCGTAGGCTTCCTTGGCGATATCAATGGCTTCCTGATGCTCGCGCCAGAGTTCCGGCTTGCCTTTGAATTTTTCGTTAATGGCGCCAAGATCCTTCTCGTGATCGGCGAGGTCCTTACGAAAGCCCGGCCATTTTTTGAGTTCTTCGCCGAAGCGATCGCGGATGGTCGCGCCGGCGGCCAGTAAGCCGCTGCACAGGCCAACGAAGCCGGAGATGATCCACTCACCCAAGCTGATGCCGAAGCCGAACTCGATCGGCTCTTTTTTATGCTTTGGCTGTTTACCTTGGGTGCTCACGCGTTCGTGCCCGTTCGCTGTTCATCTTCGTTAACACTAGAGCAATTCGATGACAGTTTCATGACAAAAGCCCGCATTTCGACAAATAAATAAGAAAAAACCGATATGGCGAGGTGTGGTGGGGCTTTGGGCGATGTATCCCAAAAGACGCATTGGTGGTAAAAAATCGGAATAGTCAGGCGATTGAGGGCCGATTGCCTTGTGGGCAACTGGTCCTTCGGTCAAGGATTGCACATAATCTAGATGGTGTACGAATGCACTTGAAACATATTCTGTTGGCGGCGTGTGCCTGTGGCTTGTTGGTCGGGCTGAAGCCAGTGCCTGCTGTTGCAGTGAACGTTCCCAGTTCCGCGGATGGCTCTCGGGTCGTGCCGCAGAAATTGGAGGCGCCGCGTAAGCCGTCGATTGAGTCGCAGCTACCTGTGCGCAGTATCGAGTCGCAAAGGGCGCCTGCCGAGGCCAAGAAAATCACCCTCGAGCTGCGCGACGTAAAGATTCGAGGCATGACCGCGTTCAGCGAGGATGCGATGCGGGGTGTCTATGCCGACATGCTGGGAAAAACGGTGACGCTTGATGTGGCGTGGCGCATTGCCGCCCAGATCACTGATCGCTACAAGCAGGCGGGATATTTTCTTTCACGCGCCTACGTGCCGGAGCAATCGGTCGAGAAGGGCGTGCTGCGGATCACGGTGGTGGAGGGCTTTGTCGAGAAGGTAACGGTCACCGGAGATGCGGCCGAGTTGCCACTTGTCAAGGCGTGGAGCGACAAGATCAAGAGCTATCGCCCGATCACGGTGAGGCAGCTTGAAGCTGCGCTGCTGGAGATGAACGGATTGCCTGACGCCAGCTTTCGTGCGGTGCTCAATGCCCCCGACACCAAACGCGGCGACGAAGGCGCGGTGTGGCTGAATCTCGTTTCGGAATCGCGGCAGGGCAAGGGTTCCGTGCGGGCGGATAATTACGGTTCGCGCTATCTCGGGCCCTACCAGTTGGGGCTGAATTATGAAATCGGCCTGCTGCCGCAGCAGAAGACGAATGTGGCGGCGCTGGTCTCGGCGCCGACAGATGAAGTGAAGAGCGCTTCGCTGCGCCATACCATCTCGCTTGCGCCAAAATGGTCGGCGGATGTGAACGGTAGCTATACCTCGGCGGCGCCGGGGTATTTGCTGAAAGTGCAGGACATCGAGAGTGATACCTATGAGATCGGCGCTGGCATGACCTATCAGTGGTTGCGCCAACGCGATGAAAACCTCTCGACGCGTTTAGGGTTCGCGATGCGCAATACCCATGCCGATATCATCAATGCGCCATTGACGCGCGATCGCTTGCGGCTATTGCGATTGAACGCCGCCTACGAGGTGGCGGATGCGTGGTATGGCTATAATAGCATCAATACGACGCTAACGCAGGGTATTGACGGAGTCGGCGCCAGCAGGTCCGGCGCGAGCTTTTTGTCGCGGGCGCAGGCCAAGCCGAACTTCCAAAAGATGGAGCTGACAGCGGCGCGCTCGCAGGGCATCGGCGCCGGATTTCAGGCGGTCGTGTCGTTCGATGGTCAGATCGCTTCCGGCCCGATGTATTCGTCCGAAGAGTTCGGGTATGGCGGACAAAATTTCGGGCGTGCCTATGACAATTCCGAGATCACGGGAGACCATGGCGCGGCGGGAGCATTGGAACTTCGCTATACCGATGTGAATCCAGTCGTCGGCATCGCGCCCATGCCTTACGTATTCTATGATATCGGCAAGGTGTGGAACGAAGACGCGGGGCAGAACGCTACCGCAAGTGGTAGTAGCGCTGGTTTTGGTGTTCGTGCGCGCACGGATATGGGGATGAGCATGAATATGGGGCTTGCTTTCCCGCTCACCCGCGAAGCTTCCGACCCCATCTATTCGAGTGATGGAAGTGGGCCGCGCTTCACCGCCGATATCGGATATGAATTCTAGGTCGAAGATCGCCTTATGGTAATCTGTATTATATGGTTTTTGGCGAGTGATAAAAATCCCTCAGTCCCTAAAAAAATGCGCGCATTCAGGGGTGGCAACTTAACGGAAAGTTAAGCCCTGAAGCGTATTGTGGTAAGTATTGGCAATCGCCTCGCGATGCGGTTGACATGGGGATCTTCACGAATGGCCTTCTCGCTAACACGGCTATGGTCGACGAGCTGTCTGACGGCGGCGCTGCTTGCGATCGGCGCGCAGCAGGCGCACGCGAATCCGGTAGATCCGACGGTGAGTGCGGGTGCGGCAACGATCGCCACTGCCGGATCGACCCTGACGGTGACGCAAACCACCAACAAAGCGGTCATTGATTGGAACGGGTTCGATATCGCTGCGGGTGAGACTACCAACTTCATTCAGCCCAGTAGCAGCTCGGTCACCCTCAACCGTGTTAACAGCAGCAACCCTTCGTTCATCAACGGCACGCTGACCGCCAACGGGAACATTTTCATCATCAACCAGAACGGTGTGCTGTTCGGCTCCGGTAGCCGTGTCGATGTCAACGGGCTGGTGGTGAGCACGGCGGATATCACCAACACGAACTTCATGGCCGGCAATTTCCGTTTCGATCAGCCGGGGAACCCGAATGCGACCATCGAGAATCGTGGCCTGATCACGGCACAGGAAGCGGGTTTGATCGGTATGGTGGCGCCCAATGTCATCAACTCGGGCATCATCACGGCGCGGTTGGGGCGCGTGCATTTGGCCAGCGGCGATAGCGCGACGGTGGACCTTTATGGCGATGGCCTGATGGAGGTGGCGGTAAGCGATGCCGTGACTTCGCAGCTGGTCGAGAATACGGGGCGCATTCAGGCCGACGGCGGCACGATTGCGCTCACTGCCGCGGCCGGATCGAACATCGTCAACAGCTTGATCCGTGTATCGGGCGAGTTGCGTGCGCCTGCTGTGGGCATGAAGAACGGCAAGATCATCATCGCGGCGGAAGGTTCGAATGCGGTGGCGGGCAACATCGCTGCCAATAAGGGAATAAAAACGGGTGTCAGCACCGTATTGGTCGATGGTATTCTGGATGTGCACTCGGATGTGGGAACGGGTGGTGAAGTGACCATCACGGCCGATCACATCGCGCTGCTCAACGGTGCGCGTGTCGATGCGTCGGGCGCGACAGGCGGCGGTGTGGTGCATATCGGTGGTGAATATCTCGGTGGTGGCGTAACGCCCGCCGCACTGATCACGGTCGTGCAAACGGGTGTTACGATCGATGCCGGCGCGCTGGTGGAAGGTAATGGCGGCGAGGTGATTGTCTATGCCGATAATCGTACCGAATTTGGTGGCAACATTGATGCTAGTGGTGCAGGCGATAGCGGCAATGGCGGCTTTGTCGAGACTTCGGGTAAGAACGTGCTGCTGGCATTTGGCAATGTGCGCGCCATCGCGGGGCGTAATGGCAAAGCGGGGACATGGCTTCTCGACCCTGCGGATATTACCATCACCGCCGCGACGAATAGCAATATTACTGGCGGTACGCCCTTCACTGCGACAGCCACCGGCTCGCAAGTGGCTGCCTCGACGATTGTTGGCTTACTTAATGCCGGCACCAATGTAAGTATTGTGACCAGCAACGATGGCTTCGCAGGCAATGGCGATATCATCGTCAGCAGCGCGATTACCACGACAGGCAGTGGCGCGTTGACGCTTTCAGCTTACCGCAACATCACCGTGAGCAGTTCCATTACACTCACGGGCGGCGCGCTCACCTTGCGCGCGGATAATGCCGCTACCGGAAGCGGTGCCGTTGTGATTTCAGCCGCGATCGCTACCAACGGCGGC
>JBIIAV010000076.1:0-7132 GCA_044239745.1 Rickettsiales bacterium
GCGAAGCTAACGCCAAGCTACCTCGACGCCATCACCAACAAAGCCGATACCACGAAGATCGAGGACGCGGTCGATAGCGCAAAACACCGCAACGTCCTCAACCACAAAGATACCAGCAGCAAGGGCGATATCGACGCGGATATACCGCAATCCACCCTGCCTTCCATCGAGGACCTCCAGCAACGCATCCGCGAAGAAAACGAGCGAAATAATGTACGATAAATTCCACGATGAGTGCGGCGTCTTCGGCATCTACGGCACGGCGGATGCCGCGGCGCACACCGCGCTTGGCCTGCATGCCTTGCAGCATCGCGGGCAGGAAGCGGCCGGCATCGTCAGCTGCAACGGCGCGCAATTCTTCTCGCACCGCGCGCTTGGTCTGGTCGGCGATAACTTCTCGGACGCTGCCGTCATGTCGCGCCTGCACGGTGCCAGCGCCATCGGCCATAACCGTTATTCCACCACTGGCGAAACATTGCTGCGCAACGTGCAACCCTTTTACGCCGATCTTGCGCTCGGTGGCTTCGCCCTTGCCCATAACGGCAACCTCACCAACGCCATGACCCTGCGGCGCGATCTCATCGCCCGCGGCTCGCTATTCGCCTCCACCTCCGATACCGAAGTCATTGTCCATCTCGTCGCGCTTTCTTCCGGCCTCACCGTCGAGGACCGCGTGGTCGACGCGCTCAAACAGGTCGAAGGCGCCTATTCCCTCGTCATCCTTTCCCCCACCGGCTTAATTGGCGTGCGCGACCCCAACGGCGTGCGCCCCTTGGTGCTCGGTAAGCTCGGCGATGCGCATATCCTCGCGTCGGAATCCTGCGCGCTCGATATCATCGGTGCGCAGTATGTGCGTGATGTCGCCGCCGGCGAAATGCTCATCATCAACGAGCAGGGCGTGCGCAGCATTTTTCCATTCGAGAAAGCGGCGAACCGCTTCTGCATCTTCGAGTATGTCTATTTCGCCCGCCCCGACAGCACGATGGAAAATACCAGCGTCTATGCCGTGCGCAAACGCATCGGCTCCGAGCTTGCGAACGAAAGCGGCGTCGCGGCGGATATCGTCGTCCCCGTGCCCGATTCCGGCGTCCCCAGCGCCATCGGCTATGCGCAAACGGCGGGCATCCCGTTCGATCTGGGCATCATCCGCAACCATTATGTCGGCCGCACCTTCATCGAGCCGTCGGAGTCCGTGCGTCACCTTGGTGTCAAACTGAAACACAACGCTAACAGCGCGCTGCTCAAGGGTAAGCGCGTCATTCTGGTCGATGATTCCATCGTCCGCGGCACCACTAGTAAAAAGATCGTCGCCATGGTGCGCGAGGCCGGCGCCAGCGAAGTGCATATGCGTATCGCGAGCCCACCCACCACCAATTCCTGTTTCTACGGCGTCGATACGCCCAAGAAATCCGAGCTGATGGCCGCCAACCACACGGTGGCGGAAATGGCCAAAATCATCGGTGTCGATTCGCTCGCCTTCCTCAGCATCGATGGCCTCTACCGCGCCGTGGGTGAAGCGCGTCGCTACAACGAACTACCGCAATATTGCGACGCCTGCTTCAGCGGCGATTACCCCATCAAACTCACCGATTACGAGTCGGGCATCGGCGGCAGCCAAAAAGATCTGTTCGTGAAAGAAGTGGCGTGAGACTGAAGGGAAAAATAGCCCTTGTGACCGGCGCGTCGCGCGGCATCGGTGCGGCGGTCGCCAAGCGCTTCGCCAGCGAAGGGGCGCATGTCATCCTCACCGCACGCACCGTCGGCGCACTCGAGGAGGTGGACGACGCCATCCAGCACATCACCGGCACACCCGCCACCATCGTCCCGCTCGATCTGCGCCAGTCGGATATGATCGACGCGCTCGGCGCGCAGGTCTACGAGCGCTTCGGCAAGCTCGATATCTTGGTCGGCAACGCCGCCACGCTTGGTACGTTATCGCCGCTGGCCCATGCTTCGCCCAGCGAGGTCGAGGATGTGTTCTCCATCAACACCCTCGCCAATTACCGGCTGCTGCGTAGCTGTGATCCCTTACTGCGGTTAGCGAAAGCGGGGCGCGTCATCATGGTGACCTCGGGCGCCACCGTCACCCCCATCGCCTATTGGGGGCCCTACGCCGCAAGCAAGATCGCGCTTGAACATCTCACCCTCACTTACGCCGCGGAAATGGCGATGACCAGCGTCCGCGCCAACCTCATCGATCCGGGCGCTACCCGCACCGCCATGCGCGCCAAAGCGTTTCCGGGCGAAGACCCCAACACGTTACCGACGCCCGAATCCATTACCGATCTGTTCGTGCAACTCAGCGAGGCTGATGCGCCCAACGGCAAACGCATTCGGGTCACGGCGTAATGCGCCGCCTCATCCGTCACGCGCAGCAATTCATGGCGATGGAATCGGCCGGCGGTATCGCCATGATCGCCACCGCCGCCTTTGCCGTCGCGTTCGCCAATTCGTCACTTTCGGCCGGCTACCAAGCCCTCATCGCCGCGCCGCTATTTTCGCATTTCCATCTCGGCAGCTTCACCAAGGACGTGCTGATGGTGATCTTCTTTTTTGCCATCGGAATGGAGCTCAAGCGCGAAATGCGCGAAGGGGCGCTGGCTGAAAAAGGTCAAAAAATTCTCCCTCTCATCGCAGCCTTGGGCGGCATTGTCCTGCCCGCCTTGCTCTACCTCGCCATCACCCGTAACCACCCGCAGCTTCAGTCTGGCTGGGCGATCCCGACCGCGACTGACATTGCATTCGCCATGTGCGTGCTGCGGCTTTTCGGCTCCGCGGTGCCGGCGGCCGCAAAAATGTTCCTGCTTGCGATCGCGATCTACGACGACCTCGCCGCCATTCTCATCATCGCCTTCTTCTATTCCAGCGGCGTCGCGCTGATGCCCCTTGTCGCCGTCGCCGCGCTTGCCGGCATCCTCTATGCCATGAACCGCGCAAGCATCCGCCACATCGCCGCCTACCTCGTAGTCGGCATCGCCTTATGGTTCGCGCTTGAAGCGTCGGGCATCCACACCACGGTCGCCGGTGTCATGGTCGGCATTGCCATCCCCATGCGCACACGCGCCGATCACTCTCTGCTCGGCCACGTGCTGCACCGCATCCACCCATGGGTGGCGTTTGCCATCCTGCCGCTATTCGCCTTCACCAGCGCCGGCGTTGATCTGCGCGGCATCGCGCTCGATCAGGCGTTCTCCGCCTTGCCGGTGGGCATTGCACTGGCGCTATTCATGGGCAAACAGATCGGCATTTTCGGGGCCACCTTCGCCGCCGTGAAACTCGGTGTCGCGCCCTTGCCCAAAGCGGTCAACTGGCCGCTGGTCTACGGCATGTCGCTGCTGGCGGGCATCGGCTTCACCATGAGCCTGTTCATCGGCAAGCTCGCCTTCACCGATGCCGCGCTGCTCGACGCGGTGAAGATCGGCGTTATCGCCGGCTCGCTACTATCGACGCTGGCCGGCGCGCTTTACCTGCGTGCATGGCGTTCGCGCTAGCGGGTTGAAGCGCCGTTCATATTCTTGTATGCTCGCCACCTCATCAGGGAGTCCACCATGACCGCCATCCGCGCCGCCGCCACCCACAACAGCTTGGCCTCGCAATTCGAAGCCGAGATCGCCGCGCTGAAGCAAGCCGGCACCTTCAAGACGCTTCGCACCATCGAGACCCCGATGGATACGCAGGTGACCATGGAAGGCATCGGCGACGCGCTGGTGCTCTCGGCGAATAACTATTTGGGCCTGGCCAACCACCCCGAGGTGATCGAGGCAGGGCGCGCCGCCTTGACGCAATACGGGGCGGGCACAGCAAGCGTGCGTTTCATTTGCGGCACCTTCACCCCCCACCGCATACTGGAGGAGGCTCTGGCCGACCTGCACCGCACCCAAAGCGCTCTCACCTACGTCTCGTGCTGGAGCGCCAACACCGGCCTCATGCCCAGCATCGCTGGGGCGGAGGACGCCATCATCTCCGATGCGCTCAACCACGCCTCGCTGATCGATGGCTGCCGCATGAGCAAGGCCAAGCGCGCCGTCTATAAACATGCCGATATGGCCGACCTCGAGGCCAAGCTTAAAGATGCGGCGGGCGCCCGCCGCATCTACATCATCACCGACGGTGTTTTCAGCATGGAAGGCTCGATCGCCCCGCTGCCCGATATCATCCGCCTCGCCCGCGCCTATGGCGCCGCTATCATCATGGACGATTGCCACGGCGTTGGCGTGCTGGGCAAGCACGGCCGCGGAACGGCGGAACATTTCGGCGTCGAGGGTCAGGTCGATATCATCACCGGCACCTTGGGCAAAGCGCTCGGCGGTGCGGCGGGGGGCTACGTCGCCGGCCCCCAATCCGTGATCGATTACCTCAATCAGGTATCCCGCCCGCAGCTATTTTCCAATGCCCTGCCCGCCACCATCGCCGCCAGCGCCCACAAAGCGGTGGAGGTAATGCTACGCGAGCCGGAGCGGGTAGCGCGCCTGCATGCCGGCGTTGGGCGCATGCGCGCCGGGCTCAAAAAGCTCGGTTTCAAACCGCTGGAGGGGGATAGCGCCATCGTGCCGATCATTGTCGGTGAAACGGCCTTCGCCATCGCCATGAGTCAAGCCTTGCTCGCCGAAGGCATTTTCATCACCGGCTTTGGCTTTCCGGTCGTTCCCGAAGGCACCGCCCGCCTACGCATCCAGATGAACGCCGACCTGACCGATGCCCAAATCGACCGCGCACTTGCTGCCTTCGAGAAAGTGGGCAAAAAGCTAGGCCTGATATAGCTTCAAAGCTATTGCTTGACAATGGGCGGGCACATTATTACCAATGCGCCTCTTTTCCAAGGAAGTGGGTTCGTAGCTCAGGTGGTTAGAGCGCACGCCTGATAAGCGTGAGGTCGGAAGTTCAACTCTTCCCGGACCCACCATTTCCCTAAGCTCCCAAGAATTAGGGACTTTTCTAAGAAAATGCCGCAAGAACTATATTGAAAGGGCGTGAGCTCTAACTAGTTGCCCTATAGGCGGCATCGAGCCCCTCAAGGGCTAAAACTCCACCACGCATTGCCTGCGTATAATGACTTAGCGTCACCGCTGGATTTGTATGTCCTGCAAGCTTGGCAACTAAGCCTACTTCTGTCCCTTGTACTTGCAATGTGGATATAAAGGTATGGCGCGCACTGTGCGGCGTTACATAAGGTAGTCCCATTCTAGCAAAACCTTTGACCCAAATTCGGTTCCGATAATTTGTGTATGAAAGAGGCCCACCACCTCCTCTAATAGTTCCATCGCTGCGCATGCGCCCTGGGCTTGGAAATACCAAATGTAAGACACCATTCTTTCGCGGACAATTCATCCGCCATTCTGACAACATCTCGTGCAACATTGGGCTTATTGGAATATCCCGATTTCCCGCATCAGTCTTCGTAACCTCTATCAATCCGTCGATCCGGTCTAAGATGCGTCGAATTCGAATGATTTTTTGCTCTAGATCAACTTCGGACCATAGAAGGCCTAATTGCTCTGACGGCCGTGTGCCCGCTAAAAAAGGAAATGCATAATAAATTCCCCACGATTTGTCTTTCTTAGAAAATTGAATAAGTTCGCTAACATGTTCCAAACTCAAAATAGCTTTTTTAAATTTCGCTTTATTGCGACCTAAACGAATAGGCATTTCGGGAGGTAGTACTCCTAGATCCTCTTTTGCTAGAGCTAAAATTGCCTTTAGGTTTTTCTTAGCGCGATTCGCACTGTATGTGCCGACCATATCTTCTAGTTTTTTATTCCAACGCCGAATTTCAGCAGTTGTGAGTGCATTGATCGACATATCGCCCAGCATAGGCTCTAGAAAACAATCATCAGGAATAGTTCCGCTTTGGCCAAAAAGCATTCGTTGTTTAGGGGTGCCCGAAAGCAATGGCCCTACTATGTAATGCCTATATGCCTTATATCCGCTTACGGTAATACCACGAACGTTTTGTTTGCGATCATCGAGCCAATATTCATAGGCATCAGCTACTGTTACTGTTTTCCCTGAAGTAAGCTGCATGTACGCCTCCTCTATCGTTAGACTGACGACACACGCTCCATTCACAGCAGTTTTCCAGTCATTTCTTCAGTTTCTCATTGGAATCTTAGCGAGATAAGATCAGCAGCCATTCACACGGTGGATACGGTATCGGGACAACTGCATCAAACCGAATGCAGCTCTAAGCTGCTAAATTACAAAAAGTACCCAAAGGAATGAGTTTCCGGCAGTTCGGTCGGATATACGAATAAGTGACACTATCGGGACTGTTATCAACCAGATACGCAATTTGCCCTAAATAACTTAGGTTCTGTTTACATTTATTTTAACCAGAGTAGTGTTGCAGCGTAGTGGATGAACGAGAGGAAGTGTGCCGCGTATTTATCGAAGCGCGAGAATATTCGGCGGAAATATTTGAGCTTTGAGAAGGCTCCTTCGATGTGGTGCCGTTCTTTGTAAAGCGCGTAATCACAAGCCTGAGGCTGGCTTCGGTTCGACTTTGGTGGGATACAGGGTACTGCGCCAGTCGCCCTGATCTTCGCGAGATTATCATCAGAATCGTAGCCTTTATCGCCCAACACATGCTGCGCGTTGCGGCCTTCAATCAAGCGCGGCGCGAGCGGACAATCCGACACTTCTCCGGGCGTTAAAATCACCTCCAGCGGATTGCCGAGCGCCTCTGTGCTCAGGTGAATTTTGGTAGAGAACCCACCTTTACTGCGGCCGAGCGCCTGATTTTTCTGCCCCCTTTTGCGCCAGCAGCGCAGGCATGCGCGCGCACAATCGTCGAATCAATCATGAGCCATTCCAGATCGCTGTCCTGCGAAAAATAATGAAACATGCGCTTCCATACACCTTGCTCCGACCAGCGGGAAAACCGCCGATAGGCTGCGTTCCATCCGCCATACTCCTTCGGCAGCATGCGCCACTGTGCACCGCTACGCGCCATCCAGTACACCGCTTCGATGAATGTTCTTAAGCGCGCTTCATTCATCCGATAAATGCATCGCTCATGCACCAAATACTCACGAATCCGCTCAAATGCTTGGTTGCTGACTTGCTGTTCCATACGCCCTCCTTTGTTGGCGAGCGCAGAATACCAAAGATTAATCCAAATGTAAACAGAGCCTAG
>JBIIAV010000077.1:0-7069 GCA_044239745.1 Rickettsiales bacterium
GCACATCCGTGATGATGGGCAGAATTTCCTGCGCCAGCACACTGGTCGATACGGGGCCGATATGCCCGCCCGCCTCAGTGCCCTCAATAATCAGCGCATCGACCCCCATGCGTACCAGTTTCTTGCCGATCGCCGGCGTCGGCGCGAAGGCGATCACCTTGCAGCCGCCCTCCTTCAGGCGGTTGATGGTCGGCGCCTTGGGCATACCTCCCGCCAGCACCACATGCGTCACGTTATTTGCAATGCATGCTTCCACCAGATCATCGAGTTTCGGGTGCATGAGAATGAGATTCACGCCGAAGGGTTTTTGCGTCATTTGCTGCGTGGCCTGAATTTCTTTGTGCAGCAATTCCGGCGGCATGCTGCTTGCAGCGATCACGCCGAACGCGCCGGCATTACTAAGCGCGGATACAAGGTGGCGTTCGCTCACCCAGCTCATCGCGCCGCCCATGATGGCGTGTTCGCAACCCAGAAGGTCACGGCCGCGTTGCCAGAGTTGATTCAGTGATGTCATAACCCGCCCCTTTTTTTATACCACTATCGCAGTCATTTCTACGAGGCAAGTACTAGGAGTGGTCGAGCACAGGGAAGGAGTGTAGCAGCGCTACAAGACTGACCGAGCACCGAACACGACAACGTAATTGTCCGTAGAAATACTGCGCGTTATTTTTCCTCTACCGCATCAAGCCCATAGGCCGTATGCAGCGCCCGCAACGCCAACTCAATATAGCTCTCATCGATCAGTACGGATATCTTGATCTCCGACGTCGAGATGACGATGATGTTGATGTTCTTCTCGGCCAGCGTGCGGAACATTTCGGCCGCCACCCCTGCGTGGCTGCGCATGCCCACACCGATCACCGAAATTTTCGCGACACCGGAATCGGTGTGCACCTTTTCGCATTTTGGCATGCCGGGGTTGCTATTCACGAGATCGAGCGCACGCGCAAGGTCGCCCTTGCTGACGGTGAAGGTAAGGTCGGTCTGTTTGCCGTCCTCCGTCACGTTCTGGACGATCATATCGACGTTGATGCCGCGATCGGCCAGCGGCCCGAAAATGCCCGCCGAAACGCCGGGTTTGTTCTCGACATTGGCGAGCGTAATGCGTGCCTCGTCGCGGCTATAGGCAAGGCCCGTCACCCGTTGCTGTTCCACCAAATCCTCCTCATCCACCAATAATGTGCCCGGCAGTTGATCCGCCGGTGTCGCATCGAACGTCGACAGCACTTGCACTTTCACACGGTAATTCATCGCCAGCTCCACGCTGCGCGTTTGCAGCACTTTGCTGCCAAGCGATGCCATCTCGAGCATTTCCTCGTAGCTGACTTGCTTCAGCTTCTTCGCCTTCTTCACGATGCGCGGATCGCTCGTATAGACACCGTCGACATCGGTATAGATATCGCAACGCTCGGCTTTAAATGCTGCGGCAATGGCCACCGCCGAAGTATCCGAACCGCCACGCCCCAGCGTCGTGATACGCCCGTCGGGGCTGATGCCCTGAAAGCCCGCGATCACCGCCACATTGCCTTCCGCCAACGATGCAAGAATTGCCTTCGTGTCGATATGCGCAATGCGCGCTTTGCTATACATCGCATCGCTCGTCAGCGGAATTTGCCAGCCCGCCCATGCGCGCGATTTCAGGCCGAGCGTCTGTAGCTCCAGCGCCAACAGGCCGGAGGTAATTTGCTCGCCCGCCGCCACCACATGGTCGGCATTGGCGCGCGCTTCGTCGCTCATCAGATCGCTCACGTTCGCACAATAATCCACCAGCTGGTTGGTCACGCCCGCCATCGCCGAAACCACGACGATCACTTGGTGGCCGGCATCGACATCGCGCTTGACCACCGTCGCCACATGCTTGATGCGCGCGATATCGCCGACCGACGTGCCCCCGAATTTCTGTACAATCAGTGCCATAAGCGGCGGGTTATACGGGCGAATCGTCGGGTTGGCTAGTGGAAATTAGAGGATTCTGAATCTCGAATCCTGAATGCTGAATCCCAATCCCTAACTACAGCGCCTTGCGCATGCAGGCCGCATCGGCCAAGCTGCCGTCGGCGTTGGTGTAATAGCCCTTGCGCACCGAGAATTTCTCGAAGCCTTGCGCTTCATACAGTGTTTGCGCCGCGGTGTTGTTGATATTCACCTCCAGCACCATATGCGTGGCGCCTAGGCTGCGGGCATTATCGAGCGCGTAATCGAGCAGCATCTGCCCCACCCCGTCGCGGCGATGATCCGGCAGTACGCCCATGCTCAGCAAGTCGCACTGATCTTCGATTAGCCAGCATAGCACAAATCCAACCGCATGCTGTTTCGCATCATAAGCGATCGCCGAGAACACGCCGGCGCGCTCGAAGAAACTCTCGAATTCCAAATGACTCCACCCCTTGGCGAAGCAGCCTTTGTGAAGCTCAGCAAGCGCCTTGGCATGGCTGCGCCCGACCGGATGGATATGGTATTGCACCTGCAACATGGTCACTTGCCTTTACTGAAAATGAATGCCTGAACCGGCACGTTAGGGTAGAGTTGCACCGTTGCTTCCTTGACGACGGCAAGGCCTGCCGCCGCGGCAACTTGGCGCACATAGGCCGGCGCATGGCCGAAGCGTCCCGTCGTTGCATTCACCCCGAAGCCCGCTTGTGCCCCATGCGGCTCCACCGTCATCACGCACAGTCCTTCGGGCGCCAACACCCGCGCCACCGAGGCCACGATACCCGAAAGATCGCCCACGAATTGCGCGACGTTGATGATCTGCACCACATCCACGCTGCCGGTGGCAACCGCTTCCGGTAGTGCCGCGCCATCGATCGCCATCACCTGATCGAACAAGGAACGCTCGGCATGGGTCGCTTTGCCTGCCAGCGCCACCATCGCCGGTGTCACATCTACCCCGATGATCGCTTTGGCCGCCATCCGCCATGGCCGCGCGGCGATCCCCGTGCCGCAGCCCCAATCCAGCACCGTCGGCGTTGGGTTCTTGACCATGGGTTTCAACACATCATACATCGCCTTACCGGCCTGATAGCCGTTGCGTGCTTCCTCGATATCGTAGGTCTCGGCAACCCCGCTGAAGAACCCGACCACCATGCTGGTAGGCATGCGCTGCGGCAGTTGGCCGGCGGGAACCGCCCGCGGGTCGATCGCCGCCAGCATGAAGATGCTCTCGGGGTCGCGCGGGGTTTGCTGCAATGCCTTGAGCAATGCTGCACGCGCTTGGCTTGGCCGCCCACTGCGGAAATAACAGCAGCCGAGATTGTACCACACCTGCGGATAAGCCGGCTGGAAATAGGCCGCAATGCGGAAACGGAAGATCGCATCGATCCATTTGCCTTGGTCGGCGAAGGTGCAGCCGAGGTCGAAATTGGTCTTCGGCAGGTCGCGCATGCGCTCGCGCGCCTGCTCAAGCCATGCGGTGGGGCGGTCGATCAGCAGCTCGTAAAGCGCGTCGCGCGCTTCGTCCGCCACTCCTGCCACCGTTAGTCTCTTGCGCTCGTGTTTCATGAAGCCTATGTAGTTGCCTGAATCTATTTTTAGCATGCAGCAGGAGTCCAAGCAAATGCCAAGCGCAGCGGCCACCACGATCGATGCCACCGAAGTCGCCCGTTTCTCGGCCATTGCCGATGAATGGTGGGACGAGCGCGGCAAATTCGCGCCGCTGCACAAGCTCAATCCCGTGCGCATCGGCTACCTGAAGGACCAGCTAATCCGCCATTTTTTCGCAGGCAGCGCCATGCATGGCCAATCCGCCACACCGCTGAACAATCTTTCGCTGGTCGATATCGGCTGCGGCGGCGGCCTCATCAGCGAGCCAATGGCACGCCTTGGCGCGAACGTCACCGGCATCGATGCTTCCGCCACCAATATCGAGGTCGCGAGCCTGCATGCCAAACGCAGCGGGCTGGCCATCGATTACCGCGCTACCACCGCCGAGCAGCTCGCCCTCGAAGGCGCCCAGTTCGATGTCGTCTTCGCACTCGAGATCATCGAGCATGTCGCGGATGTTTCGCTGTTCTACGACGCCGTCTGCAACCTCGTGAAGCCGGGTGGCGTGCTGATACTCTCCACCTTAAACCGCACCGCGAAGTCCTATGCGCTTGGCATCGTCGGGGCGGAATATGTGCTGCGTTGGCTGCCCAAAGGCACCCATACCTGGTCGAAATTCATCAAACCCTCGGAAATGGCCGCAGCCCTTCGCCAGCGCGGGTTCCACGTCGCCGATACGACCGGCATCACCTTCTCGCCCATCAACTGGTCTTTTTCATTGAATGCCAAAGACTTGGGCGTAAATTACCTGCTGGTCGCCCAAAAAGGCAAATAATCGCCTGTTTGTCATCATCCTGTCACATACCAAGCGTATAGTGAGGGTATGGAAAAATTCAAGACAGACCCCAACGACGATATCGCCAGCGAGCCCTACAAAGGGCCGGGTAGGGTCGTTACCAGCGCTGGTTATGTGTATCTTTCGCATTTGCTCGCACTGATCGGTGGCTTCGTTGGCTTTGCCGTCGCGGGCGCCATCGCGCACACCCAGACCAACAAGGTCAAGCAATGGGCAGAAGCACTAAGCGATTCGCGTGCCGAAAGCAGCGGCATCAAAAAAGGGATTGCCACGGTCGTTGCATTCATTTCAAAGCTTGCAGAAGGGGCTTCACATAAGGTTTTCGATGGCTTAAAAAAACTCAGCGGTGACCGCTTTCAAGGTAAATCCATCGGCGAAGCAAAAACATCCGCCGCACTGTTTGCCGGCGGTATCGGCGCTGTTGTTGGTTGGGTTGGTTCGACCATCTGGGGTATTCTCAAAGGCAGCCATGAGGGCAACGCCGGCAAGCGCCAGTTCGAACGCGCCAAAACCGAAATCAAACATCTGCGCGAGGTCAATGACGACCTCGAGAAGATCAACGATAAGCTGCACGCCGAGATCGTCGAGAACGCAACCAAGTTCAAGGATCTCGCCGCGCAACAGGAGCAAGAAAGCCTGCGTGTCGCACCCGATCATACGCCGATGGTGACCGGCCAAGCATCCGCCGACGCGCCGTCCGCCCACATACAGGCGGCGCAGCATCAAGGCATGCTGCAAGCAGCCCATGCTGCGCAACCGCAAATGGCCTGATTCGTTTCCTAATCTTCCAATTGCCGCCGGTGCGCCAATACCGGAATTTGTGCGCGCACGGCCATCACCTTCGCAGGGTCGAGCGTCGCCATAATCACCTGCGGCACATCCTCCACCGCTTCGGCCAGCACCTCGCCCCACGGGTCGATGATAAGACTGTGGCCATAGGTTTCGCGCCCGCCGGGATGGGTGCCGCACTGCGCCGGCGCAACGACATAGCACGCATTCTCGATCGCGCGCGCCTTCAGTAACGTGTGCCAGTGCGCTTGGCCCGTCGGCCGCGTGAAGGCGGAAGGCACGCTCAGCATCATCGCTCCCTGCGCCGCTAGCGCCTGATAGAGATAGGGGAACCGCACATCGTAGCAAATGCTCATACCCAGCGGTAGGCTGGGTAGCGCAGCCACTACCGCGTGCGCCCCCGCTGCCGCCTGCGACGATTCGCGGTACTGCTGGCCACCCGGCAACGTCACATCGAACAAGTGAACCTTGTCGTAGGTTGCAGCAATCGTGCCATCCGGCGCGACCAAAATGCTGCGGTTATAGGGCGCCTCCATCCCCGCTTCCTTCGCACGGATGGAGCCGATGAGAATCCATACGCCATGCTCTTTTGCTGCACCGCATATATAGTGCACGCCCGCATGCTGCACCATCGGCACATCGTCCATCGCGGCAGTTCCCTCGCGGCGCATATAGAATACGTTCTCCGGCGTTGCGACGCATTGTGCACCGCGTTGCACCGCTTGCTGCAGCAGCGGCGCAAGCTGGGCGATGTTCGCCGCGATATCATCGCCGCTGGTCATCTGGATCGCTGCTATGACGAGAGGTTGCATAGGCTTACTCCTTCACCGTTCGAGCGAGCGCCACCACCCGCACTTCCTTGGCACCAGCCGCTTTCAAGGCTTTCGCACAGGCATTGGCCGTCGCACCCGTGGTCACCACATCATCGACCAATACCACCACTTTATCCGTGAGCGCAGCCATCGCGTGTGCGGGCACCGCGAACGCAGGCTTCACATTGCGCAACCGCGCCTCGCGGTCGAGCCGCATTTGCGGCTTGGTATAGACCACACGCTGCAGCAAGGTCGGTTGGCATGGGATGCCGCTCTGCGCACTGATCCCATAAGCCAGCAAGGCCGATTGATTGAATTTGCGGCGCCACAAACGGCGCCAGTGCAGCGGTACCGGTACAAGGATATCCGCACCGGCGAATAACGGCTGGCCGACGCGCTGCATCATTTGCACATAGCGCGCCATATTCGCCCACTGGTCATGGAATTTAAGCGCGCTCACCAAGGGCGCACTGACCGCATCATAGACCAAAGCCGCCCGCGCCACATCGAATTCCGGCGGGCTATCGAGGCAGGAAGGGCAGCGCGTATCGGCATCCACGGCGACCGAAAACGGAATGCCGCAGCAGGCGCATAACGGGTGATCGATCATACGCAGCTTGCTGAAACAGGGCGCACAAAAATTGCCATCCGCACTCACGTAGCTTTGGCACGAGGGGCAGCGCGGCGGGAACAGCATATCCGCCGTCAAGCGCAGCACCCCCTTGGCAACCGCCCAGACCGTTCGTGTATGCGTATTGGCCAGCATCGTTCTCTCATTTTGATAGGCACTGCCGATAAACTTGTCTAGGCTCGCCCGATGGAATCCGCGACACCCATTCTGTTCAATCGCCCGCGTTTACGCAAGCGTCATGCGCGCGCCGCCACCACCGCCATGCAGCATGATTTTTTATGGCAGGAAGCCGCCGCGCGGGCGGAGGAATCGCTTTCGTTCATCGCACGGCGCTTCGAGCGCATGCTGGTCTTCGGCGGCCGGCATTTCACACCGCCTGCCGGCACGCGCGAGGTCATCCATGCCGCCGCAACGCAAGGGGCTCCGCCTTTTACGCTCATCGCCGACGAGGAATGCCTACCCTTCGCCGACAACAGCATGGACGCCATCGTCTGCCTG